>CAYLTX010000109.1:0-1015 GCA_964386725.1 uncultured Bradymonadales bacterium | reverse complement strand
GGTGTAGACGCCGTCTTCCCAGGTGTCGATCTCGAGCTTATAGGTGGTGTCACGCGTGGGAACGTCGACGATGTAGATGATGCCGTCGGGCGAGATCACCTCGGTTTCGAAATAATCATACCAGGAGCCGGACGGGCTGCCGGTGTTGACGTAGTTGAACGCGGTATAGAGCATGCCGATGGGGTCGGTGATCGGCTCGCACTCCTCGTCGTAGGAGACGTCCTGGAAGTACTCGCTCTCGTCGGACGGAGCCGAGTCCACCTCGCCGAAGCTGGTGTCGTTGAGCTGGGCCAGCGATACGTCTCCGGGGCCGGAGTCGCCGCTATTGGTGCGGATGGCGGTGCGCCGGAACGCCAGATCCCAATCGGTGCGCTCGAAGGCCTCGATATCGGTGATATCGACGCGCTCGCCGGTGCCCAGGTTGACGTAGACGAAGGGGTTGGAGCTGGCCTGCTGGTAGCCGCCGGCGTTGGCGTCGATCTCGAAGGTGCGCGCCTCGGCGTTGCCCGAGGAGTTGACCTCACCGTCGGCGAGCTCGTCGTGAAGCGGCCAGTCATCGATCGGCGCGTCTCCGCAGCGCGGATCGTATTCGACGTGCGGCGAGGCGTCCTCCGACTCGTCGGCGTCGCTCGAATCCGGGCCGGCATCAGCGCCGGCATCATCGCCGGTTTCGGAGTTCACGGTCACACGCGAATCACCATCGTCAGTATCATCGGCACAGCCGACCATCAGGAAGCTGAGCACGAGCGTCGTTGCCAGAATGCGGTACTTCATCTCGATTCTCTCCAATCAACTACGGAATTGTTCGTTATGTGTAACGCTCTGTTCTTATCAACTTATCGGTGGGTTTTCCATGTTGGTGTGCTCCGCGACGACTTGCTGGAGGTGTGTGTTAGTGGAGGTGTGTGAGCGGCGACCCTCTCTGGGGGTGCGGACGGCAAAAAGCGCCGTCCTTACCCCCAGCTATGGTTTGGTTTCGTGGCCCGGCGGTCGTTCGGGCGGCTCGGTTTGGTTT
>CAYLTX010000108.1:14955-22362 GCA_964386725.1 uncultured Bradymonadales bacterium | reverse complement strand
AAGTCACCCCGAACGTGGCTGCTTGACAGCGGCGGCCCTAAAGGAGGCCTTCGTTCCGCTTTGCTCCACTACGGCGCACGGTCAACCCGCATAAACGGCGCCTGAACGGCGGCGCCTGAACGGCAAGAATCTCTGCACCCCGCAAGGCCCCCGCCGGCTTGTCCGGCGGGTGAATCAGCCTGGAAGCTAGTGGTGTGACACCGAGATTCGATTCACCTTCGCCGGTCTAACACCACCAGATTCGACGCTCACTCCTCGACGATGCGCGGCATCGCCTGCGGGGTTCTCATTCGAATCTGGCGGCGTTATCCTCGCCGAATGTTGAATCTCACTTTGGTGTCACCCCACTGAGCCAAACGGCCTCCCAAAGACCCCCGCCGGCTTGGCCGGCGGGTGAATGAGCTTGAGTGGGCTAGAACCGCGCTCACTTTGGGCCGGACGGCCAACCCGAGTCCGGATGCGTGACGCTCATTCTTCAACGCGCAGAATGAAGGTCTTTGTAAAGCTAATCTTACCGCCGCTCGGCGGGTCAAACTGCATAGCCTGCAAGACATCTGAAAAACACATTTCCATGGAGAAAGGCATTTTTGGGGTGCTGTCCAACTCCAAATTTGCAACCTCGCCTCGCAGTCCAACCTGGACAGTCGCAACTACTTCGACACTCAATTTGGGCTGGTCGCGAAGTGCTCGCTCGAAACATGATTGTAGCGGGGGATTGTGAGCGAGTATTACCGCAGATAGATTCGCGGGATCGGCATCTGGATTCTGTGAATCATCTTTCGCGTTGTCGCTCGATTCCGGCAAGTCGAAATACTCACGCTTCACGCCCTCAGCGCCGTAGGTGAGACGGACAAAACGATCACCAACGGCCGTCCAGAATGTCCAATCGCCGACACGCCGACCTCCGTCATAATGGCCACTTGCGCGTTTTTCGCCGTTGTGATGGTAGAAAATCCACTTCCCGGTGCGACGCCCACTTTCGTAGTGGCCGACTGCCTGCTTGTAACCTTTTGGGTGATACTCGACCCACTCGCCGGAGCGCTCTTCATCGACATAGTGCCCCTCCGCCTTGAGCTCGCCGTTATCGTACCATTCCTTCGCGGGTGTAGGTTGCTCAGCGGGTTCCTCGTTGGCATCAGGGTTAGATTTGTCGCCTGAGTCACCACTCGGCTCATTCGGGGCCGTTCGGTTAGATTTGTTGCGTAAAGCACCACTCGGCTCATTCGAGGTCGTGTGCATGCTGGTCCCGCAACCACTCGAGATGAGCCCCCACACCAGGATTGTGAAGAATAGCAACTGCTTCACGGCAACCTCCCGATTGTCGGCAATTGGTAGCGCGGGCGAGTATCTAATCAATCCGCGCGTTGAAGAATGAGCGCCAATGATCAGCTTCAATTCGTACTGAAGGTGAACGGATAATTGACGATGACTCTCCCGTGACCCTCGGGTTCGGGGAATTGCCAAGTTAATATGTCATCGGTCAGACACTTCTCCACGGGCTCGTCGTCGAGTGTGGAGGTCGTGACGTCAGCCTCGCTGACCTGGCCGTTCGGCTCAATGGTGAATCGCACTTTGACGCGGCCGGCGAGTTCGCCATTGGATTGCAAGCGTTCTTCATAACAGGCGGTAACTGGACCCCGATGACTCTTGATAACCTGGTGAATTGAATCCTTTGACAACGAGCCAATCGGCTTCCCGTTGGACCCTGCTACTGTAACAGAAACATCTCTGGAGGGCTCAGTACGACCGCCGACGGCCGCAGATCGAGGTAATCCGCTAAAGACAAACGGATAATTGATAATGCACATCCCCCCACTCGGAGGGTCAAATTGCATCGTCTCCGCCACCGCCACGATGCACCCCTCAACCCGGGCGTGATTCATCGTCGAGCGAGCAACGGAGGCCCCCACAACCTCACCGGCCAACCCGACTTTCATCTGCAAGATTACCTTGCCCTTCAGGCTTTCGTCCTCCTGGAGCGACCGCTCATAACAATACTTGATCTGGTCGGCATGCGCTGAAACGACCGCGCGAATATTCGATTTGTCACAAAAGTCTCCGATCGCTGGCTTTCCGTCGCTGTTGACCGGCTTATTGTCGCTCTTCGACACCTCGAAATGCTCGCGCTCGACACCGTCATCGCCATACGTAAGACGTGCGTGGCGCTCGCCATCGGCGGTCCAGAACGTCCACACGCCCGTCCGGCGCCCGCCTTCGAAGGGACCGCTCGCACGCTTTTCGCCATTGGCGTGGTAAAAGGTCCACTCTCCGGCTTTAAGGCCGTTTTCGAAGCCGCCGGTCTTCAATAATTCGCCACTTTCGCGAAAGAACGTCCACTCGCCGGTGCGTTGCCCATCTTCGAATTTGCCAATCGACTCGGTGCGTCCGTTCTCATACCCAAAGACCCACTGGCCCGACCGCTCCCCGTCGACGTACCTGCCTTCCGCCTTCAACTGCCCGTTTTCGTGCCATTCCTTGGATGGTCCGTGACGTACATCACGACGACGCTCGTCGCCCTCACCCTCGAAATAGAAGCTATATTCGGTGCGCGGCGTGCCGTCCGGGTAGCGGGTCGCCGTCTCGTGGAGGTTCGGGCCGCAACCGGCGAGCAACAAGCATCCGGCGAGTGATGTGGCAAAGAGAAGCGATTTTGGCATGGCGAGGCCCCCTTTGATATCGGGTGGTTGTTTTGGTGAGGATCGCAAAAGGCGTGGGTGGAGGCAAGGTGTGGATGGCGGGTGGGGTTGGCCTCCGTCGCGGGGTCGAAAAGCGACCCCGGCGACGTCGGCCAATGCGGACAAGGCTGTCCGCGCTCCATTACTTCGCATCCAACCAATTATCCCCAACACCCATATCGACCTTCAACGGCACGTCGAGCTCGCAGACCTCTTCCATGCACTCGCGCACGAGCTCGCGGGCCTCGTCGACGAAGTCGTCGGCGACCTCGAAGACGAGTTCGTCGTGGACTTGCAGGAGCATGCGCACGGGTAGGTCGTCGCGCTCGATGCGCGCCTGGAGCTCGACCATGGCGTATTTGATGATGTCGGCGGCGGTGCCTTGGACGGGCATATTGACGGCGACGCGCTCGGCGAAGGCTTGCTGGCGGCGGCCTCCCTCGAACTCCGGCATCAGCCGGCGACGGCCGAACATGGTCCTGGCGAAGCCCTTGTCGCGGGCTTCGTCGACTAGCTCGTCGAAGAATTCGGTGACCCGCTCGTATTTGTCGAAGTAGTTCTCGATATATTGCTTGGCGTCGCTCTGGGAGATGTCCAGATCGCGGGCCAGGCGCCGCTGGCCCATGCCGTAGAGCACGCCGAAGTTGATGGTCTTGCCGGCCGAGCGTTGCTCGCCGGTGACCTCGTCGAGCGGGATGTCGAAGATCTGCGAGGCGGTCAATGCGTGGATGTCCTGACCCTCGCGGTAGGCCTCGATGAGCAGCGGGTCCTGGGACATATGCGCCAGGATGCGCAGCTCGATCTGCGAGTAGTCGGCGACCAGCAGCTTATAGCCCTCGGCGGGTACGAAGGCTTTTCGGATCTGGCGGCCGCGCGCCGTTCTGATCGGGATATTCTGCAGGTTCGGATTCGACGAGCTCAGCCGGCCGGTGGCGGTGACCGCCTGGTTGAAGTCGGTGTGGATGCGGCCGGTGTCCTCGCGGATGAGCTCGGGCAGCGCGTCGACGTAGGTGCCCTTGAGCTTGGAGAACGAGCGGTACTCGAGGATGAGATCGGGCAGCGGGTGCAGCTCGCTGAGCTCCTCGAGGACGGAGGCGGCCGTCGACGGGCCGGTCTTAGTGCGCTTTTTGACCGGCAGATCGAGCTTCTCGAAGAGCACCTCGCGCAGCTGCTTGGGGCTATTGGGGTTGGTCGGCCCGCCGGAGAGCTCGTCGATCTGGGCCTGCAGCTCGTCGAGTTCTTTTTCGAATTCCTCGCTGAGCACGCCTAGCATATCGTGGTCGATGAGCACGCCGGTGGCCTCCATGATGCCCAGCGTGCGCGTGAGCGGCGCCTCGAGCTCGTCGTGGAGCTCTTTGAGTCCGGCCTCGATGAGCTGGGGCTCGAGCTCGTTGCAGATCATCAGCGTCAGATCGGCGTCCTCGGCCGCGTACGGCGTTGCCTCCTCGAGCTCGACCTCGTCGAAGGTGAGCTGGCCTTTTCCTTTGCCGGCGACGTCCTGGAACGTAATCGTCTGATAACCAAACAGCTCCTCGGCCATCGCGTCGAGGCTGTGGGCGCGCTTGGCCGGGTCGAGCAAGTAGCTCATCAGCATCGTGTCGTATTTGATGCCGCGCAGATCGATATTATACGGCGGCTTTTGGAGCACCAGCCACTCGTATTTGAGATGCTGGCCGACGACCTTCTTCTCGTCGGCCTCCAAATAAGGCCGCACCTTCTCGAGGGTCTCGTGCAGGTCGAGCTGGTTGGGCGCGCCCTCGTAGGTGTGCCCACAGGGGATATAGACGGCCTCGCCTTTTTCCCAGGCGAATGACATCCCGCAGATGCGCGCGTCGAGCGGGTTGAGGCTGGTGGTCTCCAGGTCGAAGGCGAAGCGGTCGACCTCGTCGAGCTTGGCCAGCACCTCGTCGAGCTCGTCTTCGGTGTGGATGGCGCGGTAGCTTTTGTCTGTCGACTCGTGGTCCTTGACCTGCGGGCCGACCTTCGAGAAGTCCAACGAGAGCTGCTCTTCCGAGAGCCATCCGTGCTCGTCCATCCAATCGCGGATCTCGCGAAGCGGCGCCTCGAATTCGAGCTCCGTAAATAAGTGCGCGAGCTGCTCGAGGTTCGGCGCGGTGAGCTTGAGGCGATCCAGGTCGAACTCGACCGGGCAATCCTCGCGCAGGGTCACCAGATCCAGCGACAGCCTGGCCTGATCGGCGAATTCGCGCAGGTTTTGCTTTCGCTTCTTGCCGCCGACCTCGTCGATATTATCCAGCAGGGTCTCCAGATCGCCGAACTCGTCGATGAGTCGGCCGCCGGTGATCTCGCCGATGCCGGGCACCCCCGGGATATTGTCCGAGCTGTCCCCGGCCAGCGCCAACACGTACCGGACCTTGTCCGGCGTGACGTTGAAGCGCTCCTTGACCGTCTCGGGCGTATAGGTCTTGTCGCGCATCGTATCGACCATGCGCACGCCGTCGCCCAGAAGCTGCATCAGGTCCTTGTCGGCGCTGATGATGCATACCTCCAGGCCCTCCTTGACCGCCCGTCGGGTCAGCGTGGCGATGACGTCGTCGGCCTCCACGCCCGCCTGCTCCTTGAGCGGGATATGCAGCGCCTCGACCACCTTGTGGAAGTAGGGTAGCTGCACCTGCAGGTCCTCGGGCATCGCCGAGCGATTGGCCTTATACTCCGGGTACATCTCCTTGCGGAAGTTGGTCTTGTCGGAGTCATGCGCGTCGAAGGTCACCGTGACGTACTCCGGGTCCTCGGTGCGCAGCAGCTTCACCAACATCTGCGTAAAACCATACACGGCGTTGGTCGGAAAACCCTTCGAGGTCGACAGATTCCGAATGGCGTAGAACGCCCGGAAAATATACGAGGAGCCGTCGACGATATAGATCGTATTGGAGTTTGGCATGGCGTGTACTGCAGGGGTTCGGGGGTCCAGGGGTCCGGGGGTCCAGGCCGCAGAACGCGGAACGTGGAACGCGGAGCGGCTGCTTGCTAACCACTGACGGTCAATGAAATCAAAATCACAGGTAGCTCAACAAAAGCAAAATCCCAAGCGTGAACAACACCAGGGTCATCACCACGATGAAAATCTGTAAGCCGACCACCACATTCCCCTCGGCGATGCTTCGGTCCAGCTCGTCCGAGTCCTGGTCGTAGTCGCCGTATTCGTCTTCGTCGAGTGACATCTCGAAGTCGACGTCGCGCAGCAGGCGGTTTTGCTCGCGGTAGCTTCGGATGCCCATCAAAACCAGGTAGCCGACCACCGCCAGGCCGATGAGCAAGGCCAGGGCGGTCAGCACGATGAGGTCGCCTTTGACGTCTTCCTTCCAGGCGTCGAGCTCGTCGCGGGCTTGTTTCTGGCTGTTGATGAGGATCGGCGGCGCATCGAAGTGGCGCGGCACGGCCATGAGCATCGCCTCGATCCAGCCGCGCAATTCGGTACGCGAGGTCGCCGTCGCGAAGACGTTCTGCTCGGCGAGGTGGCCGAAGTAGCCGTCGTCGCCGGCGTGGTTGTCGTTGTGTTCAGCGATATATTCGGCCAGCGCCTGCGCCGCCTGCTGGTAATCGGCCAGATCGCGGCCGTCGGCGGCGACGAGGTATTCGATATCCCAGGCGCCGCCCGGGTCGTACAGGCTGCCGTAGACCTGCACGCGGTATAACAGCCCGCTGTCGTCGAGCTCGGGCACGTCCACGCGAACGCCGCTGCCCTCACGGCTCAGCCCGAACGCGCGGGCGTCGACCCAGTCATCTCCATTGTACAGGTCGACCATCAAGCCGCCCGAGCCGGAGAGGCTGTCGACGGCGCCGTCGACCGATCGACCGGCCACGGCGAGCACGTCCTGCATGTGCAGCGAGACCTGGGCGGGCGTCGTCTGGATGGTGAGCTTCGCGCTCGACGGCTCGGACTGACCTTGCTGGTCTTGCTCGTCTTGATTGTCTTGATTGTCTTGCTTATTTGGCCGGTCTTCGGCCTGCGCCTCGAGCGTCCACGACTGGTCGGTCACCGGCACGAAATCGACGCGCGCGAGCCCCAGACGGTCGGTCTCGATCTCCTCCGGGAACTCGCCCTCGCGCATCCCCTCGGCCTCGTCGAAGCGCAGCTTCGCGGCGACCGGGGCGCCGGTGTCGCGGTCGGTCGTGCGCAGATACACCCGGCTTCGCAGCCCGCGCGAGACCTGCGCGTCGGCCGGCAGCACGTCGATGCGAATCGGCCCCTCGGACTCGCGCACGATCTCGACGCCGCGACGCTCGTCGTCCTCGGGCAGCCGTTCGGTGCGCTCGGGCCAATAATCCCTGGCGACGCTTCGCTCGACGACCTCGATGGTGCGCCCGACGCGGAACTCCTCGATCTTCGAGCTCTCCGCACGCAGCACCAGCGCCTGCTCACCGGTCCCACGATCAGAAGCCACCTCGGCGACGAGGTGCACATAGCCGCTGCGCTCGGTACGCCCACGCGCGATTTGAGTTGGGTCGAGCTGTGAGAGCCGCTCGAGCGTCGCCTCGCCCTCGTAGGGCCCGTCGAGCAGCTCCACCTCGACGACCGCTCCGGTCAGCCGCGTACCCCGCGGCGCGTCGAGCACCATGCCCCGCATGACGTTGGGCCGATCCTTCTCGAGGGTGGACGCCGCCTGGATATAGGCGGAATGCTCGACCTGCATCATCGAGACGAATACAAACACCACGATCAGGCCCACCAGACAGGCGACATAGGCGACAATCGCGCCGCGCTGCACCA
>CAYLTX010000108.1:0-14855 GCA_964386725.1 uncultured Bradymonadales bacterium | reverse complement strand
ACGATCAGGCCCACCAGACAGGCGACATAGGCGACAATCGCGCCGCGCTGCACCAGCGGACGCCGCGCAATGTTGATGAGCTTATTCATGGAAACGTGGAAACGTGGAAACACAGAAACCTGGAACACCGAAACATTGAACTCATGGAGGCACGGTAGAGCCCATGGAGCGCCTTTGAATCATTGAAACCGCCCCAACAGCCGTCGACATATTCAATCGCGCTGTAATCTCAGCCAAGCAGCCTCAACGCTTCCAAGCTGCTCCATGGGCTCTTCCAGGACTCCATGGATCCAATGGTTCCAGGGCTCCAAGGCTCCATGCCTCCATGCCTCCATGCCTCCAAGGCTCCATGCATCAATCCGGCGAGATCGACGGCTGATCGTCGAGCGCGATGTCGGTGATCGTCGGTGCGCTGTCCCCGAGCTCCTCGTCGATCTTTTCTTTGAGCGGCTTGGCCACCTTCTCGATATACGCCTCTTTCTCGTCGCCCTCGAGCGGCTCGGCGCGCGCAAAATCGACCTTGCGCGGGTTGACGTATTTGCCGTGGCGCTTCATGCCGAAGTGAAGGTGCGGGCCGGTGGAGCGTCCGCTGTTGCCGACGTCGCCGATGATCGTCTTCTTGGTGACCCGCTTGCCCGGCGTGATGCCCTTGGCGATCCTGGACAGGTGTGCGTAATAGGTCGTGTAGCCGTTGGCGTGGCGGATGGCGATGAGCCGGCCGTTGGCTCCCTTCCAGCCGGCGAAGGTGATCGTGCCGTCGGCGACCGAGCGAATCGGCGTGCCGATGGGCGCGCCGTAGTCGATGCCGCGGTGCATCTTCATCTGCTTGAGCACCGGGTGGTAGCGCTTTCCGTAGGTGCTCGTCACTCGAACCGACGCCAGCGGACTCTTGAGGAATTGGCGCTGCAGGTTCTCGCCTTTTTCGTCGTAATAGCCCTTTTCGCCGTCCTCGGTCTCGTAATAAAAGCCGTAAGTCACCCCATCTCGGCCGCCGTAGACGCCGCCCAGGATCCTGCCGTAGCGCAAAAATTCGCCGTTGAGGTAGATCTTCTCGAAGACCATCGCGAATTGATCGCCGGGGCGAGTGCCCGTGTTGAAGTCGACGGTATAGGCAAAGATGTCGGCGAAGCGGTAAATGAGGCTGCCATCCTCGCCCATATCGACCAGCGACTGCCACAGGCTGCTGGTGACCGTGCCGCCGACGACCTCTTCCTTGACTTCGACCGGCACTTCGATCTTTTCGCAATTATATTCGCCCTCGCCGGTGCGCGTGGTCTCCCAGATATCCTCGGGAGAGGTCTTGTAGCGAAATCGGGTGACGGTGCCGTCGGCGTCGACCTCGGCGTACCACTCGTCACCGGGCCGGCTCTTGCGAAATTCGAATTCCTCTCCGGTCGCGCTGACCACGTCGTGGATGGCGCGATTGGACAGGCCGCGCTCCTGCAGGGCCACGAACACTGAGCGATTGGGCTGCAGGACGCCGCGAATGGTGGCCTCCTCTCCCTCGGTCCAGGTGGCGGTGAGCTCCTCATCGCGCTTGCTGGTGCCCAACTCCTCGCCGCCTTCCTCGACATCGAGCGGAGCTCGGGCTGCCTGCACCGTATCGCCGACGACTGCCGACGCGGCGCGCAGCGCTACCTCTCGGCTATTGGCGCGCTCCTCTTCGGGATCGGCCTGCGGATACCACCACCAGGCGGCCCCGATACCGATCAACACCAACAGGGCGAGCCACTTTCGCGCTCCCCGACCTCTGCGTCGCGAACTGCGCCGCTGGTTGCGCAGCAGGTCATCCATGCGGGGGTACTTCGCCATCACTTCCTCGAAAATCTATGTTAAGCTCGTGCGGCCGAAGCCTTCGGCCAACCCCGGTGTTACCATGAGTTCGAGCTTCAAAAAACGGCTAAAGCGGCTGCACGATTCCCGCTCTCGGCGCGACGCCGCTCGCCAACAGACGCCCGAAGAGCCGCGCGTCTTTACCGCCGAGGGCGTCGAAGCGCCCTCCAATGACGCCTCTGAGTCACCCGCCGTGCTCGAAAAATGGCGAGCAGTCGGCGCCAAGAGCCGGTCGTCCGGGCGCGGCCGGGCCGATTATCTGGTGCGTTCGCACCGACAGGGCCAGCGCCACGGGGCGCGCCGACTCGTCGAGGGAGCGGCGGTCGATTGGACCGCGGTGCAGAACGCCCTCGCCGATTCACGGATCCACACGCTCGATCCCACCGATATCGCCTTCGTCGATCTAGAGACCAACGGCCTAGCCAAGTCCAGCTATCCGTTCTGCATCGGTATCGGCGTGTGGGAGGGCAACTCGTTCGGAGTTTATCACTTCTTCATGCCCACCGATAAGGACGAAGCCGCGGCGCTGGCCGCCGCAGCCGAATTACTGAGCAACTATAAGGGGTTATGCACCTTTAACGGAAGCAGCTTCGACCTGCCCATGCTCCGACGCCGCTTCGCCCAACACGAAATTGACCACAACCTCGACGAGCTGCCCCACATCGATCTATTGC
Source organism: uncultured Bradymonadales bacterium (assembly GCA_964386725.1). Lineage (GTDB taxonomy): Bacteria > Myxococcota_A > Bradymonadia > Bradymonadales > Bradymonadaceae > CAYLTX01. The sequence continues at coordinate 12,348 of CAYLTX010000108.1, read as the reverse complement.
GCATCTCGCGCAAGACACTGCCCGAGCGCAACAGCCACAAGCTGTCGGCGCTCGAGGAGGACGTGCTCGGGTTTCAGCGCCACGACGACATCCCGGGCGCCAAGATCCCGGGCCGCTGGAATCGATACCTCGAGGAACAAGACCCAGAGTTACTGCTCGACGTCTTCAAGCACAACCGCTTCGATATCCTGTCGATGGTCGTCCTGCTCGCCGAATTCGCCGGCGCAGACACCTCGCCGGTGCCAGACCATCCTGGTCTGGATCAGAAACAAGAAAAGACCCGCTCCAAAGTCGGATCCAAACTCGCCCGCACCTATCGTCTGCGCGACAAAAGCGACAAACAAAAGGCCGAAAAGAAACAGAGCAGGGCGCAACAAAAAGCAGAGAAAGAAAAAGAAGAAGAAGGCAAACGACCCGAGCGCGTCCAACTCGCCGCGTCTCTGTCGCGCTCGCAACTCAGAAAGGGCATGCCGGTGGGGAGCCGGCTTCGCGAGCTGCGAGGCCAGGTCGAGCGGCTCTTAGAAGAGCAGCGATGGGATGAGTCTGTGGATGTTCTGCACGAGATGATCGCCCTGTCGCCCAGGCACCCGTGGGCGCTCGAGCGCCTCATCGAGGAGCACAGGCGCGCCGGCCACACCGGACTAGCCGAGCACTACGCCAAGAGGCTCGGCGACACTGCGCCTTATTAGATCAGATTAGATCAGCTGAATTTGATCGCCTAAATTCAGCGCTGCCTGGCGACATAGCTGGCAAAGTCCACCGCCGGGCCGCCGTCCTCGGAGTCGGCCGCGTCGGTCTCTTCGTCCTCGTCAGCGTCCTCATCGGACTCGTCGGTCTCGTCGACGGCGTCCTCGTCGGGCCCATCATCGCCTGCGGGCGCGTCGTCCTTCTTTTGGCGGGCGCGGCGGTCGTCGAACTCCGCCTTCTGCTCGCGCAGCTTGGCCTTCTTCATCAACTCCACCGATGCCTTGATCGCCTCGGTGATCAGCGTGGTCACCGCGGTGACCACCGCTTTCTCACCAACTTTGCGCCAGGTCGAATCTCCGGCTTTCTGTGCTAATGTCTCGATCATCCTCGCCTCCTCACGTCGAATGGCTCTACCATTGATTCTTGCTTCACTGGGCCGATCAATCAAGACTCGTCGGCGCATAACCCTGTTCAAGCAGCTTCATCCGGTTACCTTTATGATAGAACAGTCAATAGACAGTATTTTCTGCCATCGGGGGCTTGAAATGAAGAACGCTTGGATCGCTGTGCTGCTTGTATTTCTTATTTCGTCAGCCGCCGCATGCAGCACCTCACCAGAAGAAAAACACGATATGGCCCTACAAAATCCCGACGAGGCGCCAACCCTGTTCAGGGAGTCGTGTGAGGAGGGTCATATGCCCGCCTGCTATAAGCTGGGAGTCATTCAATTCGAGGGGCACGGCGACGTCGAGCGCGATGTCGACCAGGCCGTCGAGTGGTTCGATCGGGCTTGCGAGGGCGGCCATGGCGAGAGCTGCGGCATCCTGGGAGCGTTCTTTTTGCAGGGCGACGAGGTGCGCCAGGATGCACCGCGCGCGCTGCGCTACTTCGAGCGCAGCTGTGACAACGGCTTCGTCCATAGCTGCGTGACCGCCGGGCTGATGAATTACGAGGGCACCGGCATCCCGCAGGACTTCGGCGCGGCGACGCAGTGGTTCGAGCAAGCCTGCGAGGAGAAGGACGCCACCGGCTGTGGGCTCGCCGGGGTGATGTACTCGGAGGCGCGCGGCGTCGAGCGAGACCTCGGCCAGGCATTGGAATACTACGCCCAGGGCTGCGAACTCGGCCGCGCCGAGGCATGTCACGCCGCCGGTGTGCTCCACGCTAACAGCTCGGGCGCCGAGTTCGATCAGGAGCAGGCTCGCCGGTGGTTCGAGCGCGGCTGCGAGGCCGGCCTCGACGAGAGCTGCCGCATGCTCGAGACCGGCGGAGGTCCCACCGAGCCCGACCGGGGCATGCAATCCGACGAGCCCGCCCAGCCGAATGACAGCGGGATCTGACTGAATGTTCATTCACCGCATCGCGGCGATCTGCTCAACAAAAACCGCTCCCCGTCTGTTGCGCCGACGCGCGGCATGATCTAACTGTACGGGGGTAAAAGATCGAAATCGCCGAACCTGCAGCCCGCGATGCGCCATGGATCTCGAGAATAAGCAACAAAATCTGGCGGCCGGTATGGCCCGCCTCGAAGCCATCTCCTCCAGCCTCGACCAAGAGACGGTCGACAAGATCGCCGAGATGCCGCACTCCGGGCGCGTCAAAGAGCAACCCTGGTTGATCGCCGGCATCTCCGACGGCATGGGCCTGCACACCACCTTGGCGGCCATCGACGCCGGCGTGCTGCGCTACGGCGTGGGCATCTATTACGAACCGCCGGCGCTCATCAAGCTCAACGACGCCGGCGAGCCGTTCTCTCCGGTTCACTTCGCCCGTTATCAAAACGCGCTGGCCCTTCAAAAATACGCCGGCGATCGCGGCGTCGACTTCGAGGTGCGCTTCGCCGACATCATGATGGCGCCCAAGCGCGGCCTCAAAGGCGATATTAAAGAAGAGCCGCCGCCGTTCCCCGAAGAGGTCCGCGATCTCTTCGAGCAAGTCCGAAGCCGCGCTCCCAGAAAGGACGCCGTCTTTATCGACTCGGTAGCCTTCGGAAAGTGGATCTGCCCGCGTGAGGGCAACGACCCCGTCGAGGCGCCCAGCATCGACTTCGACGGCCGCATCGTCCACACGCGCACCAAGGGCTTCCACGCACGCGGCTACGAGGAAACCCTCGACACCATGGGCCGAAACCACGGCCGCCTGCTCGAGGCGATGGTCGACTTCGGCTGGCTGGGACCGGCCGCGCTGACCGCCTTCTTCACCTGGGCGGGCGGCTCGCAAAACGTCGACGCTCTGGAGGGTGTCTACGGCCGCGGCGCACTAGGCGACGCCAAGATCATCGCCGAGCGCGACGTCGCCGCCTTCCGCCTCAGCCACGGCCTGGAGCACGGCGCACACGCCATCGTCAGGCTGCCCGCATTCCTGTCGGCCGCCCTGATGGCCATCCCCGGCTCCGGATTATTCGGTATGATCTCGCGCAAGGTCTTGGGCGAGCACGGCGTCTACTGGGATATGCCCGAGCTATCCCCGATGATCCTCGAGAAGCTCTTCGGCCCGGCCTGGGTGCGCGAGAACCCGATCTCCCAGATCGAGCTCGACACCGCCGAGGTCCTGCACATGGACGAGCTCGTCGACGCGGTCACCGAGGCCCACCGACGCATCGCCGACTACCGCGCCACCCAACCCGAAGACCTCCGCAAGGATCCCATCAGCCTCGACAAGAGCCAAGACCTCCTCGAAGGCCTCGTCCCCGACGACTACACCGAGATCCTCGAGCGCTTCCGCCCGGATCTTGGCTAATTGCCGCCGAACAACACCATCGCCACACCCACGACCATCACGGTCGCGCCCAAAAAGCGCCGCGTGATATCCTTCTCGCCGAAGATCAGGTAGCCGGCGAGCATCGCCCCGACCACGCCCAGCGCGCGCTTGATCGTCTCGACGTAGGCGATCTCGACGTAGGCGTACGAGCTCAGCTGCAGGACCATCGCCCCGACGAGCATGGCGCCGCCCAGCATGATGAGCGCGGGCATCAGCTTGAGCTGGCCCACTATCTCCGAGCCGCGGCCGGAGGCGAATTGCCATGTGGCAAAGGCCAGGCCGACGCCGGCGGCCAAAAAGAATGTGTGGAAGATCGCCGAGGTCTGGACGCTGGCGCTCTTGTCCAAGATCGGGGTGACGCTCCAGACGATGGCGACGATGAGCATGTAGAGGCTCCCCCGCTCGCTCCAAAGCGCCTTGAACGGGGCGAGCAGGCCCTCGCCCTTGGTGCCCGGATTCAGGAAAAATGCCCCCACGCATACCGTCAGGATGCCGGCGATGCCCCAGGTCGTCACCTCTTCGCCGAGCCACAGGAACGCGACCAGCGCCGAGAATACCGGCGTAAACGACAGGTACGGCGTCGTCAGGCTCAGCGGTGAGACCTGCACGGCGCGCAAGAAGAGCCAATTGGCGAAGATATTGAGCAGCACCGAGGCGACGGCAAACGTCAGATAGCCGCCGTCGATCGCCGGAAACTCGACGAAGAGCAATTCGACGATGCGCAGCTCAGAATCCGGGCTCACGCCGGCCGAGGCCGCGCCCATAAACGGCAACATAAACGGCAGTTGTGCCAGCATCAGACCGGTGACCGCCACCGAGGCGCTCATCTTGGCGCCGATATGTTTGCGAGCGACGTCGACCACCGTCCAGCAGAACGCTGAACCGACCGCCATCAGGATTCCGATTGTCCATGCTTCTGTCATTGATTACTTCACTACTGCTTCTTGACAGTTCACCGGTGTATCCGGTCTCATCGTGCCCCCAGATACGTTAGATTTGGGCATTTGTACAACCTATTGATTTAAGTGGAGTGACCTTGTCTTCAGACAACTCTGTCATCCGAAGTCGGCGCGTCGTTTTGCCCGACGGCGAGCGCGCGGCGTCGATCCATATCGAGGACGGCAAGATCGCACGTGTCGCCGATTTTGAAGACGTCGACACCGGTGCTGGACAGACAAGCGTGATCGACGCCGGCGATTCGGTGGTGATGGCCGGGCTCGTCGACGCCCACGTCCACATCAACGAGCCGGGCCGGACCGATTGGGAGGGCTTCGAGACGGCTACCCGCGCCGCGGCGGCCGGCGGGGTGACCACGCTGGTCGACATGCCGCTCAACAGCATCCCGGCGACGACCTCCGTGGCCGGCCTGCAGGCCAAGCTGGACGCCGCGCGCGGCAAATGCCACGTCGACGTCGGCTTTTGGGGCGGCCTCGTGCCCGGCAATCGAGACGAGCTCGCCGCGCTTTGGGAGGCGGGCGTGCTGGGCTTCAAATGCTTCCTATGCCCCTCGGGCGTCGCGGAGTTCGAGCACGTCTCGACTCTCGAGGTCGAGGAGGCGATGCCCGAGCTCGCCGAGATGGGCGCGGTGTTGTTATGCCACTCCGAACTCCCCGAGATCCTCGAGGACGCCTCCCAGGTCTGGACCCACGGAGACGCCCGCCATTATGGCCTCTATCTGGCCTCGCGGCCGCGCTCGGCCGAGGACCAGGCGATCGCCATGCTCTGCGAATTCGCCGACCGCTTCGACGCCAGGCTGCATATCGTGCACCTGTCGTCGGCCACCGCGCTGCCGTTTTTGCGCCGGGCACGCAGCCGCGGCGTCGACGTCACCGTCGAGACCTGCCCGCACTACCTCTACTTCGGCTCCGACGACGTCCAAAACGGCGCCACGCAATTCAAATGCGCGCCGCCTATCCGCCCGAGGGGCAATGCCGACGAGTTGTGGAAGGCCCTCGGCCGCGGACATATCGACCTCGTCGCCACTGATCACTCGCCGAGCCCGCCCGAGCTCAAATGCCTGGACTCCGGCCGCTTCGACGAGGCATGGGGCGGCATCGCCTCGCTCCAGCTCCAACTGCCGGTCATGTGGACCGCAGCCCGAGCCCGCGGCTACGAGATTCCCCAATTGACCCAATGGCTTAGCGAGGCCCCCGCGAAGCTCGCCGGCCTCGACACCCGCAAGGGCAGGCTGGCCGCCGGCTTCGACGCCGACATCACCATCTGGAACCCCGACGCCGAGTTCGTCGTCGACGCCGACCAGCTCCAACACCGCCACAAGCTCACCCCCTACGACGGCCGCCGCCTCCAAGGCGAGGTCGAGGCCACCTACGTCCGCGGCCAGAAGGTCTACGCCCGCGGAGAGTTTGGCGAGCCGGTGGGAAAGCCTGTCCTTAGACGCAGTTAAGCAGTTCCTGGACCCCTGGACCCCTGGACCCCTGGACCCCTGATGTTCACGAAATATATAGACCTCGCCAGCGAGCGCCTCGGCGGCGCGGTGCTCATCGCCAACGACGAATTCTTCGCCCCCAAGGAGAACCTACTCAAACCGAGCGAGCCGGTCTGGAAAGAGGGCAAATATACCGACCGCGGCAAGTGGATGGACGGCTGGGAGTCGCGTCGGCGCCGCACGCCCGGCCACGATTGGTGCATCGTCCGGCTAGGGCTGCCCGGCCTGATCCGCGGCGTGGTCGTCAATACGGCCTATTTCAAGGGCAATTACCCGGAGGCCTGCTCCATCGAGGCATGTGCCGTCGAGGGCCAACCGCAACCCGAGGAACTCGCCGAAGGCGACGTCGAATGGGTCGAGATCTTGTCGAAGGCCGACCTCGAGGGGGACAGCGAGAATCGCTTCGAGCTCTCCACCGGGCGCAGGTTTACGCACCTTCGCTTCAATATCTTCCCCGACGGCGGCGTCGCCCGGCTTCGCGTACACGGCGAGCCGCTGCCCGACCTCGACCGCTGGGCGCGAGTTGGCGAGATCGACCTGGCGGCCATCGAAAACGGCGGCCGGGTCATCGAGGCCAGCGATATGTTCTTCGGGTCGGCCAATAACCTGCTCATGCCGGGCCGCGGCAAGAATATGGGCGACGGATGGGAGACCAAGCGCCGGCGCGGGCCGGGCCACGACTGGGTCATCCTCAAATTGGCCACCGAGGGCAGGGTGGCTCATATGGAGGTCGACACCAACCACTTCAAGGGCAACTACCCGGACCGCTTTTCGATGGAGGGCGCGCGCGCCGAGCCTGTCAAACCTTTCGGGCCATCCACCGGCAAGCCCGAAGGCGCGCTCGACGACTCGCTAGATGACACCGCGTGGAGCGAACTCATCGGCGAGACGAAGCTGCAGGCCCATACGCGCCACCAATTCGAGCTCGACGCCGACGGCGAGCCGATCACCCACGTTCGCTTTCGCATCTACCCGGACGGCGGCGTCAGCCGGCTGCGCCTCTACGGTCAGCCCAGTGACACCGGATGGCAAAGACGCAAGCTCGAGTGGCTCAATACTCTGCCGAGACCCGCAGCCACCGAGGCTTTCCTGTCATGCTGCGGCTCGACGGAGTTTGCCAAAGCGATGGCAAAGCGCCGCCCGTACATCTCATTGGACGAGGTATGCGAGGCAGCCGACGATATCTGGAACGGACTCGGCCAAGACGACTGGCTCGAGGCCTTCTCGGCGCACCCCAAGATCGGCGAGCGCGAGGCCGACGGAAAACCCACCGGAAAATCAAAGGACTGGTCCGAGCAGGAGCAATCCGGCGCCGCCGACGCCGACCAGGACATCCTCGACGAGCTCCACGAGCTCAACATCGCCTACGAGGACAGATTCGGCTTCATCTTCATCGTCTGCGCCTCCGGAAAGAGCGCCGAGGAGATGCTCGACCTGCTCGAAGACCGCATCGACAACCCCCGCGACACCGAAATCGACATCGCCGCCCAGGAACAACACAAAATCACCAGACTCCGCCTCGAAAAGCTACTCAATTCTTGAATTGGAGGCCTCATGAGCACCATCAGCACACACATCCTCGACACCGCCGGCGGCCACCCCGCCGAAGGCGTCCCGCTGGTCCTCGAGGCCCGCACCGACGACGGCTGGCAGCAGCTCGGCGGCGGCACTACCAACGACGACGGCCGCGTCCGCGACCTCCTCGACGAGGGCAACACCCTCGACGTCGGCGTCTACCGAATGACCTTCGAGACGGGCACCTACTTCGAAAACAACCACATCGACGCCTTCTATCCGGTCGTCAAAGTGGTCTTCGAGATCCAAAACCCCGACGAGCACTACCACGTGCCCCTGTTGCTGAGCCCCTACGGCTACTCGACCTACCGCGGCAGCTGAACGACACTGCCGGACGCCCCCAAACATCCGCCCCGATGATTGAGGCAGGATAGACACTGCCGGACGCCCCCAAACATCCGCCCCGATGATTGAGGCAGGATAATAGCCCCCCGCGCCTCGCGCGGGGGGCGCGGCGGCGACGACCGCCGCGGGGGTTCCACGCGCCACCCAAAATTCACTCCACCGACGCCCCCTGCACCACCCAGGCCGCCAACGTCTCGCGTTCCTCGGCCGTCATCTCGGTCTTATTGCCCACGGGCATCGTCTCCTGGTCGTAGACGCGGATCTTGATGCGTTGGGCGTGCTTTTGGATGTCCTGCGGCTCGTCGAAGTGCACCCCGTTGACCAGGCCGGCGAAGACGTCGTCGGTGGGGTTTTCGGAGTGGCAGGGCGTGCAGCGGTTGGAGACGATCGACTGGACCTCGGCGAATTCGACCGGCTCGGCCTCTCGCAGCGCGGCCTCCTCGTCGCTCATCTGGAAATCCGGCGAGGTTACCAGGCCCAGACCGACCATGCCGACCAGCGCAAACGCCATCGTCCAGGCCCACTTATTGGTCTTGTGGCGCACGTTGAAGTGGTGGCGCACGGCGATGCCGATCGCCGAGATGGCCGCCAGGATGATCCAGCCGTATTCGTTGCCGTAGGTGGTGGGGAAGTGGTTGCTGATCATGATGAACAGCACCGGCAGCGTGAAGTAATTATTGTGGCGCGAGCGAAGCGCGGCGTATTCGCCGTCGGCGGCGTCGGGCTCGCGGCCCTCTTCGGCCGCTTGGACCATCTTTTTTTGGCCGGGGATGATCACGAAGAAGACGTTGCCCGCCATCATCGTGCCGAGCATGGCGCCCATGTGGATATAGGCCGCCCGCGAGCTCAACACCTCGGACAGCCCCCAGGCCGCGCCCACCATCAAGAAGTACATCACCGCCAAGAACAGCGTCGGCCGCTTCAACAAGGGCGTACGGCATAGGACGTCATAGAGGATCCAGCCGCCCACGATCGCGGCCACACCGATCGCGACCGCCGTGGTCGCGCTCAGCTCGGCCACCGACGGGTCGACCATATAGGCGTCGGCGTTGAAGTAATACACGATGGTCAACAGCGTGAAGCCGAAGATCCACGTAAAATACGCCTCCCATTTGAACCAATGCAGCGTCTCTGGCAGCTTGGGCGGGGCGACCTCGAACTTTTTGAGATGATAGAAGCCACCGCCGTGGACCGCCCAGAGGTCGCCCTCGACGCCGTCGGGTAGGTCGTCCTTATGGCGCTCGAGCATATTCTCGAGCCAGACAAAATAAAACGAGGTGCCAATCCAGGCCACGCCGGTGATGACGTGCAGCCAACGGATGGCGAGATCGAGCCACTCATTGAGGTGGGGATGCATGCGAGCTTTGTCCTGCGGTGGGTTCGCTTGTGAAAATATCGCGACGAGCGTATCGCGCTTGCTCACAAACGCGCAACCTCGGCGTTGATTGCCGCGGATATCGCCAACCTGTATGCTCCGCCCGAAATTCGCCGACCCACTCACTGGTTCCAAGACCGGCCATCAGCCACACAATCCGGCCCCCCAAACCAAGAAACCCTCAACCAAGAAACCCTTAACCAACCAAGAAACCCGAAACCAACAAACCAAAGAAGGCATGACCGAACCCACGCCCGACAAAACCGACGACGACCTCAGCACAACCAAGGAAGAACAGCCTGAGCCGATGGGCAAGACCACGGTGGCGGTCGCCGCCTTCATCCTCGCCCTGCCGGCCGCCATCCCTCTGATGGTGCTCGTCGACCCCACGCTGGTGCCCTTTGTGGGCGAGATCGACACCAGCGACGCCGGGCTGATGGCGTTTTTGGTGGGCATGAGCGCCATCTTGCTCATCGCCAACTGGGGCATCCTATACGTGATTTATCGCTGGCTGCAGAATATGGCCGCAGAGAATGCCAGTGGGGTGACACCGAAGTAAGATTCAACATTCGGCGAGGATAATGCCGCCAGATTCGAATGGGAGCCCCGCAGGCGATGCAGCGCATCGTCGAGGAGTGAGCGTCGAATCTGGTGGTGTTAAACCGGCGAAGGTGAATCGAATCTCGGTGTCACCCCACTAAAGCACTCCTATTTCGGAAACCGGATAAATTGGCAAAGTCAGGCCAGATGGATGTCGGTTTGGCCGATTGACAGGTAGCAGCGCTACATGGATTGAGGACAAACCGACAGACGCTGGTCTGACGAAGCCAAGACTCCGGGTTTCGGAGTAGGAGTGGTTTAGATAGAGAGAATGCCCGATAGGGCCTCCTGAGTGTACACAAGTGTTCGCGCAGCTAGTCAGGTCGGTTCGAGCCCGTGCACGTGCACGTGAACGTGGCCGTGAACCGCTGTACCCCCTGCACGTCCGGTGGAGTCAGCGAAAAGGCTCGAAGCGGGCAATGTTGCGCAACCGAAGCTGCCTCGAGATGATGGGCGTTCTGCAGGTCTAACTACGGTTCACGTTCACGTGCACGTGCACGTTCTCGGATCTAGTCTGACCTTAGCGGCCGTTCGAAGTTATGTATGATTGTGAGCTGATAGGGCGGGGCGACTTGCACAAAGTCTGACACCCCGATAGAAACTCCACATCGTAGTCTAGACCATCTACAAGCAGTGCCTTCATGAACAAACAGCCCGAAACGGACGTTTCCACCGCCAGCGACCAGACTGATGAGCAGCGCGAGGTCGATGTCTCCATCATCATCCCCATCTATAACGAAGAGGGGATCTTGTCGGCCTCGATCGCCGATCTCAACGAGAAGCTGGCCAACCACCCGGACTGGGACCACTCCTACGAGATCATCCTGGCCGAGAACGGCTCCAACGATCAGACCGTCCCGGTGGCCCGCGAACTCATGGAGCGTCATCCCGAGCTCAAGTTGATGCATAACCCCGAGCCCGACTATGGCCTGGCGCTTCGCCGGGGCATCCTCGAGGCGCGCGGCGAATACGTCGTCTGCGACGAGATCGACCTATGCGACACCGACTTTTATGTGCGCGCGCTCGACAAGATGCAATCGGAGGGCTTTGACCTGGTCGTGGGCAGCAAAGCGCTGAAGGAATCGGCCGATCGCCGACCGCTCTATCGCCGGCTGGCCACACGCGTGCTCAATATGATGCTGCACATCTTTTTGGGCTTCAAAGGCACCGACACCCACGGCCTGAAGGCGTTTCGGCGCCAGCGCCTGCTCGACGTCATCGACCGCTGCGTGGTCAATAAGGATCTCTTCGCCAGCGAATTTGTCATCCGTGCCGAGCGCATGGAGTTCAAGATGACCGAGATCCCGCTGACCGTCGTCGAAAAGCGCCAGCCCTCGGTCAACCTATTTCGGCGAGTGCCCAACGTCCTCAAGAATATGGCGCGCCTGTTTTGGGTAATCCGCGTGCGGCATAGGTGAATCTGCGGTGGGCGGGCGGTAGCGACGCCATAGCCTCACGCATATGTTCTTGGTTCTTGGTTTTTGGTACAACACTCGACCGCTTTACCAAGAACCAAGAACCAAAAACACCCCACCGGGCACAAACTCACCAACCTCCCATGAGCCACAACGACCCAAAACCGCCGCGCGTCGCCTGCATCACCGTCGATCTGGACTCGTTGGGCTGCTACCGCGAGATTCACGGGCTCGCACCCACCGAATCTACTCGGGCGGACGCGGCCTACGCGATCGGCGTACGCCGGCTGGTCGAACTCTTCGAGGCGGCCGCCGTGCCGGCCACGCTCTTTGTCGTCGGCCGCGACGCCGAGCACCCCGCCCACGCCGAGCTGCTCGCCGAGGCCAGCAAGCACGGCCACGAACTGGGCAACCACACCTACTCGCATTTCTACGACCTCCCGTCGCGCTCCCCGAGCACCCAGCGCGTCGAGATCGCCCGCGGCGAGGAGGCCATCGAGGCCGCCGGCGGCCAGAAGCCGGTCGGCTATCGCGCGCCGGGCTATAATATCACCTCCGATTTGCTGTCTATTTTGGACGCGCGCGGCTACCTCTACGACTCCTCGGTCTTCCCGTGCCCTCCGTATTACGCGGCCAAGGCGGCGATCATGGGCTGGCGAAGACTGTCCGACCGCCCCAGCCGAAGCGCGATGACGCCCGCCCAGAACCTGCTGGCGCCCATCGGCCCCTATCGGCCGGCGCGCGGCCAGATCTGGCGCCGCGACGACGACTCCGGCCTCCCCGTCGAAATCCCGATGTGCCTGGTCCCCGGCCTACGCTTCCCGATCATCGGCACCAGCCTGCACCTACTCGGCCGCACCGGCTTCGACGCCGTCTGGCCGCTGCTTCGCAACAGCTACGACCAGATCTTACAGCTCGAATTCCACGCCATCGACTTCATGGACGCCAACGACGTCGACTCCCCCGAGCTCATCGACGCCCAGCCCGACCTGCGCGTCTCCTGGCCCGAAAAGCGCCAGCTCTACATCCACGTCCTCCAACGCCTCCGCGAATCCTACGTCTTCTCCACCCTCCAAGACGCCGTCGAGCACGTCATCGCCGTCCATCGGCGGTGCCGCGGCGATCCCGGCCAAAGTTGTTTCGCT
>CAYLTX010000107.1:0-22820 GCA_964386725.1 uncultured Bradymonadales bacterium | reverse complement strand
CGAACGCGCCCAATACGCGATCTTCACCCACAAGCCGTCGGGCTGGGAGGTGGAGTTTCGCCAGGTCGACTACGATCGCGAACTGTTTTTGCGCGACTACGAGACCAGCGGCTTCCTCGCCGAGGGCGGCATCTCGGCCGACCTGCTGCGCCGCGAGGTCGAGACCGCCCGGCCCTTCCTGGTCCCATTCCTCAAGTGGACCGAATATACCGAACGCCCCCCGCGCGAGGAATCACTCGCCGACTTTTTGGATGCGTATAGCCCCGACATGACGATGGCGGAGTTCTTCGAGTTGGTTCAGGACTCTTGAGCAGGTGAGCAATCGACGCCTCGCCACCCCTCCCCAGATTCTGGGGAGGTGGCGGCGTAGCGCGCTGGGAGCGGAGCGACCAAGTAGTCTTGGGCTGAAGCGGAGCCGTCGGAGGGGGGCCCAACAAGCTACCCCTTCGCGTCTCGAGGTTTCGATATAGTGGCCGCTTTTTGTTGCCCCCCTCCGCCTCGCGCTCGAATGCGCGCTTCGCCACCTCCCCGCAAGCGGTGGAGGGGTGGCGAGTCGTGCGGTCAGCCATGCCGAGCCTCAACCTCAGTCTTCGATCGTATCCTTCTGCAAAATCTCGCGAAGCGTATCCGGCTTGAACAGGCTGCTGACCGAACTGCCGTCGTGGATGCGCTTGATCGCCTCGGCGAACATCGAGGCGACCGAGACGACCTCGATATTGGTCCCGCCGGGCAACTCGGCCGGGATGGTGTCGGTCACGAAGACCTGCTCGATGGGCGCGGTAGAGATGCGCGTGGGCGCTTCGGAGCTGAACACGGGGTGAGTGGCCACCGCGAGTACTTTGGTGGCGCCGCGTTTTTTGAGGAAGGTCGCCGCCTCGATGAGCGTACCGCCGCTGGCGATCTCGTCGTCGACGACCACGGCGGTCTTGCCTTGGACGTCGCCGATGAGGTTGACCGCGCGGGGTTTTTCGTCGTCGCCGTCGCGGCGCTTGTCGATGATCGCCATGGGCAAGTCGAGCCGGTTGGCGTAGCGCCCCAGGTCCTTGGCCTCGCCGGCGTCGGCGGCGATGAGGATCCAATCGTCCTCCTTGTCACGCTCGAGCCGAGCGCATAGCGGGCCGGCGCCCTGCAGCTGGTCGACGGGCATGCGGAAGAAGCCCTGAGCCTGCGGGGTGTGCAGGTCCATGGTCAGCACGCGGTCGGCCCCGGCGGTCTTGAGCAGGTCGGCCATCAGACGCGCGGTGATGCTGATACGCGGCCGGTCCTTTTTGTCGCTTCGGATATACGGGAAATACGGGATGACCGCCGTGATTCGCTTGGCCGAGGCCGAGCGCAGCGCGTCGATCATGATGAGCATCTCCATGAGATGTACATGTACCGGCGGGCAGGATGTCTGGACCACGAAGACGTCGCTGCCGCGCACGTTCTCCTCGATCTGGACGAGCATATTCTCGTTGCTGAAGGTGACCGTGTGACTCTTACCGAGATCCATGCCCAGGTAATCACAGATGGCCTTGGCGAAGGCGGGATGACTGCTTCCGGAAAAGACTTTCATGGGGTGCCCGTTGGGGTGTGGGAACTACTACAACTTCGATTCATGTGTGAGAAGTCGGACCGAGGCTCGGCGAGATGGTTTTTTCGGCATCGAAGCCGGCAAGCGCAGGCGATGTGAGTAGCATCGTCGAGTATTGACGGCGAAGATGCCGGGAAAATCAGCCGTCGACGCCGACGGGAGACTTTTTATACATGAATCAACCTTAGAGCAGCAGGCTCATGATTAACGCGTCTTCGCCGGTGTCGGCATAATACGCTTCACGTCTGCCAATGATCTCGTAGCCGAGCGCGTCGTAAAGGGCGATCGCTGCCCGGTTCTGGTGACGCACCTCGAGGGTGATAAAACTCGCGTCTTCCGCGCGAGACTCCTCTGCGAGGTGTCGGAGAATGCTCGTGGCGATACCGGTGCGCCGAAACGCGGGGTCGACGGCGACATTGAGCACGTGGATTTCATCGTGGACAACCCAGAAGACCAAAAACGCGACTATATCTTCACGACTGCCCTTGCTGACGACCCAGATATGCGAGATATCCAGCTCGAACTCGCGTGCGAAAACATCGCGCGTCCAGGGGGTCGGGTGCGCCGCCTGCTCGATCTCCAATATCCGTTCGAAGTCCGCCGAGCGCGCCTCGCGCACCTTCAATTCGTCGTCGCGACGAATCAGGCGCGTCGATGGAATCGACCAGCTCATCCACCGATCCCGGTCAGCTCTTCTATACGCTTCCAGACCTGATCCATTCCAAATTTCTTCAAACTCGAGAACAAAATAATCTCATCTTTGTGCACGCCGAATTGATTGGCGATGTCGATCTGGCGCTGCTTTCGCTTCTGCTTGGACAGCTTGTCGGCCTTGGTAAAGACCAGGATCGGCTGGACGCCAAAATGCGGCGCGGCCTCAATGAGTTGGCGGTCGTCCTCCTCCATGCCGCGGCGAATATCCATGATGCACACCATCGCCGCCAGATTCGGCCGAGACGAAAGATAGTTCTCGATCATCGGACCCCAGGCGGCTTTGACGTCCTCGGGCACCTTGGCGAAGCCGTAGCCGGGCAAGTCGACGAGGTACAACTCGTCGTTGACGTTAAAGAAGTTGACGAGCTGGGTGCGCCCGGGCTGGCGGCTGACGCGCACCAAACCGCTGCGGTTGAGCAGGGTATTCATCAAGCTCGACTTTCCGACGTTGCTTCGCCCGGCGAAGGCGACCTCGGGTCGATCCGGGGGCGGATAATGCGAGGGCGCGGTGGCGCTCTTTACGAATTCAGCCTTCTTTACGTGCATGGTTTTCGGCTCGAGGCAGAAAATAAGAGAGTTAGAGAGTTAGAAAGTAAGAGAGTTAGAAACAGCAACGGCTCGGGCCCGACCGGTGATGCTCGGGAAGACCATCTTACTATCTCACTCTCTGACTTTCTCACTTTCTCTGACGAAGTCGCTTTGCGACGAAGTCAGAATACAATCGATAGACCAAACGGGGCGTGAAAGCCAATGCTCACTGCGACGGTAATCACGAGCACGGAGAAGATCGCTGCCGGGGCGAGCGTGTCGACCAGCGCGCCGAGCTTGGTCTTGTCAGACTCATCTTCGTGGCGCGTCCAACCGATCAACACGATCCCGGTCATGCCCACCGCGGCGCCCACGGCATTCCACTCGGCGGGGGACCCAACGCCGATGGTGCCGAAATGATTCCAATGGACGAGCCCGCCCAACAGGACGACCAGCCAGGTCAAGAGCACTGCGCGAAGCGCATAATCGCGCCCATGCAGCGAATAGACGCTCTGCCGGCCGGCCTCTGTCTCCGGCTTCCCGGCGCGAAACCGTAGCCTATAGATACCGGCTAGGAGCGCCAGCAATCCGGCAGCGGACCACAGGGATAGCTCGGGCAGCATCTCGCGCACCGATGCGCCTGCCTCGAAGCCGCCGCCCAGCAGGTGGACGATGACGCCGGCGCCGACGAGCGCGACGACCGCCACGATCGTGCCGCCTCCAGGTGCCGGCAGTTCGCTGTCGGTGGCCGCATCAACGAGCACGCAGCCGGCCAGCGCACTGACGATGGCGGCACCCAGCGCACCGAAATGGGCGACGTATAATAAGGAAGCCTGAGAGACATCGACCGAGGCCGCGCCGTCTGCCAAAAAACCGCTCGCCCCGACGACCAGCGCGATGATTCCGCCGGCCGCCACGGCAAAGTCGCGCGCACCGTCGAGCTTGATGCCCGCCGGAAGCACGGCCAGGCCGCCGCACGCGGCCGCGCCGAGCAACGTCGCCAGCCCCGAGAGCGCCCCGGCATAAAAGCCGGCCACGCCCGCCAGAACGCCGATCCACCCCACGCCGACGGCCACTTTGGCCGCGCGGCGTCGATGTTCGCGCGCCACCGGCGAGGCCGACACAAGTGCGAGAAGTGCGCCGACGACAGCTAAAATAGGGACAGCCACACTCACGATTCGGCTCCACGCTCTTCGGAATCGGCAAGCTCATCGAGGGTCTGCTCGGTGATCCTGCCGGCGTCATTGATACTCCACAGCCGCACCTGTCGCTCGGTCAGGCGCACGATGCGCTCGGGAAAGGCGATCAGCAGCGCAAAGCCGAGCACGAAGAGCGTCCCGCCGACCGAAAGCGGCCAGAACGGCTGGCTCTTGGCTACCGTAAAGATGGCCGCCGGTTGCGTCTCGAGGGCCTCGAGACGCAGCGAATGGCCGAGGTCGGGGTCCAGTCGGGTATTGGCGGCGGATTGGAAGACCCAAAATTCTCCGATTTCAGCCGAGCGCACCCGTGCGGCGGGGCCCATCGCCCCGAGGTAGTCTCGGGTGACCTCGAGGACCTCGAAGGTGGGTCCGTCCAGGCCCAACTCGAAGGTCTCACCTTCGGTGGCGCTGGCCTCGATGGTGTCGGGCTCGTCGCTGGCGAAGACCGCAGCGAGCTTCTCGGCATCCGGCCGCATGCCGACGAAGGTCACTCGAAATCCGTCGAACTCGAGGCCGCCGCCCGGAAGGATCGCCTGGGGGGCCGGGCGATCTTCGCCCAATTCGAACGCCTGTAGGTGAGCCGTGGGCGTCTCCCCGGTCTCCAAGCGGTCGAGGCGGAGGCGAAGCGGCAGCATCACGTCGAGTTCCTCGGCCCCGTGCTCGACGCTGTAGTGCTCGATGGTCTCACCGGAAGCGAGCAATACTCGCGAGGCGCTGATCTCGCTGTGGGAGGCGAACCAACCGCCCAGAACCAGGACCACGCCGACGGCCAAAGAGACTGCGCCGGTCCAAGCGACGCCGGGGAGCCGCGACTCCTTGACGCTGGCGGTCGCCGGCCCATGCTCGAGCACGGCATCGGCGGGCGCGGTCTTCTCGGCGACGGAACCGGTGACCAATCGGTAGCGGTTCCATAACGCGCCGACCATCAAAACGCCGGCCAGCGCCGCCAGTCCGGCAGCCACCGACGCCGCCCCGGGAACATGCAGCGAAGTATCCCACCAGGAGGCCTCCAAGGGCTCCGGCGCACCGGTCCAGGGAGTCACCGCCAATAATACACCGGCCATCAATAAGCACACACCGGGCACGCGCGGCTCGGTGGCCCGCGACCAAATGCGGTCGATCGGCCCGTTCTCGTCTGTGTTGCGCCGCCTGCGGCCGCGTCTGGTGCGTCGTCTGGACATGATGTCTCGTTTGTGGCCAAGTTCGCCAAAGACAGGCCTATCCTAGACCTCTGCAGGCATTTGGCAACCGCCGCTTGAACTGCGGGCTTGGGGGACTGCGGGCTCGAGGCTTGGGGCTTGGGGTTTGGGGAACGGCAACTGCCTGGGCTTGGGGCTTGGGGAACGGCAACTGCCTGGACTTCGGGCTTGAGGCTTGACGGTTGGGGCCTGGAACGTGAGGATCATTGGCCAGTCCACAGAATACGGTCTAATTGCTTATGGGTACTGCCAATCAGTTCGTCATCGTCGGCTTGACCGGCGGGATCGCCAGCGGGAAGTCGACCGTGGCTGCCATGCTCGACGAGCTCGGCACGCCGGTCATCGACGCCGATCAGATCGCACGCGAGGTCGTCGAGCCGGGCGAGCCTGCCCTCGACGAGATCCGCGAGGCGTTCGGCGAAGCGGTCATCGGCGAGGGCGGCGCGCTCGACCGCCCCGCCCTGGGCGAGGTCGTCTTTAGCGACCCGGCCGCCAGGAAACGCCTCGAGGCGATCACCCACCCGCGCATCGGCCAGCGCATGATGGAACGCGCCGACGAGCTGCGCGAGGCGGGCCACAGGTGGGTGGTCTACGACGCCGCGCTCATCGTCGAAAACGGCATGCACCGCTGGCTGGACAGCCTGATCGTGGTCGCCGCCGACCCCGAGGTCCAGCTCGAGCGGATCGTGGAGCGAGACGACATCTCGGCCGAGCAGGCCCAGTCGCGCATCGACTCGCAGATGCCGCTCGCGGAGAAGATCGCCGTGGCTGATTATGTGGTCGATAATAACGGCACGCTCGAAGAGACCCGACGGCAGGTCGAAGATATTCACGCCCAGATCGACGAGGCCGTGCGCACACGCGGCACCGCTAAACCAGAAAGTGAGCCCGAGTCATGACGAATACCTCAGACACTCCGACGACACCTCGCCAGAATCGCGACATCCTGCTGACCGGCTTTCCCAGCTTTATGTCCAGGCGGCTGCTGCGCACCATCTTCGCCCGCGAGCCCGACGCTTTCGTCAGGTTGCTGGTGCGCCCGGATTTCGTCGACCGCGCGACCAAGCGCCTGGAGAACCTCGATGTCGACCCGGATCGCTACCAGATCTTGAGCGGCGACGTGGTCGCGCTCGATCTCGGGTTGAGCGGCACCGAGTATCTGGAGCTCATCGCCAACGTCACCGACATCTATCATATCGCCAGCATCTGGTATCTCGGCGCCGACAAACAGGAGGTCTACAGCGTCAACGTCGAGGGAGCCAAGAATGTCATCGACGCGGCGATGGAAATGGAGCACCTCGAGCGGCTCAACCACTTCTCGACGGCCTTCGTCGCCGGAAAACGCACCGGCGTGATCATGGAAGACGAGCTCGAGGAAGATCAGAGCTTCAGAAACCCCTACGAGAAGACCAAATACGAGGCCGAGCTGGCCATGCGCCAGGCGATGCGCCACATCCCGGTGAGCGTGTTTCGGCCGAGTATCATCGTCGGGGACTCCGAGACCGGCGAGATCGACCGGATGGCCGGCCCCTATTATCTGATGAACCTCATCGTGCAGATGCCCGAATCGGTGCCGATCTTGATGCCCGGCAAAGGCGACAAGCCGCTGAACCTCGTGCCGGTCGACTACGTCTGCGATTCAATGCACACGATCAGCCTTCAAGAGGACTCCGCCGCGAAGACCTTCCACCTATGCGACCCCAACCCGCTGTCCGCGTTGAAGGTCTTCGAACTGGTCGCCCGCGAGGCCGGCAAGCGCGGCCCCGTCGGCCACGTCCCCTATAAGTTGACCAAGCTGATCATGAAGTTTCCCTACCTCGAAAAGCTCACCCGCAGCCCGCGCCAATTCATCGAGGACTTCAACCAGCTGACCATCTACAACTCCATCAACACCACCCAGGCCCTCAAAGGCGAGCTGTCCTGCCCGCCGTTCCCCAGCTATGCCAATAACCTGGTCGACTTCATCAAGAGTTCGGGGATCAACCTCGACATAGAGATGCCGTCGTCTGAGGAATTATTAGGTTGAGTGATTTCGCAGAGGTCTTTCGGCTTTCGACCCCGTGAGCCTTCGATGAGCTCTCCTGTCCGAGAGAGTAAGAAAGTAAGAGAGTGAGAGAGTTAGAACAAAGCCTCAAACAACCCAGCTCGCCTCGATACAGTTGCAGTTATCTTACTCTCTCACTTTCTCAATCTCTTACTATCTTTCAGCCGATCAGCAGCCACTTGCCGGACTGGCGCAAACCGTCCGTAAATCAACAAGTCTGCGTGATTGCACGCCATTACCAATAACGCCACGTCAGGCTGAAGTTGGTATTCCAATCGCCGCCTCGAGGCGTGCGAATCGCGCCGATGTCGTAGGGCTTGGCGAAGTGGAGCCGGAAGACAAACGGGCCGAGCCCGAAGTTGACGCCGGCGACCGCGTTGAGCACGCGCCGGTCCCAGACCTCGACGAAGTCGTCGCCGGCGGCGCCGAAGTCCGTGCCGACGATCCCCTCCAGGTCGATAAACGGCACCCGAACCAGGAAATTCAGCGGGAATTGCAGCTCGGCGGTCGTGAAGGCAAAGGAGCGGCCCAGAAGGAAGTCGAAGTCGCCCCAGGGCACACCGCGGACGGTGTCGAAGCTGGACAGGAAGAACGAGCGCGCAAACCGGTCGCCGAAGGTATAGCCGGTGCCGCCGCGCAAGAACAAGTTGGTCCGTCCCCACAGGGACCAATATTTCTCGGCGTCCAGACGCGTGGTGGCGTAGCCACGTTCGCGAAAGGGCTGCCAATCGTAGGTGCCCGACAACAAGACCGAATGGCCCATAAACGGGCCGGTCTGCGGGTGATATCGGATGGTATTATGGCCGATGCTGGCCGAGGGCTCGAGCTGGAAGCGCACGTCGTCGTTGGTCTGCTCCCACTCCTGAAAGGCCCCATCTCGTCCGATGCAGCTCGGATCTCGCAGACACTCCTCGGTGCCATCGAAGACGAAGAAGTCCAGCCCACCAGCGGCGAGCGATCCCTGAATGAAGCTGAATCGGTCGAAGGGGTAGCGCACCGTGCCGGTCGCCCCGAAGAAACGCTCCGAGGAGATAAAGCGATTGGTGTCCGGCTCGCCCTCGAAGGTTCGGTCGAGTCGGTAGCCGACGTCCTGGAAGATGCCACCACCCCACACTAAGCGGTCTTCCTGATTGATATAAAACAGCGAGCCGTCGATCGACTCCCAGGAGCCGGTGGCGAGCAAATTGAGGATGAGCGTGTGATCGCGCAGCTTGTCGTAGGCGGTCGCATAACCCTGGCCTGCCACGCCCTGGGAGCTGGCACCGACGATGCCGAAGACGGTGCCGATATCCCAGCTTTCGGTCTCCCAGACGTCGTAGCGCTCCGCCTCGTCCAGCGAGCGGCTGGGCAAGGTATACGCAGCCGCTTGCAGGGCCTGGGTGGAGATCTCGCCGTCCAGGAGTCTGGCCGAGGGGATGCGCGCCGGGCGTTGCTCGCCCTTGTAGTATTGGAGCGCCCACAGGCCGTCGTCGGGCCCCGAGCTCAAATCCGACAAGGCTGTCGCGAGTCCGGTCTTTCGGACCAACCCCGGGCCGACGGCCTGGTAGACGTTGGCGCCGACCTCGTCGTAGGCGACGAAGAAGACCCGCCCGTCGGAGAGCATACGCGGGGAGGTGTGATCGCGCTCCTCGAAGGTGATCCGCTCGATCTCTTTGGTCTCCGGGTCGAGACCGAAGATATTATAGTGGCCGTTTTCGGTGGCGTCGGAGGTAAATACGATCCCCTCTGCGCCCCAGCTCACCTCGCGTTCGGCGTAGATATCGTCGGTGAGCCGGTTGACCGCGAAGCGCTTTCCGTCGTCGCGCGGCTCGAGCAAAAACAAGTCCTTCTGGCCGCTCTCGGCCAACCCCACAAAGGCGATACGCCGGCCATCCGGGGCCAAGGACAGCGTGTCGACGGCGACGATATCCCATGCGCCCAGATCGTAGCGGTGTCGGTCACCAAGCTCGAAGTCGACATCGCCCACCGAGCGCTCGGCTTGGGCTTTGCCGGCGCCCCCGTCCGAGGCGGCGGATTCGTTGGCCTGGTCGTCCTCTGCACGCTTCGAGCTATACTCTATCTCGCGGTCGTAGCGCTGGAAGTAGATCACGTCGCGCTCCTCTCGCTGAGCCACAAAGGCCAGGCTGTCGTCGGCGACATCGAAATTACGCCCGGCGATCGGGTGCAGCGATTCGAGGCCGGGCTTTCCGTCGGAGGCGACCTTCTCGGCGTCCTCGGCATCGCGGTAGTCGGCCATATAGATCCTGCGCTGGCCGGTCTCTCGCATGATGCTTCGATACATGAGGACCTCACCGCTGGGCGAGCTGGTCATCGCCTGGAGCAGGCCGTTTCCGGTGTCGTAATCCTCGAGAATGCCCGGCGATTGGTCGGCGTCGAGATAGGTGCGGAAATGACGCCGTTTGATCCAGTTCTGGAAGCGTTTGGTGATCGTCTCGCGTGAGTCGCCGGTCAACGCAGTCAGCAGCGCGGGGAACCCATCGACGCGCTTTTTGCCGTCCTTGGTCCCGACCAGTCGGTAAGACTCCTCGAGCACTCTTTGGATGGTGCCCTCCCCGTAGGTCTCCTCCAAGAACGCCGCGCGGGCCTGGCCGAGCTTGTAGGTCCACAAAAAACTGCGCCGGCGGTCGTCGAAGAATCCCTCGAGCACATATTGCTTTTCGATGTCGGGGTTGACGACCAGGTCGCGCACCAGCGTCTCGGTCTCCGGGTCGAGCCCGTCCTTGGCGTAGTACTCGGCGAGCCCCTCGATGAACCAAAGCGGCATGCGCATGAGCGGATTCTTGCCGGCCTTATTCTTCTCGGCAAAGGTCCTCACTTTTTGGATGGTGAACTCGTGGGCGAGCTCGTGTTTGGAGACGTCGTGAAAGAGCGCGTGGTCGCCGAAATACGGCAGCGTCACCTCCAGGGTCTGCGGGCTGGTCACGCCGAGCACGCCCTCCTGGATGGGAAAGAGGTTGGTCTGCAAAAACTCGTGATAGCTGCTGTACAGGAAGTACGGGAAGGTCTTGTCGGGCACGTAGTCGAAGGCGTCGACCAGCTCTCGGTACTCCTGCTCGATGAGGCCGGCGGCACGCTCGGCGACCTCACGCTCACGTTCATAGAAGAATAGCCGCACCCCGCCGCTCCACGGAGCGAGCTCCTCTTCGCCGGCCTCCCGGCCGGCCTTGCCGCCCTCGGACTGCCCGCCCCCCTGGGCGCCCAGCCGTCCGCCGCCGGCCTGCTGCATCAGGCGTCCCGCCGTCCAATCCCACGCACCGCCCGCCCCGAAGGACTCGAGCCCGGCCGGGCCACCCGAGGCTTGCGGGCCGTAGTGCAGCCTCGGGCCAGAATCCTCGAGCGTCTCTCCGCTGGCCTCCGGGCCGACCAAGATGTCGATATGATGCCATTCGAAGTCGAACCAACGGACATTGGTCTGGCTGGGCCGTCGCGGATAGACAAAGACCTGGGCGTCGGCCACCGCCGGCCACAGCCACAGACTCGTGGCAACAACCACCAACAGACATAGTCCGCTCCTCATCCATGTGCGCATCGACAGCCTCTCTAATCGGACAGTAGCGCCTCGCGGCATTGCACCGCCAGTGAGCGCCTCTCAGACAGCATGATGATCAGTGACCGGATATCATTGATCTTCGGCACGTTCCCAATTCTTTAAACCCCCACGATCAAATCTCGACGCACGCCCGGCCGCCCATCTGTGCCAAATGATAGCCGTTGCCGAACGCCCGATCCATGACGAGGTCGTCGAGACACCCGACTCGTGGCGCAACGCTCCCGTCGAGGCCAAGCCGATGCAGCACAGCAGTCGGGCGGCCACCTCGCCCAGGTGACCGTGTCGCGGAGTAGCGGAGTAGGGAGCAGCTGAGCGCGGACGAGCGAAAGAGCAAGCGAAGGAGCGGAGGATAGCGGAAGATTGAATAGAGGCGGGGGTGGCCGCGTCCGACCGAATGACACTTGGAGAGAACTGTAGACTTCGGCCACGACGAGCAATCCGCCATGAGATACACCATCCTGCTGAGCTTCCTCGCTGCTACCTTCCTGTCCATCGCCGGTGCATCGGCCGGCGACGGTCACCCCGGGTCCTGCTCGGACTGCAAGACCAAAAAGACCGTGCGGCACGTCAACAGAGCCGGCGGCGAGGTGTCGGTCGAGGTGACGTACGAGACTATTTACGAGGGATCCTCCAGCGGTCAAAGTCGGACCACTCGCCGCGATCGGAGCAGAACCGAGCGTCGCACCGACCGTCGCACCGCCCGCGATCGTCGCTCGCGCCGTACCCGAGGCGACCACGTCGCCCATCGTGGCGACCGCAGCCGCGGCCACAGCCATCGCAGCCGCCGAGGCCACCACGGCCATACGCACGACCACCGCTGCGATCACGATGACGACTACTACGATGACGACTACTACGATGACAACTATGACGACGACGACGATTATTACGGCGACGACGACGATGACTATATCGAGGCGATGAGCGACGCCGATTTCTACGCGCTCATCGAGAGCATCAAGGCAGAGAGTTTCAGCAGCGGCAGGATGCGCGTGGTCAATCACGCCGTGAAGTATCACTACTTCTCCAGCGCGCAGGTTCGCCAGATTGTCGAGGTGATGACTTTCGGGTCGAATCGCGTCGAGGTGGCCGTGCTTCTGTATCCGGAGGTCGTCGACCAGGCCAACTTCTATCAGGTCTTCTCGGCCTTCACCTTCGAGAGCAACAAACGCGAGGTCCAAGAGCGACTGGAGATTTAATCCGACGCCCGTTTCGGCTCACTCTCGGTGGGCCGAAACTTCGGCCTCGTATATTGCTCGGGGCGTCGGCCCTGGATGTCGTCGTAGAAGTCCTGCAGCTCTTCGAGCACCTCGGCTTTGGGACGGGAGGCGTCGATGACCGGGCCGAGCCCGCCTCGCTTATTTTCCCAGTCCACAAAACCACAGACGATGGGCACTTCGGACTCGCGGGCGATATAATAGAAGCCGGACTTCCAATACTTGCTGCGCGAGCGGGTGCCTTCGGGGGCGATGCCCAGGGCCATTTTGTCGGCCTCGTCGAAAGCCTCGGCGATCTGCTGGACGAAGTTGGTCGACTTGCGCCGGTCGACCGAGATGCCCCCGAGCAGGCGCATCAGCCAGCCAAACGGCCACCGAAACATGGTGTGCTTGCCGACCCAATAGAACTTCATATCAATAGTCGCCGCGATGGCCAGCGTGACCGGGAAGTCCCAGTTACTCGTATGCGGGGCGGCGATGATGACGAATTTGTCGAGGCCTTTTGGCAGGTCGTTTTGGACCGTCCAACCGGTGGCGGCCAAATAGGCGCGGGCGAGAATTTTGAACACGTTTATTACTGCGTGGGAGGAGTCGAACAGCTCGAACCCCGCCATTGTGGACCGCTGCGCGGTCGCGGTCAACGACCGGCGTCGGGCACCACAGATCGCAAGAGTTCTGTGAGCCGTCTCGTCCTGCGGCGCACGATATGGCGGGCCCGGTTGGCCACAGAGCGCGCGACATGCTTGGCCACTGCCCTGACGTCGATGGATCGATTGGCCGCGCGCACGGTATTTCCGAGTTCGCCGGCGAGATACTGCCGGCGGGCCTTGGAGCGCTGCAACTTGCCGCTGGACGTCTTCGGGAGCATCGCCGGCTCGACGAGCTCGACCCGCGAGACTCCGAGACCCAGCTCACGGGAGACCTTGCGCCGGATGGCGCGGCCGAGGTCGTCGAGGTCGCGAGCGCCCTTGGTCTCGGCGACCACCACGATCTCCTCGCTGATCGCTCCGGGCACCGAGAAGGCGACCACATTGCCCGCTCGCACACCCTCCAGGTCAGCGACCGCCCATTCGATCGTCTGCGGGTCGATATTTCGGCCGTTGACGATGATCAGGTCCTTTTTTCGGCCGGTGACGTAGAGCTCGCCGTCGGCCAAATACCCCAGGTCGCCGGTGCGAAGCCCGATGTCGCTGAACGTCTCGGCGGTCAGCTCCGGCTGGTCGAAATAACCGGCCGTCAGGCTCGGGCCGTCGAAGACAATCTCGCCGACTTCGCGCTCGCCGAGCTCGCGGCCCTCCTCGTCGACGATCTTGATCGTGTGGCCGGGGAAGCTGCTACCACAGCAGACGAATTCGTGGTTTGCGCTGTGCTCATCATCGGAGTCGTCCGCCGAAATTGGCACCGCGCGGCGCTCTTGCTCGTAGGCCTCCGGCGAGACGGTTTCGACGCCATACCGTTCTTTGACGTCGATAAAGCTGATCGCCAAGGTCGCCTCGGCCATGCCGTAGGAGGGGAGCAGCGCTTCGCGCCGGAAACCAGCGGGCTCGAAGTGTTCGATGAAGGCCTCCATCGTCTTGCGCTGGATGGGCTCGCCGCCACAGCCGGCCAGCCGCACACAGCTCAGATCGAGCGTCTCGACGACCTCGGGCGGAATCTTCTTGGCGGCCAGCGCGTAGGCGAAATTCGGCGCGAAGGTCGCCGTCGCCCGGCGGTCGGACATCGCCTCGAGCCAGCTCTCCGGATACATCACGAAATCCAGCGGGGATAGATAACACGCCGGAATCTCCCACAGCAGCGGCCCGAGCATCATGCCGATGAGACCCATATCGTGGTACAGCGGCAGCCAACTCACCGCCGAGTCGTTCGGCGGGTCCATCTGCAGGCCGTAGCGCACGATCGCCTGCAGGTTCGCGGCCAGGCTCTTGTGGGTGACCTTGACGCCCTTGGGGCTGGAGGTGCTCCCGGAGGTAAATTGCAAAAAGAGCGCGCTGTTGGCGTCGACCGGCTCCAGATCGGGCTGAGTACGCGTCGGCTTTTGCAGGTCTTCGATATCGACCACCGCCTCGAGGGAGTCGATGCGCGAGGTCAGTGACCAAAGTAAGTTCTGGAGTCGGCCGCTGGTCACCAACAGCCGCGCCCCGGATGCCTCCAAGATGCCCGCGGCACGCTCGGCGTAGGCGTCGAGGCCGCCCAGGCCCAGCGGCGGAAACATCGGCACCGGCACAAAGCCGGCCCACACCGCGCCCAAAAACGCATGCACAAAGTCAGCGCTCTCGGGCAAAACCAGCGCGACGCGGTCGTCCGGGCGCACCCCGAGATCCCATAGATGGGCCGCGACCCGAGTCGCCCGAGAGACGATTTCATCGCGCCCGAACTCTCGGGTCTCACCGCTGGCCTCGCGAAACGCGATGCGCGCCCGCTCGCCCGAGCCGTGCTCGAGAATATGCCGCAACTCGGCGGAGAGTGTCCAATCGTCGGGGAAGTCAGGGGCGTCTTTGAGTGGTATATGCATCGGCTTTGAGCTCGTGGGCAGTTTAGATATGCGTGGCTGTACCCTCGGTCGCCTCGCACGCCTCCATCAGCGTCTCGGACAAGGTCGGGTGCGGGTGAATGGTCTGGGCCAAGTCCTCGGCTGTGGCTGCCATCTCGACGGCTAGCGCGGCCTCGGCGATGAGTTCGCCGGCCTGCGCGCCGACCATGCCGACGCCGAGGACGCGGCCGGTGTCTCGGTCACAAATCACCTTAGTCACACCGTCTTTGCGTCCCATCGTCTTGGCGCGGCCCGAGGCCGACCACGGGAAGCGCCCGACGACGATCGGGCGGTCCTGCTCGCGCGCCTGGGGCTCGGTCAGCCCGCACCACGCAACGGCCGGGTCGGTGAAGACGACCGCCGGTATCGCGCGCGGCTCGAAGCGCGCCTCGCGCCCGGCGATGGCCTCGGCGGCCGCGCGCCCCTCGTGGTGGGCCTTATGGGCGAGCATCGGCTCGCTGGTGACGTCGCCGATGGCGAAGATATGAGGCTCGGCCGTTTGCCGCCGGGCGTCGACCTCGATGAACCCATCCGGGCCGACCACCACTCGGGTATGCTCGAGGCCCAACCCCACGCTGAGCGGCTGACGACCGACCGCCACCAGCACCTTGTCGAAGAGTTGCGGGCCCTCGTCGGCCTCCTCACCGTCGAGCACGACCTGCAAGCCCTCAGGGGTCTGGGAGGCATCGGCCACCATCGTCTGCAGGTGCACCGCCGACACACGCCCCGCGAGCCGACGCGCGAGCGGCTCGACCAGCTCCGGATCGACCCCGGGCAATAAGCTATCGGTGGCCTCTACGATGGTGACCTCGCTGCCCAGCGCCGAATAAACGGTGGCCATCTCCAGCCCAATATAGCCTCCTCCGACGACGAGCAGCTTGTCCGGAATGTCGGCGAGCTCCAACGCGTCGGCCGAATCCCAAATATAATCAGTATCGAAGGGAAGTCCCGGAAGCGCGCTGGGCTCCGAACCGGTGGCGACGATGGCGTATTCGAAGCGCACGCGCCGGCCGGCGGCGCCGGAGTCGTCGGCATCGGCGGCCGCAATCGTGACCGTGCGGTGGTCCTCGAAGCGCGCCGTGCCGCGGATATGCTCGATCTCTCGGCGCCCGGCCAATTGGCCGAGCCCGCCGGTCAAGCTCCTCACGACGCCGTCCTTCCACTCGCGAAGCCTATCGGCGTCGATCTCCGGGGTCCCAAAATCGACGCCCCAGTCGGACGCCGCCCTCGCCTCTTCGATGACACGCGCGACGTGCAGCAGCGCCTTCGACGGGATGCACCCGCGAAATAAGCAGACCCCGCCGGGGTCCGGCTCCGGATCGACCAGCGTGACCTGCATGCCCAGGTCCGCCGCCCGAAACGCCGCCGCGTAGCCGCCCGGGCCGGCGCCGATGATCAACAACTCGGTGTCCTGGAGCATCTCGGCCATGATTATTTTGTGCCCATTGTCAGACGCATCGGATTTTCGAGCGTTTCGGCGATCCAGCGCAAAAACCGCGCCGCGTCCGCCCCGTCGACGCCGCGATGGTCGTAGGTGATACCCAGCGGCAGGATCTCGCGCGGCTCGAATTCATCGCCGTTCCACACCGGCCTCGTCTCGAGCCGGCCGACCGACAAGATGGCCAGCTGCGGCCAGCCGATGATCGGCGTAAACCGGGTGGTGCCCAGCCCGCCCAAGTTGGTGATCGAAAAGCTCCCGCCCTGCAGGTCCTCGCGTGACAGCTTGCGGGCGCGGGCCTTCTGGGCTTTTTCGCCCAACTCCCCGGCGATCTCGATGAGGCCCTTTTGGTCGACGTCTCGCAGCACCGGCACCAGAAGCCCGTCGTCGGTGTCGACGGCGACGCCGACATTGATGAACTTCTTACGCACCAACTCGCCGCGCTCGACGTCGACGCTGGCATTGAAGTCCGGGAACCGCTCGAGCGCCTCGGCGACCACTTTGACCAATATGGCGGTGACGGTGAGCTTTGCGCCCTGCCCTTCGGCCTCGTCGGCGAAGCCGCGACGGAACTTCTCCAGGTCGCTGACGTCGGCTCTGTCATATTGGGTGACGTGCGGGACCTTCTCCCATGACTCGCTCACTTTCTTGGAGGTCGCCCGGCGAATCGCGCTCATCGGCACCCGCTCGACCTCGCCAATTTGCGAGAAATCGGGCAACTCGGCGTCCTGCTGGCGCACCTTCGAGGAGAGTTCCTCGATGAGGTTTCGCACATGGCTCTTGATGTCGTCCTCGCTGACCCGCCCGCCGTCGCCGGTGCCGGCCACCTCGCTGAGCTCCACGCCCAACTCACGGGCAAACCGACGCACCGACGGCGGCGCAGGCACCGGCTCCCCGGGCCGCACAGGCGTCGGCTTGCGGCGCTCTTCCGGCTCACGCTCCTTCCTCTCGGGCTCGCGCTCGCGCTGCTTCGCTTCCTTCCGCTCCTCTTTTTTCCTTCTCTTCTCTTTCTCCTCTCTACGCTCCCGATTCCTCCTTTCTTCCTTCTCTTCCTTCTCTTCCTTCTCTCTCTTCTCTTCCTTCTCCTCCTGCTCTTCCCGCTCTGCCTTCTCCTCAGCGCCCTCGCGCCCCAAGCCTCGAGCCTCACGCCTGCCGTTCTGCCGTTCCTCACGCCCCTCACCCCGAGCCCCACGCCCGCCGTTCCGAGCCTCACGCCCGCCCTCACCATCCTCGTCGATGGTAAAGATCACATCACCACTCTGAATCTCGTCGCCCTCATGGACGCGCACGTCCCCGATGGTACCGGCCTGCGGGGACGGCACCTCCGTAGTCGCCTTGTCGGTCTCCAATTCGAGGACGACCTCGTCCTGGTCGACGTGGTCGCCCGAAGAGACCATCACCGAGAGCACCACACCCTTTTCGACCTGCTCTCCGAGCTGCGGTAGCCTGAATTCAGTCGGCACGTGAGACTCCTCTAAATGTAGATATCCAGTGAGAAATCGAGATTATGATCTGAGCGGATTGGACTTGTCCGGGTCGATATCGAGGTCGTCGAAGGCCTTCTCGAAGCGAGCTTCGGGATACCGCTCCTGGGCGACCAAGCCGCTCAGCGCGCCCAGCGCGATATGACGCGCGTCGACCTCGAAGAAGTCGCGAAGCGCCGGGCGGCTGTCGCTGCGTCCAAACCCGTCGGTGCCCAGGCTGACCAACTCTCCGGGGCACCAGCGCGCGAGCGAATACGGCAGCGCCTTGATAAAGTCGCTGACCGCCACCACTACGCCCGGCTCCTCTCCCAGACATCGTCGCAGATAAGGCTGCTGCTTGTTCTTCTTGGGGTGGAGCCGATTGTGGCGATCGGATTCGAGGCCGTCCTCGTACAGATTCTTCCAGCTGGTCACGCTCCACACCTGGGCGGTCACGCCGAAATCATCTTCCAAGATGCGCTGGGCCTCGAGCGCCTGGTGTAAGATCGTGCCGCTGGCCAAAAGCTGGACTTTGCGGACCTCACCGGATTTTCGCGACTCCCGATAGCGATACATCCCGCGCAGGATTCCCTCGCGGTCGACCTCCTCCATCGCGGGGTGCTCGTAGGCCTCGTTCGCCGCCGTGATGTAGTACATCAGGTCCTCGCCATCGACGTACATCTTCTCGATGCCGTCCTGGACGATGACCGCCAACTCGTGGGCAAAGCACGGGTCCCAGGCTCGCACCCTCGGATTCGTGTAAGCGATGAGATGGCTGTGGCCGTCCTCGTGCTGCAGGCCCTCGCCGTTGAGCGTGGTGCGCCCGGCGGTCGCGCCGATCAGAAAGCCGCGCGTTCGCTGGTCGCCGGCCGCCCACAACAGGTCACCGACGCGCTGAAAGCCGAACATCGAATAGAAAAAGTAGAACGGGATGGTGTTGATGCCGTGGGTGGCATACGCGCTGCCCGCGGCGATAAACGAGCTCACCGCGCCGGCCTCGCTGATGCCTTCTTCGAGGATCTGGCCCTCGGGTGACTCCTCGTAGGAGAGCAACAAGTCGGCGTCTACCGGCTCGTATTGCTGGCCGCCGGCTGCGTAGATGCCCACCTGCGGGAACAGCGCCTCGACGCCGAATGTGCGCGCCTCGTCGGGGACGATGGGCACGACGAGATCGCCAATTTTATCATCTTTGAGCAACTCGGAGAGCAGCCTGACGGTGATCATCGTCGTCGTCGCCGGCCGGTCCCCGGAGCCGCCCTCGATATATTTGTCGAAGATGGACTCGTTGGGCATCTCCAGCGGCGGCGCCTGCACCTTGCGCCGCGGCACGTAGCCTCCGAGCTTCTCGCGGCGCTCCTGCAGATATTTGACCTCGCTGCTGTCCAGCGACGGCCGGTAAAACGGCGCCTCGCCGATGTCATCGTCGGAGATCGGAATGTTGAAGCGGTCTCGAAACGCGCGCAATTGCGCCTCGTCGAGTTCCTTGGCCTTGTGGGCGATGTTACGGGCCTCGCCTGCCTCTCCGAGTCCAAAACCCTTGATGGTCTGCGCCAGGATGACCGTGGGCCGCTCGGACTCATCTTCGGCGGCGCGGTAGGCCGCATAGACCTTCTCGACATCATGCCCGCCGCGGCTCCTGGCGAGCTTGTCGAGCTTGGCGCGGCCGAGCTCCTCGGCCAGTTGTTCGAGTTCGGGCTCGGCGCCGAAGAAGTGCTCGCGCAGATACTCACCGCCGTCGGCCGCATAGCGCTGCCAGTGACCGTCGACGGTCTGCTCCATCCGATCGACGAGCACCCCGTCGCGGTCATTCTCGATGAGCTCGTCCCAATGGCTATCCCACAGAAGCTTGATGACTCGCCAACCGGCGCCACGGAAAGTCGCCTCGAGCTCTTGGATAGACTTCGAGTTGCCGCGCACCGGCCCGTCGAGGCGTTGGAGGTTGCAGTCGACCACGAAGGTCACGTCGCTCAGACCCTCTCGCGCAGCGACATGGAGCGCCCCTCGCGCCTCGGGCTCGTCGAGCTCGCCGTCGCCGCACAGCACCCACACGCGCCCGGTATTCTCGGCCAGGCCGCGATTTTCGAGGTATTGGTTGAAGCGCGCCTGGTAGATGCCCATCAACGGCGACAGCCCCATCGAGACGGTCGGAAACTCCCAGAAATCCGGCATCAGCCACGGATGCGGATACGACGACAGGCCGCCCTCGGGCTGCAATTCGCGCCGGAAGCTCTCCAGGTGCTCCTCGTCGAGGCGCTGCTCCAAAAACGCTCGCGCATACACACCCGTCGATGCGTGCCCCTGCAGGTAGAGCTGGTCGCCCCCCTCCGGGTGATTCTTGCCGCGAAAGACATGATTGAAGCCCACCTCGAAGAGCGTGCTCATCGAGGTATAGCTGGCGATATGCCCGCCGATACCCTCCAGGCGGCGGTTGCCGCGGACCACCATCGCCATCGCGTTCCACCGCACCAGATTGAGCAGGCGCTCCTCGATCTCCAGGTCCCCGTCGAAACGCGGCTCATCGTCGGCCGAGATGGAGTTGATATACGGCGTGGTCAGCTCGAAGGGCAACTCGATGCCGCGGTGCTGAGCCCGATACTGGAGTTGGCGAAGCAGCTTCTCGGCGGTCTCTTTGCCCTCGCGCTCGATGACGTCATCGAGCGCGCCCAGCCAATCGCGCACCTGCGCGCGCTCGCGCTCTCGACGATTTCGGTCGGCTCTCTCGTTGCGTTCGGCAGCCAAAAGCGGACCTCGCGTGGTTGTGACGATAGAAGATGAACGACTACCGAAACGCTAGGTACGCGATGGTATAGGTCAATGACCGTCGCCGGAGGCTACGCTTCGCGGCACGCCCGACCCCCGCCGGAGGCTACGCTTCGCTCCACCCCCGGCTAGCCGCTCTGACACGCCTCTCCGAGGCTTGCGGGCCGAACGTGTCGGGTGATTTCCGACTGGACTGCGTAGAGTTCGAATACGCCCGCCCACCGCGGACGCCATTGCATCTTCGAGCATGCGAGGCCCACGGACGGCAAGCCTCGAAGAGGTGTAGCAGGAACCCGTAGCCGGGGTTGGAGTGAAGCGCTAGCGGAACGTAGGTTTATGCGGCTCGACCGTGCTCCGGCGGTGTGCGACCCTCCGGCGGTGTGCGACCCTCCGGCGGTGTGCGACCCTCCGGCGGCGTGCGACCCTCCGGCGGCGTGCGACCCTCCGGCGGCGTGCGGGACATCGACATCACTGCACGCCCGACCTCTGCTCGACAAGCTTATTGCTCCGGCTCAACGCCCTCAACGATCACAGCCGATCGGCGATCGCCTTGGGGACGACGACCGCGGGAAAGATCTCGATAATCTCGGCGTAGAGCGCCTCGGGCGTGGCCTCGTATCGCGACGAGAAGTGAAACGGTACGAGCCTGGCTACACCGGCGTCGCGGGCGATCTCCGCGCAGGCCTTGGTGGTCAGGTGCCGGGCGAGTTCGGCCATCTCGGCGTCGTCGCGCAAATAAGCCGCCTCGCAGATGAGCACGGAGGCGCCGCGGGCCAAGTCGACGATGCGCCGCCGATTGACGACGGTGTCGGCAAAGTCGGTCGCGTAGACGACCTTCTCGCCGGGCTTCTCGATGAGCAGCTTCTCTTCCAGCGCGCCGACCGACTCGGTCGAACCGTCGGGCAACTCGATCTGCGCGTCGGCGTGTCCGGCGGCTGCCTCGTATTTAAGCTCGCCCAACCACGGCCCGGGCGCATAGGCTCCCTCGAGGAGGTCGGATTGCACCGCGTAGTTGCTGGACTCCTCGAGCGCGTAGGCCAACACCGTGGTGCCGTGCTCGAGCGTGCAGGCGCGCACTCGAAAACGCGGCTCGCGCAACAGGAGTCCATCCTCGACCGGCTCTTCGGACACCTCGACCCGGCCACCGGGGACGGCCGCCTCGATGCGCGTGACCCGAAGCATCGTGCCGTCGAATTCCCCGACCACGAATACCGGTCCCTCGTCCTTTCCGATGCGGTCCCAGGTGAACGCGCGGGTCATCGCCTCGACCTGATCGGCCAGCCCGGGCGGCCCCCACACCCGGCAGACCGCGTCGCTATGAACCCAGCGGCGCAATAGGTCGACGAACCCGGCGAAGTGATCGAAATGAGCGTGAGTTACGAAGACGTCGCTGACCCGGTGGAGCACCTTCGGGGGCAGCCGGCGGGCCGAGCCGAGATCGAAGAGGATCCGGCGGCGCTGGTGCTGGACGCGCACATGGACCGTCGGGTCGCCGAAGACGCCTCCGAGCAACGTGAATTCGGCGAAGCCGATGCGCGTCGACATCGCCCCGCCCGGCTCGATCTCGACGATCCCGCGCTTGCGCCCGCTAAAATGCGGTTTGACGCGCAGACTCTGTCCGCCGGTCTTCTTTGTGTCGGTGCGAAGATGGCCGCGCTCATTGCGGCGCGCGTCGCGAATCAGCAGGTGCGCGACCTCGTCGATATTCTCGAGCGGAGCCCGCACCTCGAGCCCGGATCGGCTCGCCGCGTCGACCTCGCCGAGCGCCAGCGTCTGGCCGTCTGCGTCGAGCAAGACCACCTGGCGGCCGCACCAGGCACCGTCGAGCTCGAGCGGCGGCGAGAAACCCAGACGCGGCACCGATGCAGGGAGGTGAAACGTCTCGGCGTCTTCCAAATAGGCGTCCCAGGCTGCCGTTCTGGCGCGAGCACGCGCAGGTTTTGTGGGGGAAGACGCCTCCGGATGTGAGGCGACGGAGATGATCTGGGCTGACGTGGCGCTGAGCGCATCGAAGATGTCGGGCTCATCGCCAGGCTCGTGCAGAAGCAAGACCGTGTCGGCACTGAGCGCCTCGACGAGCGCCTCGAGCGCCTCGGCGGCGGTGTTCCCGCGGTGCAAGCCCGGTGCGTCGACCAGAACCGCTGCTCCAGCCGTGTCCACACGGCGCAGTAGCTTTCGAACGGCCGTGACCAGCGGCAGGCGAAATCGGCCGGCGTTCAGCGAGCCGATGCCCTCGGAGTCGATGACCTTCCACGCGGCCCCGATGCGCTCGGCGAAATTTACCGCACCCGGTGGCCCCCACGCGGGGCTTCCGGGATCGGCGCACAACCCGACGACCCGGCTACCCCGATCGGCGAGCACACCGGCCATCTGCCCGGCCAGCGTCGACTTGCCGCTGCCAGGCCGACCGGCCATGAGCACCACTTTTCCCGGCGCCAAGAACTCCCCTGCGAGCACCTCTGGATCCGCCACACAAGCCAAATCAACCTCATTGCCAAAACTCCTGAACCCCCGAACCCCCGCAGTTACGCCGTTCCTGGACCCCTGGACCCACCTGCGCCAGAAACGGGTTGCGGCGTTCCAGTGCGGGTGACCGGTCGAACGG
>CAYLTX010000106.1:0-23070 GCA_964386725.1 uncultured Bradymonadales bacterium | reverse complement strand
AACCCGAGTCGGAACCAGAGCCCGAAGAGGAACCGGAGCCGGAGCCCGAGCCGGAGCCCGAGCCGGAGCCCGAACCCGAGCCCGAACCCGAGCCTGAGCCCGAACCGGCCCCCGAAAACGAGCTCGCCGATGAGACTGTCGCCGAGAGCGACGAGCCGAAGGACGAAAAACCGGCCGAGGACACGCCGAAGCCGTCTGCCGACGACAACGAAGAAGAAAAACCCACCGAGCGCAGCCCCTTCCGCGCCGACAAATCACTCCCTGCGCTCGATCGCGCCGGGCCGACGAATATCCCCGACATGAAGCATTACGGGCCCGGAAACGCCCGGATGACCGCGCTGATCCGCCTCGATCGTGTCCGGGGCACTCTGTACGAGAATCCGGTGCGCAACGTCATGCAATCGGTGCCCGATTTCCGGATCCTGGCGCATTCGACCGGCTTCGACCCCGTCGACGATATCGACACCTTCTTTATGGCCTCGGCCAAGCCCCAATATATCCAGCACACCTTCCTGGCGGTGCGTCACCAGAAGACCAACGACGAGATCCGCGAGGTGCTCGACCGCCGCTTTCGCGACCCCGTTCCCTGGGAGCAAAAGGGCGAATTTGCGGTGCGCCGACTCGTGCCCGAATCGAGCGGTTATTGGGACCCGCGCAAGGTCATGCTCGCCCGGCCGGGGCTGACCATCGTCGGCGAGGACGAGTGGCTCGAGCAATTGTCCCAGGAGTTGCCGAGCGACTCGCCGCTTCGCGAGAACCAGCAACGCGGCGACGGGGAAGACACCGCCAAGATGCCGGCGGCCAGCCTGCTCGACGGCCTCGCCCAGATCGAGCGCGCCGCCGAGGACGACGACACCATCGTCACGATGAGCGCGCAGGGCCTCGTCTATAAAATCCCGGGGCTGGGCAATATGCGCTTCGAGGGCGTGCGCCTGGCGGTCAGCAACCCGGCCTCGCCAACCCTGGACGTCGATATCAAATTCGAGAACCCGGAAGAGGCGCGCAAATTCGCCCAGTCATGCCCTGCGCTTAAGGCCCGGCTCAAAAAGAGGCTCGGCCTGGTGGGCATGAAGGGCAACGCCGTCAATATGGCCCTGGGCGGCGACCTACTGGCCAAGCTCAACTGCCGGCCCGACGAGGACTACGTCAATATCCACGCCGTCTTCACCGCCCAGCAGGTCAAGAACCTGGCCGGCTTCGCCGCGCCGCTCATCCCTCGCCCCAAGGCGCTGCGAGAGCTCCCCCCGCCGCCGCCCCGGCCCGAGCCCGAGCCTGCCCAAAGCACAGACGCCGGCACCGAAGATCGGGACAGCTCCAAATAAAAACGGCGCCCCCGAAAGGGACGCCGCAATCACACATATAGCAATTTAATTTCCATTCAGACGGTCGAGCAACTTTGTGCTCGCGCAATCAACTGCTCTCTTCGGTCTCTTCTGCCACCAGCAGCCGAATGCGAGCGCGCTTGAGCGAGTCGCGATAGCGCTGGAGCAACTCTTCTTCCTCTTCGGCGCCCTCGGCCTTGGCTTCCAGGCGCTCGATCTCTTCCTCGGCGACGGCGAGTTCGTCTTTGGCCTTCTCGATGTCGATCTCGCTGATGCCCTCGCAACCCTTGGTCAGCACGCTGACGCGGTCGTCGAGCACCTCGGCGAAGCCCTTGTCGACAAAGAAATGCCGCTCGGCGCCGCCGTCGCGCACGATCATCTCGCCGATGCCCAGGGAGGTCAAAAGCGGGAGGTGACCCGGCAAGACGCCGACTTGGCCCTCGGCGCCCGGAAGGACGACCTCGTCGACCTCCTCGGAGAGGACGGCGCGCTCGGGGGTGACGACTTCGACTGTGATTCGCTCTTCAGCCATGATTCACTTCTTCGGCGGCCTCATCGGCCGGTGGAGTTTGATACGACAACACATCGAGGGCCGGGGGGCGCCGGCGAATGCTACCCGCCGGGGGCGCGCCCGGTCCTCAACCGACTGATTAGCCCTCTTTGGCCAATTCGGCCGCCTTCTTCTTGACGTCTTCGAGGGTGCCCTGCAGGTAGAACGCCTGCTCGGGGAGGTCGTCGACCTCGCCGTCGAGCAACGCCTTGAAACCGGCGATGGTGTCCTCGAGCTTGACGTATTTGCCGGGCATGCCGGTGAACTGCTCGGCGACGTGGAACGGCTGCGACAGGAATCGCTGGATCTTGCGCGCACGCTCGACGGTCAGCTTGTCCTCGCGGCTAAGCTCGTCCATGCCGAGAATGGCGATGATGTCCTGAAGCTCCTTGTAGCGCTGCAGCGTCTCCTGGACGCGTCGGGCAACGGCGTAGTGCTCTTCGCCGACAACCTCGGGCGACAGAATCGTCGAGCTCGAGTCGAGCGGGTCGACCGCCGGGTAAATACCCAGCGAGGCCAGCTGGCGCGACAGGGTCGTGGTCGCGTCCAAGTGAGCAAAGGTGGTCGCAGGCGCCGGGTCAGTGAGGTCGTCAGCGGGCACGTAGACGGCCTGAATCGAGGTAATCGACCCTTTTTGCGTGGTGGTAATCCGCTCCTGGAGGTTGCCCATCTCGGTGGCCAGCGTGGGCTGGTAACCGACGGCGGACGGGATACGTCCCAGAAGTGCGGAGACCTCCGAGCCGGCCTGGGTGAAACGGAAGATGTTGTCGATGAAGAGCAACACGTCCTGGCCTTCTTCGTCGCGGAAGTACTCGGCGACGGTCAGAGCGCTCAGCGCCACGCGGGCGCGGGCTCCGGGGGGCTCGTTCATCTGACCGTAGACCAGCGCGGCTTTGGATTCTTCCCAGTTGCCGTTGGCGGCCAGAACGCCCGACTCCATCATCTCGAAGTACAGGTCGTTGCCCTCACGGGTGCGCTCACCGACGCCGCCGAATACGGAGAATCCACCGTGCTCGAGGGCGACGTTGTTGATCAGCTCCATGATGAGAACGGTCTTGCCGACGCCGGCGCCGCCGAAGAGGCCGACCTTACCACCACGAGCGTAGGGAGCGATCAGGTCGATGACCTTGATGCCCGTCTCGAACGCCTCGGTGGCGACTGCCAGGTCGTCGAATTCCGGCGCTTGGCGGTGGATGGGCCAGCGCTGGGTGGCCTGGGTCTCCTTGACCTCTTTGACGTTGGTCTTCGAGATCTGCTTTTCAGTCAGGTCTTCGAAGGTCTCGGCGGTCTCGCCGCGCACCGAGATGGTGTAGGCGGTGTCGCTCTCGCTCTCGAGGGTGCCGCGGACGGTCGTGCCGTCGTTGAGCTCGAAGATGCGCACGTCGTCGACCGGGTCGCCGGTGACGTTGAGGATGCGCCCGAGGACTTCACGGCCGACCGGCACGGTGATCGTCTCGCCGGTGTTCATGACCTTGGCGCCGCGGGTCAGCCCGTCGGAGGAGTCCATCGCGATGGTACGCACGACGCCCTCTCCGAGGTGCTGAGCGACCTCGAGGACCAGGTTCCACTCGTTGTCGTCGATGAGCGGGTTGGTGACCTTGAGAGCGGACAGAATCGGGGGCACGGCCTCCGCGGCAAACGCCACGTCGATGACCGGTCCCATGACCTGGCGAATTTCGCCAAATTTGGCGCCTTCCTGAATCCCTTTGAGGTCGGATCCCGAGGTGGATGCGGCTTCGGTGGTCATTGTCTTTCTCCTGAATCTATTGCGTAACTGCGTGTCTGTATATGGCTAAGCGTATTCTTTGCTGGTGGCTTCGCGCGCTGGGGGGTCACCCCTTGAGCGACTCCGCTCCGCTGACGATCTCGCAAATCTCGCGGGTGATATAAGCCTGTCGGGCCCGGTTATATTGCTGGGTCAGCGACGAGATCATGTCGTCGGCGTTGTTGGTCGCGTTGTCCATGGCGGTCATCCGCGCGCCCTGCTCGGCGGCGAAGGACTCCAGGAGAGCCTGCAAAAACTTCACCTCGACGTAGCTGGGAAGCGTCTGTGCGAGCAGCTTCTCCTCGTCGGGCTCGTAGATATATTCGGCGGCTCCCGAGGCCTCTTCTCCCTCGGCCTCGTCGGACTTCTCGTCGGCCTGCTTGCCGACACCGAAAATCTCTTTGGACAGCGGCAAGACCGGCTCGATCAAGGTGTTGTACTCGATGGCCGAGACAAACTCGTTATAGCCGACATACACGGCGTCGTACTCACCGGACAAAAACTTGTCGGTGGCGTATTTGGCCAGCTTCTTGGCCTCGGCGAAGCCGGGGCTGTCGACGACGTCCATGAAGGTCTTGTCGATGTCTTGCTTGCTGCGCCGGAAGTAGTCGCGCGCCTTTCGGCCGGCGGGGGCCACGGAGACCTGCTCGCCGGAGAGTTGCTCGTCGGCGATGAAGGTTTCGACGCCGCGGCATAGGTAGGAGTTAAAACCACCGCACAGTCCCCGGTCGCTGGCGATCGCGAAGACCAATACTCGGTCGACGGACTCACGCTGCTCCAGAAGCGGGTGTGAGCCCTCTTCGGCGCGCGCCACCAGGTTCGAGATCACCTGTTGCATCTTGTGGGCATAGGGCCGGGCCGCCTCAACCGCATCTTGGGCACGGTTGAGCTTGGCCGCGGCGACCATCTTCATCGCCCGGGTGATCTTCTGGGTGTTTTTGACGGAACCGATCCGCGTTTTGATGTCTTTTAGGCTAGGCATAATATGGGTTGCCTACTTCTGTGTCGGGAGCTCAACCGGGCAAATCGCGTCTTCGAATTACTCCGCCGCGGCAGCCGTCTCTTTGGAGGCCATGAAGTTCTCGGTGTACTCGTCGAGAATCTCGAGCGTCTCAGCGGTGACGTCGGACTGAGCCTCGGTGCGGAACTTCTTGCCGAATTTGGAGTCGTTTTCGATCTTCGACCACAGCTCCGGGTCCTTGCTCTCGGCGAAGTCGTAGAGGCCGTCCTCGTACTTCTTGAGTTCGTCGACCTCGATCTTGTTCAGATAACCGGCGTTGGCCGCGAAGATGATCAGAATCTGCTCGGAGACGCGCAGCGGCTGGTATTGGCCCTGCTTGAGGATTTCGACCAGGCGCTCACCCTTGGCGAGCTGGCGCTGAGTGGTCTCGTCGAGGTCGGAGGCGAATTGTGAGAACGCCTCCAACTCGCGGTACTGAGCCAGGTCGAGCTTGAGCGTACCGGCGACGTTCTTCATCGCCTTGATCTGAGCCGAACCACCGACGCGGCTGACCGAGACGCCGACGTTAATCGCCGGGCGCACGCCGGCGTTGAACAGGTCGGTCTCCAGGAAGATCTGTCCGTCGGTGATCGAGATGACGTTGGTCGGGATATACGCCGAGACGTCGCCGGCCTGGGTCTCGATGATCGGCAGGGCGGTCAGGCTTCCCGCGCCCTCTTCGTCGCTCATCTTGGCGGCACGCTCGAGCAGACGGCTGTGGATGTAAAAGACGTCGCCCGGATACGCCTCGCGTCCCGGAGGACGACGAAGCAGCAGCGACAACTGACGGTAGGCGACGGCCTGCTTGGAGAGGTCATCATAAATGATCAGCGCGTGCTCTCCGTTATCGCGGAAGTACTCGCCCATGGAGACCCCGGCATAGGGGGCCAAAAACTGCAGCGGAGCCGGGTCCGAAGCGCCGGCGTTGACGACCGTGGTATATTCGAGGGCGCCGTATTGGCGAAGCCGGTCGACGACCTGGGCGACCGTCGATTCCTTCTGGCCCACGGCGACATAGATGCACTTAACGTCGAGGCCTTTCTGGTTGATGATCGTGTCGATGGCGACCGCGGTCTTGCCGGTCTGACGGTCGCCAATGATCAGCTCACGCTGGCCGCGTCCGATCGGAACCATCGAATCGATCGCTTTGATGCCGGTCTGCAGCGGCTCGTGGACCGATTTGCGCCCGATAATGCCGGGAGCCTTGACCTCGGCGCGGCGACGCTCGTTGGCGTCGATGGGGCCTTTGCCGTCGACCGGCTGGCCCAGCGGGTTGACCACGCGTCCCAGAAGCTCCGGTCCGACGGGTACGTCGGTAATACGCCCGGTGCGCTTGACCTCGTCACCCTCGACGATCTTGGTGTCCTCACCGAGAAGCGCCGCGCCGACGTTGTCCTCCTCGAGGTTCAGGACCATGCCGAAGACGCCATGGGGGAATTCGAGAAGCTCACCGGCCTGCGCCGACTCCAGCCCGTAGATACGGGCAATTCCGTCACCGACCGAGATCACCGTGCCGGTCTCTTCGACCTCGACACGCTTATCGTAGTTCTCGATCTGGTCCTTAATGATGGAGCTGATCTCTTCGATGTTGATGTCCATCTTACCTTCCTCGCTGGGAGTAGAGCCTCACAAAGCTCTCGTCCGTCTGTATGTTTCTTAAAAGCTTGCGGTTTCTTTGGTGCTGCTATCGATAACGGCGCCGGCGTCGTGCCGGAGCCACGGATGTCTTATACTTCGGCCAGAATGCTGTCGCGGAGGCGATCGATCTGACTTCGCACCGAGCCGTCATAGACCATGCTGCCGATGCGCGTAATCGCCCCGCCCAACAGCGCCTCGTCGACGCTGGTTTCGAGCAGCACGTTCTTGCCGGTGATCTCGCCGAGGACATCTTGGATGGCCTGGCGTTGGGCGTCGTCGAGTTCGACGGCGCTGGTGACCGTGGCGCGCACGTTGCCGGACTTCTCGTCGACCAACCGGCCAAACTCGCTGGCGATGGTGGGCACGATCCGGAAGCGGTCGTTGTCGAGCAACAACAACGAGAAGTTGACGATCATCGGGTGCCAGTCGTGCTTCTTGGCGATGGCCTTGATGATCGCGCGGCGCTCGTCGAGCCGAATACTCGGATTGAGCAACGCGGTGCGAAACGGCTTGCTGTCGGCGTATATCGCCGCCAGCTCGTCGATCTGGGCGCGCAGCTCTGCGTAATTCTTTTGCTCGACGCCAAGTTCTAAAAGCGCCTGAGCGTATCGTCTTGCTACCGGTTCGCCTGCCATGGTTTCTCCACTCCTTTTGGCGAGGGGTCCTCGCCTCTACACATTCACGCGGCGCGCTCAGAATCGGCATCGTCGATGGTGGACAACTCGTTGACGTAGCTGTCGACCAGGTTCTTTTGCTTGCCGGCATCGAGCTTGCTCTCGGCCATCGTGGCGGTCATGCCCACGGCCAGGTCCACGACCTGACGTTCGAGGCCGGCGATCGCCTTTTTGACCTCTTGTTCGATGGTGATCTCGGCGTCGGCGCGCATCTTCTCGACCTGTTGCTTAGCGTCTTCGATGATGCGCTTTTTCTCGCGCTCGCCCTGCTTGTGGTACTCGTCGAGCAGCCTCTTGCGCTCGTCTTCGAGCGCGTCGAGGCGGGTGGTATATTCTTCGAGGCGAGCTTCCGCTTCCTCGCGCAGCTCGCGGGCCTGCTCGAGATCTTTGATGAGCGTCTCACGCCGAGTCTTAAAAAACTCGGTGATCTTGGCGCCGAAGAACTTGTAGATAATAGCCAGGAAGATCGCCAGGTTGATCAAGCTGGTGATCCAGGCCGCCCAGGGAAAGCCGTGGCCTTCTCCCGGTGCAGCGGCCAAGGCCGGCTCGGCGACCAATAAAAGGCACGCCGCGGCGAGCACCCCTAGGATAACCGGTTTGTGGACTCGAAATTTCATCGTTTCAGCCTCGTAAAAACTGGCGTTCGAATCGATTGGCGCCACAGCGCGTTCATTGCGGCAGAATCTTGGTGGCCATTGCATCGGCCAGACTCTCGGCGCGTTTTTCGATGTCGTCTCTGGCGGAGTCTACCTTCGCCTGTATACGCGCGCGTTCCTCTTGTAGCTTGTCTTGGATCTGGCCGCGCACCTCTTGGACCATGTCGTTTTGCTCCTGGATGCCCTGATTGCGAAGCGATTCGCGCACATCTTGAGCGTCGCGGCGAGCTTGGCGCATCTTCTCTTCGTACTCCTCGATGACCATCCCGGCGCGGGTTTCCATCTCGGCGGCCTCTTCGCGGGCGCCCCCGACGCCTTCTTCGCGTGCGTCGACCGCCTTGAGGTAGGGGCGAAACAGCACAAAGTGCAAAAAGAATAGGACGAACCAGAACAGCACAAGCTGTATAATGATCGTCCCGTCGATATCGATGGCTGCCGCACCCACGACGGGGGTCAATTGTGCGGCGGACAAAGTGGCGATGGAGTTGAACATCGACGGCTCTCAGCTCTGGAAATTACCACGAAAATGCGGCCCGAGCGCCTCTCGGCAGGCCTTCGGACGGGCCTCCGGAGAACGCGCGGCGGAACTAACACGCGTTATTCGCAGGTGTCAAGCAATACAGTGCACAGTCCAATCGCCCCCCCATTTAAGGCCCGCGTAACCCGAGC
This sequence comes from uncultured Bradymonadales bacterium, assembly GCA_964386725.1. Lineage (GTDB taxonomy): Bacteria > Myxococcota_A > Bradymonadia > Bradymonadales > Bradymonadaceae > CAYLTX01. The sequence goes on along the minus strand of CAYLTX010000106.1, from coordinate 14,796 downwards.
GCGCGAGCTCCAAACCTGGCCGGCTGAACGAGGCGATCTGCTCGATTGGCCCCGATCATCTGAGCTTTTCGGGAATTGATTGGCGACTTTATTGTGTTATAATCCACACAAGCGAGCCGCCCGGTTGTCGCCGGCGGTTCGGCCCGTGGTTAACCCCGCGGGTAAGGCGCGCAGAGGGCGCGCCGACGCGGTTTTTTATGTGGGCGCGTACAAAAACCGTTGCGACTTGGGAGTCGCGTCATGTGGTGCCCAGAACAGGAGGTGATCCAGTGCGCAAATCAGATATACATAATCCGGCTTACGAGGTAGTGACCTCCTAGTTGGTTGAGTCCTGGTGAGGTCGTTCGCTCGAGGCTCACCTCTGAGGTGACACGAACGACTCGATGGCGGCTCAGCCGTCGGTGTAGAATCATCTTGCACCATCTAGGAAATCCCAGGAACTACCGTTCCCTGCATGGCATTCGGTTCAGCCGGGCCGAAGAAGACCTTCGAGCTGCCATGCAGGGATTTTTTTGTCTGCGGTACCATCGTCGTTTCCGGGGGCATTTGCTTGTCAATACCTACGCCGAGCGGTAAAGTGACAACTGAATCAATGTCTCGGAACCATAACGGCTAATCACGCGCTCTAATCTCGCTTCGCGAGCGCAACTGCCGTGTCGTCTCAAGGAAACGGCTCTTATGAACATTCTGTGCCCCTCCTGCTCGGCCGACTTTGAGGTGGATTCGTCCAAAATGCCGGCAGATGGTCTCCCTCTTCGGTGCCCGAGCTGCTCGCGCGTGCACCACGCCCACTCCGAATCAGCCAGCTTCGAACCGTCGCTCGCCTCCTTTGGCGCCAGCGGTGGCTCGGGTTCACAGGTCGAGCGTTTTTTCGTCAAGCGGCCCACCGGCAAGGTGTTCGGCCCGTTCGACAAAAATGCGATCCGCATGATGCTCGAGGCCAATAAGCTCAGCGGTGACGCCCAGGTCTCTCCGGATAAAGAGAACTGGATGGGCCTGGACGAGATTCCCGAATTTGCCGAATTTGCCACGGAGAGTGAGTCGGTTGGGGGGATGGACAACGACTATCCCGGCAGCACGAAACTGGGCGGCTGGGCTAATTCAGTCGTCGAGGATGACGAGGAAGAGGCCGAGCTGCCGGAATCACGCGCGCCACGGCTGCCCAAGCCCAAGGACGACGGCCCCGGTCTTCCCAAGCCCAAGAGCGACGGCCCTGGTCTGCCCAAGCCCAAGAGCCGGGCTCCCGAACTCCCCAAGTCCAAGAGCGACGCGCCCGGCCTCCCCAAGCCCAAACGCGGCGGCGTCGACCTCCCGAAGACTAAGGGCGTCGAAGGCTTGCCGCAGTCCAAAGGTGCCGACAGCCTTCCGCAGGCCAAGGGCCCCGACAGCCTTCCGCAGGCCAAGGGCCCCGACAGCCTTCCGCAGGCCAAGGAGGAGGACGATCTCTTCGCCGCCCCGGTCGGCAGCGAGGACCAGAACCTATTCGGCTCCAGCGACGTCGCGGACGACGATGCTGACGATGATCTCTTCGCCGCCCCGATCGACGATGAAGAAGAGGACCTCTTCGGAGCCCCGGCCGAAAGCGTAGAAGAAGAAAGTGAGGAAGATCTCTTCGCAGCCCCGGCTGACGATGAAGAAGAAGATCTCTTTGGCGCTCCGGACGATGAAGAAGAAGATCTCTTCGGCGCTCCGGAAGAAGAAGAAGAAGAGCTCTTCGGCGCCCCGGCCGATGAAGAAGACGATCTTTTTGGCGACGCTGAGGCGGCCGAGGAAGACGATCTCTTCGACGCTCCGGTCGACGATGAAGATCCGTTCGGCGCTCCGGTCGGCGGCGGCGCGCCGATGGGGGCCGAGGATTCCGAAGATCTCTTCGCGGCTCCCGAGGACGACGATGACGACGACCTCTTCGAGTCGGGCGGCCTCGACGACGCGCTCTTCGATGATGGTGACGACGGCGAAGAAGATGACTTTTTGTCCGGAGAGGCGAGCTTCTCTTTTCTGGACGATTCCCCCAGCGGCGCGCAGGACGACGACCTCGCCGGAAAATCCGGTGAATGGGGCGACGATCTCATGGGCAACGCCCCGCCCAGCGATGACTTCGGCGGCGACGATTTCGGCAGCGACGATTTCGGCGGAGATGACTTCGGCGGAGATGACTTCGGTGACGATCTGGCCGAAGACGGCGCGGGTGAATTGCCCGACGACGACCCGTTTCGGCCCGCCTCGCGGGGGCCCAGCCAACCGGCCTCGAGGGGCCCGTCGGCTCAGACCACCCGTGACCAGGCCGTCGAGGAAGATAAAAAGCGCGGCACGATGACCATGATCGGCGTGCCACTGGTGGCGTTGCTGGTGCTCGGCGGTGCCGGCTACGCACTCTATACGAATTTCTTTGCCGACACGGAGACCAACGAGCAGGTCGCCAAGAAGCAAGCCGGCCCGATCACCGTCGACCTGCAGACGGCTAAGAGTGATAATTACGGGGATCTACAGGCGGTCATCGACCAGGCTCGAAAAGGTGAACTCGAGGCCGGCGAAGAGCCGAAGCTGCTCTTGATCGAGTCGCTCTTTTTGTCTCGCTACAGCGACAAGGATATCGCCGGCCACGCCAAGAAGCTGGCCGGCAAATATGCCGATAGCTCCGAGGGATGGGAGGCGCTGGCGCGCGGCGCCTACGAGGCGCAAAACGGCAGCGCCGAAGCCGCCCGCTCCTACCTCGAGCCGCTGGCCGGTAGCGGCGGCGAGGTTGGCTACTACGCTCAATTGATGATGGGCATCGGTGATGTGCTCGCCCTCGAAAAGTACCTCGCCGAGAACGAACAACAAGACGGCGCCACGGCCACCCAAGAGGGCTCCGAGGACCAACCCGCCGAAGACGGAGCGTCCCCCGACGCCGACGGCGAACAGGAGACCGCGGAGGCTCAGGGCGACGATGGCGAAGAAGGCGAAGAAGGCGAGAACGACGAGCAAGGCGAGGAAGGCGAAAATGGCGAGGGAGCCGACGAGGACGCCGACCAGGACGACACCGCGAATAAGAACAAGAAAGTCGCCGAGCGCACCGAGCACACCGAGCGCTTCGACGACTCGGCGCGCCGCTTCGCCTCCCGGGCAAGCAAGGCCCTAAAGGGGGCCGCAGGCGCCAAAGCCGACGCAGCCACGCCGCATTTTTGGTTGGGTCGCCTCTACGGTGTCGGCCAAGAACACGACCGCGCCATCGACGTGTTGAGCAAGGCCATCGAGGCCTCGCCCGAGCACGTCGCCTCGCGCGTGGCCCTCGGTGAGTCCGCCTATCAGCGCGGCAATCTCAATAAGGCTTCGGATAGCCTCGAGACGGTTCTCGAAGAGTATGAGGGCTTGGCCTCCACCCGCGAGCAGGCCCTCGCCTATCACTATATTGGCCGCGTCCACACGGCTCGTCAGAATAGCGAAGAGGCCATCAAGGCCTATACGAAGGCGCTGAGCATCGACACCGAGCGCACCGATACGTTGCGCGCGCTCGCCGAAGAATATGCCAACGCCGAGAAGTATCAGGAGGCGCTGAACTTCTTTACCAGCAATAAGAACCTGGGTCAGGAAGACCCGGAAGTGCTGCTAGGCATCGTTCGCTCTCATATCGGACTGGAGCAATGGGACGAGGCGACTCAGCACCTCGAAGAGGGAGAGAAGCAATTCCCCGACAACGCCAGCTTCCCGTTGTATCTGGGTAAGCTCAACCGCAAGCGCGGAGCCTTCTTCGACGCCCAAAAGGCGCTCGAGCGCGCCGTGGAGATCGAGCCCAAATTGTTGACGGCGCACGCGGCGCTGGCCCAATTGGCCTGGAAGGTCGACGAAGACGGGCCCAAGGCCGAGGAACATATCGCCACCATCAGAGAGTATCCCGACGAGATCACCGCCGACGTGGCGGCCGAAGTGGCCCAGTTCTACCAGATGAGTGAGCGCCCGGTGATCGCCGAGCGGTGGTATCAGGCCGCGCTCGAGCGCGATCCCAACTTCTGGGACGCCCGACTCTCACTGGCGCGCATGTATCTGTCCACCGAGCAGGACGAAAAGGCCCTCGAGCTTCTGGAGCGCGCTCGCGACGAGGGCGTCCAAGACATCCGACTGTCGGCTTATCTGGCTGACGCCTATCGCCAATCGGGCCGGTACGCCAAGGCCGTCGATCAGATCAACGCGGTCATCGAGAAGCACCCGAAAAACAAGGAGTATATCTTCATTCGCGGGCGCATCTACTTCGACCAGGGCAACTACGATACGGCTCGCGAGGACTTCAACAAGGCCTACGAGTTCGACCCGCGCTTCCACCAGGCGTACTTCTTCGTGGGCCGTACCGCGTTCGAGCAGGGCGACTACAAGAAGGCGATGAAGATCTTCCGGCACGTGCTCGACTACAAGCCCAATGACGGCGACTTCCATTATTGGATGGGCCGCGCTTATGAGGCCGAAGATCGGCTCACCCAGGCGCTCGAGGAATATCGCAACGCCACCAAGGTGGACAGCGACTACGGCAGCAGCAACCCCGAGTTGTACGTGCGCCGGGGCCGACTGCTGTCCAAGCTCGGTTATTCAGTCCAGGGCAAGCGGGACATCGAGCGCGCCCTCGAAATCAACCCCTCGATGTTCGAAGCGCTGGTCGCCATGGGCGAGTCCAACTACCGCGACAAGCAATATGAAGAGGCGATCGAAAACTTTGAGAAGGTGCTCGCCGACAACGAAAAGCTACCCGAAATTCAGTACAAGTTGGGCATGGCGCTGATGTACACCGACAAGGAGATCAAGGGAGCCAAGCACCTGCAGCAAGCGGTGCGTCACGGCTACGACGACCCGGACGTCTTCCAGACATTGGGTTATCTGTACAAGCGCATGAATAAGCGTCAGCTGGCGATCAAATCCTTCAAAGAGTACCTCAAGCGGATCGCTGATAAGGACTCGGTGCCCATCGCGACCAAACGTGAGATGATTCACCAAATCGAAGAGCTCGGCGGGAGCCTGTAGAATCAATGAAGAAGGTCTTCCTCATAACCGACGACGACGCGCTTCGTCAGGCAGCCTCCGGGGCGGCAGCCAAGCTCGGAGCCGACGTCGAGACGAGTCGGCACTGGTCGGAGGCTAAGGACGCGCTCTTCAAGGAGCGCTACGACGCGGTGTGCATCGACTACGATGCGATCAAGATCGAGGGCCTGGACGCCTTTATTCTGCTCGACAACGTGCTCCAAAAAGAGCAGACCCCGGGGGTGTTGATGCTGCGTCAGCCCTCGGCGCGGGCCAAGCAGTTCATCTCCTCGCTGGATTCGTTCGAGGAATCCATCGAACTGGAGGGTGCCCGACCGACCGAAAAGCTTCTCGCCGGGCCGATGCGCAACCTCCTGGAGGACTCGGCAGCGGCACAATCCTCGCCGGCGGGCCCGGCGGACAAGCCGACCCCGGTGGTCGTCGAGGTGCGGCTGCCTTCTCTGGACAAGGGTTCGCTCGATCGAGTCAGCCTCGGACGGCTGCTCTATGGGCTCACTCAGAGTTGCTCGAGCGGCGTGCTCCATCTGAAAAATGACTCGATTCAGCGCCGGTATGCCATTCGCGAGGGCGCGCCGGTCGAGGTCAAGGGCAACGACTTCGCCGAACTATCCACCCTGGCCAGCGCTTTCGCATGGCAGGGCGGCCATTACCAATTCAAGAAGGGCTGGAAAGGCAAGGGCGAGGCGGTCGAGCCGCTTCGCTTTGTCTACGAGAGTCTCGAGCGCCACGTGCCTCAGCGCCGCGTGATGCAGTCGATGATGACGCATATGAAGGCGTTTCCGACGGCCACGAATCTGTGGACCAAGCGGCGCGACAAGCTCAAAGGGCTGGATCTGCTCGACAAATTCTTCGCTGCCTGCGACGGAAAGACCAACCTCGAGCAGGCGCTGGCGAGCTTGGGCAGCGATGCCACCGCCGGGTTTAAGGCGGCCCTTTTTGCCGAGCAGACCGATTTCATCATGATGCGCGCCGAGCCGACTCCCGGGGACATCACCGTCCAATATGACGACGCGGTCGCCCAGGCTCAGCAAAAGCGCGTCGAGGCCGAAAAGAAAGCCTCCAAAGCCTACCGCGCCACCGGCACCGGCCGGCTCGACCTGGTCCAGGAGCTTCACGAATACCTCGCCGACGTCGAGCAGGCCACCCCCTACGAGATGTTCGACGTCTGGGAGGGATGCGGGCGCAAGATCATCCAGGAAAAATTCTACGAGATGGTCAAGCTTCACCACCCGGACGTCTACGGCGGCAATGTCTCGGGAGATGTCAAACAGCTCGCCCAAGAGATCTTCATCGCCATCAAGGACGCCTATACCGAGCTCATCAAAGTCGAGGACGAGCAAACCTGCGCCGATCCCCGTCCGAGAACGACAAGCGGCGCCGGCGCTGACTCCGAGACGATGACACGCCAGAATTCGACGCCCAGCTCGTCAGCCGCGACCTCGAGCGCCGACACCACGCAGGAGCGGCTTCGCTCCTCCGGCGCCGCCAAGCGGCTGACCCCGACGTCCAACATCGCGGCCGAGAAATCCGAGGCTCACGGCGACGCCGCAGGCTTTGGCGCCGAGCCGGCGCCGAGCTCGTCGCCCGGAGATGACGCCGCCAGAAAATCGCGCATCGAGCGCCTCAAGGCCAAGCGCCACTCCACCCCTATCGGGCTCAGCCGCGAGCCGTCGACACCGATGGTCAAAGGCAAGACGCGCAAGAGCACCGTGCGCGAGAATACCGAGGAGCGAAAGGCCAGGCTCGACAAGATTCGGCGCAACTCGACCGCCGGCGTCTCCGGAACCAACTCGATGAAGAGCGATGACCTGGCCAAGCAGGCCTTTAACCAGGGCTACCAGGCGTTTCGCGACGCCGAGAACAATAAGCTGGCCCTGGAGCGATTCTCGACCGCGTACAATCTCGAGCCGGATAACGGCAAGTATATGACCTTTTACGGTTATCTACTCTTTTTGAACGACGCGGATAAGCGGGACGAAGCTCAAAAGGTCCTTCGAAAGGCCATCGAAATCGGCGATCGGCAGTCGCTGCCCGACGCACATGTTTTTCTGGGGCATATCCTCAAGGTCAAAGACCAGCACCGAAAGGCCGCCAGCCACTTCAAAACAGCGCTCAAGCTCAACCCCAAGTCGCGCGAGGCGCAACGTGAACTGCGCCTCTACCAGATGCGCAATAAAGACAAAGGCGGGACCGACGACAATAAGAGCTTCCTCAAGAACTTGTTCAACAAGTGATTTCAGCCTACGCTCGATCCAGCCAGCACAGCTAAGCGATGATCGAGTGTCGCCGGCGGACGACTGGCATTGGCTATGGCGTTGACTCCTGACGATAAGAAAAGGCGCATGGGTAAAATCATTGGAATCGATTTGGGCACGACCAACTCCTGTGTGGCGGTCATCGAAGGGGGAGACCCTCTTGTGCTACCCAACAGTGAGGGCTCCCGCACGACGCCCTCGATGGTCGGCTTTACCGAGGATGACGAGCGCTTCGTGGGCCAGCAGGCCAAGCGCCAGGCGATCATCAACCCCGAGCGCACGATCTACGACATCAAGCGGCTCATCGGACAGAAGTACAACTCCCAGTTGGTCAAGCGCTACCAGAAGACGCTGCCCTACAAGATCGTCGAGAATACCAACGGCGATGCCTGGGTGGAGGTCAGCGGCCAACAATATAGCCCGCAGGAAATCGCGGCGATGGTTCTGCGCAAAATGAAGCAGACCGCCGAGGACTACTTCGGCGAGGAGATCGACGAGGCGGTCATCACCGTGCCCGCCTACTTCAATGACGCCCAGCGAAGCGCCACCAAAGACGCCGGCAAGATCGCCGGGCTGACCGTGCGCCGGATCATCAACGAGCCGACCGCGGCCGCGCTGGCCTACGGCTATTCGAAGACCGACGACGCCAATATCATCGTCTTCGATCTGGGCGGTGGCACCTTCGACGTATCGGTCGTTCAACTTCGAGGTGGTGTCTTCGAGGTCGCGGCGACCTGCGGTGACAACGAGTTGGGCGGCGAGGACTTCGACCGTGCGATCCTGGACTTCTTGCTCGAGCGGTTCAAAGAAAATACCGGCATCGACGTCTCCGGCGACAAGATGGCGCTGCAGCGCCTCAAGGAAGCCGCCGAGAACGCCAAATGTGAGCTATCGACGCTGACCGAGACCAATATCAACCTGCCCTTTTTGGCCGTCGACGACGCCGGCCCTCGCCACCTGTCGCTGACTCTGTCGCGCTCCCAGCTCAACGACCTGTGCTACGACCTGGTCGAGCGACTCGACAGGCCCTGCCAGACCGCCCTCGATGATGCGGGCGTCAGGGCCTCGGAGATCAACGACGTGCTTTTGGTCGGCGGCATGACGCGCATGCCGCTGGTCCAGGAGAAGGTCGAGGAGATCTTCGGGCTCAAGCCCAGCAAGGGCGTCAACCCCGACGAGGTGGTCGCCGTCGGCGCCGCGATTCAGTCGGGCATCCTGGGCGGCGAGGTCAAGGAGGTCATCCTCCTCGACGTCACCCCGCTGAGCCTGGGCATCCGGGTGGCTGGGGATCGGTTCAGCAAGATCATCACCAAGAACACCTCGATCCCCACCCGCGAGACCAAGGTCTTCACGACCACCGAAGAGAATCAAGACATGGTGACGATCACGGTCCTGCAGGGCGAATCGAAGACGGCCAGCGAAAACACCCTCTTGGGGATGTTCAACCTGACCGGCATCCCGCCCCAGCCCAAGGGCAAGCCACGCATTCAGGTCATCTTCGAGATCGACACCGACGGTATCGTCAACGTGTCGGCCAAGGACCTCAACAGCGACAAAAGCCAATCGATCACAGTCGAGGGGCACTCCGGATTGTCCGATGAAGAGCTGCAGCGCGCCATGAAACGCCAAAATACCGCGTAAAAGCAGAAAGTGAGAGAGTAAGAGAGTGAGAGAGTAAGAAAAGCAAAGGCCCGACCCGGCGCATCCGGTCGGGCCTTTGTGGTTGCTGTATCTAACTTTCTTACTTTCTCACTATCTAACTTTCTGCAGTATCTACATTTCGACACTGGTGGCGCCCGCGGCGGGCAGATAAGCACTGTGCAGATAATCCAGCAGCATGCGGCTGGCGTTGAAGCGCCAGCCCAGGCTGATGATGCTCCACTTGACCCGGTCGATCCACTCGCGGGGCATGCCGGTTTCGTCCTTGTCGTAATACAGTGGGATGACCTCGTCTTCGAGGGCTTTGTACAGCATGCGCGCGTCGTGGGCGTCCTGGCGGCCCGGATCGGCGAATTCGGTGCCGTTTCCGATGGCGAAGCCGTTTCGGCCGTCGTAGGCCTCGGCCCACCAGCCGTCGAGGATCGAGCAGTTCAGCCCGCCGTTGAGCACGACCTTCTGGCCGCTGGTGCCGCAGGCCTCTTGGGGTCGACGCGGGTTATTGAGCCAGATGTCGACACCGTGGAGCATGTGGCGGGCGACGTTGATATCGTAATCGGCCAAAAATACGATCCGTCCCTCGAAGGCCGGGTCGACGGTCATCTCGACGATCTCCTGGATGAACGCCTTGCCGAATTCGTCGGCCGGGTGGGCCTTGCCCGCAAAGACCAACTGGATGGGCCGCTGGGAGTCGGTGATCAACTCCTTGAATCGCTCGAGATCTCGCATGAGCAGCGTGGCGCGCTTGTAGGTGGCGAAGCGGCGCGCGAACCCGATGGTCAGCGTCTCGGGATCGAAGCCGCTGCCCGGAGCGACTTTGCCCTCGCCGGCACCGTCGACCTCGTTTTTGGCGGTCGCGCGCACCTTGATAAAGTCGATGAGCTTGGCCTTGAGCAACTGGTGGGTCTCCCACAGCTCGCCCGAGTCGACCTCGCCCATCCCGGCCCATGCCTGGCGCTCGTCGAGTCGCTTCTCCCAGCCCGGCTCGAGATGCTTGTCGTAAAGGCTGCGCATCTCCGGGGCGAGGAAGGTGTTGACATGCACGCCATTGGTGATGTGGCCGATGGGCACGTCCTTTACCTCTCGGTCGGGCCAGATATCCTTCCACATCCGTCTGCTGACCTCACCGTGCAGATTGCTGACGCCGTTGCGATAACGGCTCATCTTCAAGGCGAGTACGGTCATGCAAAAACGCTCATTGGGATCGTCGCGGTTGACGCGGCCGAAGCCGTGAAACTCGTGATGGTTGAGCCCGAGCTTGGGTCGCATCCAGCCGAGCATGTCCTCGAAGAGTTCGATCGGGAAGCGGTCGTGGCCGGCGGGCACCGGCGTGTGGGTGGTAAAGACGGTCTTGCGCATGACCTTGTCGCGGGCCTCGTCGAAGAACAGCTCCTCGCGCTCCATATGACGCGCGGCCAGCTCGAAGGTCGCAAAGGCGCTGTGGCCCTCGTTGAGGTGGTAGACGCTGGGGGTGATATCCAGCGCGTCGAGCGCGCGCACCCCGCCGATGCCCAGCAAGATCTCCTGACGGATGCGCATGCGCTGGTCGCCGCCGTATAGCTGGCTGGTCAGCTGGCGGTCCTCGGGGTTATTTCCGGGCACGTCCGAGTCGAGCATCAGAAGCTGGTTTCTGCCCACCGGAGCGCGCCAGATATGCGCCTTGATGCTGCCCTGGCCGACCTCGACTTCGATGGTGACCGGCTGGCCGGAGTCGTCACAGACCTTGGTCAGCGGCAGCGTCTCGATGTCGGTGCGCCCGTATTCCTCTTGCTGCCAGCCGTTGCTGTCGACGGATTGCTGGAAATAACCCAGCGGGTAAAATAGCCCCACGCCGACGATCGGGATCCCCAGGTCGCTGGAGGCCTTCATGTGGTCGCCGGCCAAGATTCCCAGGCCGCCCGAGTAGATGGGCAGCGACTCGTGGATGCCGAACTCGGCGCAGAAATAGGCGACCGGCTGGGTGTGCAGCGGCCCGGCGTCCATGCACGATTTCGGTCCCGCCGCCTCCAGATAGCTCTTCAGCTTTCGGTGGGCATTCTGAATGCGGCTGGCCACGGCGGTGCGCTGGGCGCGCTCCTCGATCTCGGCGGCGCTCAGCTCGCGCAAGAACGCGATCGGATTGTGGTTGGTCTCCTGCCACAACTGCGGATCGAGGTCGCGGAAGACCAGCCAGCCGTCAGGCTGCCAGCACCACCACAGATTTTGAGCGATCTCTTCGAGCTTCTTCGCCAACGAATGTTTCTCTGCCATCGCACCAGCCTCGCGCTCAGAGGTTCTGCAAGAAAACACAACCTCGTCAAAAGCTTATTGCCTATAATTACCAATCCATTCCGATCTCGAACGATTTACAGACCCAGCCTTCGCCCCCGCGACTTTTAAACCCCGCGGAGAGCTTGCCGGGCCAAAGCCCGGTTTGGTATCTCTACGCAGCGGCCAGTTACTTCTGGCTCGACGACGGACGACGTGCTGGATCGACCGTTGGTTATGCCTCGACGCACCGAGGTTTCGCAAGGAGGAACCATCTATGCCCGGCATCGGCATCATCAGTAACCCTCATAGTCGCCGCAACCGGCGCCACCCCGAGCAGATGCGTCGGCTGGCCTACGTCCTCGGCCAAGACGACACCTACGAGCTGACCAACCGCATCGAGGATGTCGGCGACGCCGCCCGCCAATTCCGGGAAAACGACATCGACATCCTGGCGCTCAACGGCGGCGACGGCACCAATCACGTCACCCTGACCAAATTCATCGAAGTCTGGGGAGACGCCCCCCTGCCGAAGGTGGCTCTGCTCCGCGGAGGTACCATGAACACTGTGTCCAACGCCGTCGGAGTCAAGGGAACACCGCCCAGGCTCTTAGCGAATTTGGTCGAGAAATACTACACCAAGCAGCCCTTCGAGACGACCCGACGCGACCTGCTCAAGATCACCGACGACACCGGCAGCCGCTACGGATTCATCTTCGGAAACGGCATCGTGGCCAATTTTCTCGAGGAGTATTACGACACCGGCAAGCCCAGCCCGGTGATGGCCGCGCGGCTTCTGGCCAAAGCGATCGCCACTCTGCCCTTCGACAGCGATTTCAACCGCCGGCTGTTTCGGCCGTTTCGGGCGCGCATCGAGCTCGACGACAAGGTCTGGGCCGAGCGCGACTACACCTCGGTGCTCGCCTCGACGGTCGACCAGATCGGGCTGGGGTTTCGCCCGTTCATCCGCAGCGAAGAGTCGTCCGGCGCCTTTCACCTGCTCGGCCTGGTCGAAGGACCGATCCCCACCGCGCTGGCCCTGCCGCGCATCCGCCTCGGGCTGCCCGTCTCCGAGGACGTCATCAGCTCGGCGGTCTCCTCGCAGGCGCACTTCGTCTCCGAAGAGCCGATCACCTATACGATCGACGGCGATATGCATACGTCGGAAAGCGGGGAGATTACGTTGGAGGCGGGGCCGAGGGTGGAGATTATTATTAAGTAGTTGGTGGGGTTGGTGAGGGAGGCCCCCCGCCGCCTCGCGCTGTACGGCGAGATCGGAAACTGGCTGCTTTCCGGCGGCCCCCCACTGCCTCGCGCTGTACTACGCACGGTCAACCCGCATAAACGCTCGGCATCTCCCCCCGGGGGGAGAGTTGTCGCTGCGTGATCGCTAAGGGGTTGCTTTTTGAGGGCTTTCAATAGGCAGCTTATGCGCGTCCCGCTGCAGCATCCCTCCCCCCGGGGGAGGTGCCTTTCGCGCCTTTTAGCGAAAGGCGGAGGGGCGAACCCCAACAACCCTAACGCTCAACCGTCACCCCCACATAAAACGCCCTCCCCGGCAACGGCCGCTGCAACGTATCCGCCCCTCGCCGATTATCGGCGAGGTTGCGGGCGTTGACGGTCACCTCCAGCCAGTCCGACGGCGCGTAGGCTGCGCCCAGGTCGGCCGTCCAAAACGGCGGGTTCGACAGGTTGGCGAAGCTGTCCAAATAGATGCGACTTCGCCAGTGGGCCTCACCGAAGAATCTCAGCGAGCGCACGCCGCTCAAAAAGCCGAGCCCGCCGAGCTCGACCTCGGCGCCTGCGGCGCTTCGGTGTACCGGCTGGCCGGGCATCGTCGCGCCGGCGGCCATGCCATCGAGGGAGGCGTCGGTGAACGTATAATTGGCCATGACGTCGACGCGCCGGTGGGGGCGCAGCCCCAAAGTCGCCTCGACGCCCTGGCTGGTGCCACTGCCGAGGTTGGCCGCCTCGAAGAGATACGCCGTGCGGGCGATAAATTCGATGGTCTCCTCGAAATCGTTGCGGAAGATCGCCGCCTCCAGCGATACGAGGCCCTCCTCGCGGCCCAGCCGCACGCCGGCGTCCCAGGTCAGCGCGCGCTCGGGCTCCAGTTCCGGGTCGCCGCGCACGCCGACCATATTCAAATAGAGCTCGTCGAAGTCCGGCGCGCGAAAGGTCCGCGCGACATTGCCCCTGAACTCCAGCCACTTGCGGGCGCGCCAGATCGCGCCGGCCGCCGGAATGAGCGGCGTCCAGCTGCGCGAAGTATCGTCGATATACTCGAAGCGCAGCGCCCCGATAAGACTGACGGCCGTCTCGGCCAGGAGCAGCTCGTTGGACAGCGCGGCAGCGATCGTGTGGCGCTCGGCGGCGATCTCGGAGGTGTCGGCCGTGGCCTCGTATGCGATGCGATTTGTGGCGTCGTAGGCCTCGCGGCGGCCCTCCAGGCCCATGTGGATCAGATCGCCAAAGTCGAGCCAGGCGTGTGCCTGGGCGGTGGCCTCGATGGCCTCGAGCGTCGAGGTGTCGCGCACCTCGCTGGTGCCCGGGTAGGCGTTCGGATTGTCGTAGTCGACACCGCGGTGCTGGTAGCCAAGGCGCGCGTCGGCGTCGACCACGCCCCATCCGCCCGAGGCCACGTCACGCCGCTCCCAGCCGAGCTGGCTGACCAGGCGATCGGTGTCGAGGCGCGCGTCGGCGAATTGCTCCTGGAACTCGCTGGGCCCCGGCGCGCCCGCCGAGCCGGCCTCGTACATCAACAGCGGCTCGAGCACATGCTCACTGAGCTCCACACGCCCGTTGGCGAGCACGCTCATCTGGCGGTGGTCGTTATTGACGCGCTCGTGGCCGGTGCCCTGGGCGTCGACGAAGGCAAAATCACCCTCGCTCTGGCGAAAGCCGGCGTCGACGCCGACCGCATAACCGTCGCCGACCAGCGCGGTCTTCGCACTCAATCCGTAGGTATCGTAGCTGCCGCCCAGCGAGGTGGCCGAGGCGTGCCAGCCCTCCTCGCGCGGCAGGCCGGTGTGCAAATCGAGCGCGCCGGTCAGCGCGCCGCCGCCGTGGACGGTCGCGGCGCCGCCTCGGTACACGTCGACGTTGTCGATGCCGGCCAGCGACAGACTGCCCACGTCGAAGCCCACGCCCACCGGCGCGCTCAGGCGCATGCCGTTGAGCGAGACGGCGAGCTGGCGGGAGTTGCCGCCGCGCACGGTGGCGTAGGCCGCCCGGCCCATGCTCGAGCTGCGCCTGACATAAATCCCGGGCACTCGCCCCAGCGCGTCTCCCAGGTCGCGGCCCTTTCGGCCCTCCTCGCCCAAACGCAGCCGGGTGACGAAGCCCGACGGCAGCCGGCTGTCCTCGACCGATCGCTCGTCGGGGGCGACGGTGGTGACGGTGTTGTCGTCCTCGTCGGGCTCCTCGGTTGTGTCAGGCTCGTCGGCCCAAGCTGGCTGCGCGAGTGTGATGCCGCAGATCAAACAAGCCGTCGCGACTCCCCGCCACCATGTTGTCTTCTCGAACAAGACCGGCCTCAAATGAACGTTCGACGTCGACTGCATCCTTGCCGGGGCGTGGCAGAGTGTCAATTGCTCACTGGAGCGACGGCGTCCCTGCCGTCGACGGCAGG
>CAYLTX010000105.1:0-23135 GCA_964386725.1 uncultured Bradymonadales bacterium | reverse complement strand
TTCGCGGCTCGATGTCGAGCCGCGAGCGGAGAGCAGGTAGGTTCAGCAGGTCGGGCCGTCGCCGTCGAAGTCGGCCTCGGCGTTGGAGTCGAAGGTGACGCCACTACAACCGTTCAAGGTCACATTGTCTCTGGTGTAGATGCCGAAGCTCGCACCGTTGGAGATCTCCAGGTTATTGATGGTGATCTGAGTCGGGTCGCTTCCGCCGAGCTGCAGGTTGGCGTTGCCCACGGTATGGTGCAGGCCTTCACCGCCGGCGTCGGCGATGATCACGTGGTCGAGCTCGTTATCCACGCCGTTGCTCGAGTTGTACATCACGCCCTTCCAATAGCCCGGGGTGGGCTCTTCGCCGTTGAACGTGATTTTGGCGTCGGCCGTGCCGATGGCGATCAGGCGCGCATCGTCCCAGATCTCGAGGCCGGCGTTGGCCCCGAAGGTCAGCGTCGCGCCGGCTCCGATCTCGATGATCGCGCTGTCCGAATCGACCTCCTCACGGAAGAAGTACGGCACGTCGAGCATGTCGACGGTCTGGTCGACGGTGATAGTGCCGCCGTTGACGAAAACAAAGTCTTCGTCGTTGCCCGTATAGCTGCTGTCGGTGTCCATGGCGCCGATGATATTCGGATTGACGTAGGCGGCGCCTTCGGTGTTTTCGGTCAGCGTATTGGAGGCAAACTCGCGAATATTGACCTGGTTGCGCGCCGACAGCCCGTAGGTGGCGTTATTTCGAAACGTCGAATTGGTGATCGCGATTTGAGCGGACTCGGTCAGTTGGAGGCCGGCGGCGTCGGCGGTGTGATGAGTGGCTTCGCTGCCGGCGTCCTCGAGGACCACGTAATCAAATTCGTTGTCGATGCCATTGGAGTTCTGCAGCAAGATGCCTTGCCAGAACCCACGTGTGGGCTCCTCGCCGCGGAAGGTGACCGGGGCGTCCTCGGTACCGATCGCTTTAATGCGCGCGTCTTCCCAGATCTCGAGGGCACTATCGGCGCTGAAGACCATGGTCGCGCCGGCTTCGAACTCCAGGGTGCTGGTCTCCGAGTCGATCAAGTCCCGCACGAAGTAGGGCACGTCGATGGCCGAGACCATCTGGTCACTGGTGACGTCGCCGCCGTTGACATAGACGTAGTCCTCTCCGTCGGCGTTGTCGGCGTAGCTATTGGTCCCGTCGAATAAGCCGAGGATGTTGGCGTGGATGATCGCTGCACCGCCGGCGTTGTCGGTCAACAGGTTGTTGGCGAACTCCGGCAGACTCGTGTTGTTGCGCGCGTAGAGGCCGGCGGCGTCGTTGTGCTGAAACGTCGAGTTGTTGATCGCAATGCGGGTGTCCGCACCTAGTTGGAGCCCGGCGTTCTCCACGGTGTGGTGGATCGCCTCTGCGCCGGCATATTCAATGGTCGTGTAGGCGAGGGCGTTGTCGGTGCTATTGGTGCCGTTGACCATCACGCCGTTCCAGAAGCCCGGAACCTCGCTGGCGCCGGTCAAGACGACGCCGGCATCGGCGGTGCCCGACACGGTGAGCTTGCCCTCGTCCCACACGCTGAGCTCGGTGTCTTCGGCAAAGCGCAAAATCGAGCCTGCCTCGATCGTCAGATGTCCGCCATTGTCGACATCGAGATGGGAAGTGACGTCGTAACAGCCGTCCAAGGTTTGGGCCGAGTCGATATCACCGCCGATCTCGGTGAACTCGTCGCAATCGCCCGGGTCCGGGGTGTTGTTATTGCCCGGGGTATTGTTGTCGGGGGTGTTATTGGAGTTGTTGCCGTTATTATCGGTCAACTCATCGTTATTGTCTTCAGAGTGGTCATTGACCACGCAACCGCTTCCGAGCGCGGCCGCCAATGTGACCACCAATAGGCTCGCCATCACGCGCGTACCAGTCATCTTCGATACGCTCTCAAACCCATGTCGTAACTTTTTCATTGAACTACTCCCTCCACTCGGACTTTGGTGAATAATTTGAGAATTCATCATTAGTCGGATGGCGATGATTAGTCAAAATGATCATCGAACTCGATGCGCTACCGCCGTCCTTGATAAGAAAAGACGCGGGAATCTCGGAAATATTCATCGCCGCGACGACAAGAAAAACAAAAACCCCGCGAAGCCGTGAAGCTTCGCGGGGTTAGCGTCCCGTACGGGATTCGAACCCGTGTCGCTGGCGTGAAAGGCCAGTGTCCTGGACCAGGCTAGACGAACGGGACGTGAGCCGTGCTGGGATCGAACCAGCGACCCGCAGATTAAAAGTCTGCTGCTCTACCAACTGAGCTAACGGCCCTGCCGCAAAACGAGCCGCATCCGGCTCGATTTTGCTCCCGTCTGCGAGGCGGTACCTCGCCAACGGGACGGCGTTTATAAGTGTGGTTCGCAGTGCTGTCAACAAGAAAATTCGCCGGTCTGCGCCGGCTGCTGTTTTCGGCCTCTCGATGGTGTCTATTTTGAAGGAGGCGGCCCGAACTGGTACTCTAAGAATCGTCTACTCTGGCCTCGGCCGCCGCCGACTCTTGAAGTACCACGGGGAGCTATGGAAAGCACAAACCGCACTCGATGGAGACACCGTCGCAACACGATCCCGGCACGGCGCCGGCGGCGTCGATCTCATCGCCGAGACAGCAAGCGTGGAGGTACCTATTATCCGATGGAGGTCGATCCGCAATCGGCGATGCGTGGGGTGCGATCGCGGCTGGTCGGCGCAGTGATGGCCGCGTCGGTGACGTTGGTCTGCGTCTTATACGCGATGCTGTCGTCGCTGGGCAGCTTCGGTGCGACGTTCGCGCTGACGGTTGGGATCTGCTCGTTTGGCGCCGCAGTGGCGCTCCTGCTCAGCGCTCGCCATGAAGAGGAGGTTCACGAATTGGCCTTCCAATTCGATAAATTGCCGGGAGCCTCGCCCACGGGCGCGGACGAGGGCAGCGCCGCTGATTCGGCCTCCGGTGATCGTCCCCGCGCGCTGCCCGCGCCCGATCCCTTGGACGAATTGGGCCGCAAGGAATTGGACCGCGAGCGATTCGCTCGTAGCGAGCATCCGGCGCTGCAAACCACCAAGCGCGCCGACTTCTCCGGGCATACCGACGGCGCGCTCTGAGACACTCCGTCGATTCCCCCCGACTGACCGCGACTGCTTAGTCACCGCGATAAGTGCAGGCCGATGTGCATGTCTCGTGGACGGTGATCGCGCTCAAACACTCCAGCCGCGGCTGGAGTCGCTGCCAGATCCACCGGCACAGCATCTCCGAGGTGGGATTTTCCAGCCCTTCGATCTCGTTCAAAAAACGATGGTCGAGCCGATCGTGCAGCGGCTTCCACGCCTCTTTGATCTCCGCATAATCGATCAGCCACCCTCTCTCCGGGTCGACATCGCCTTTAACCTCGACGGTCACCCGAAAGGAGTGTCCGTGCAGCCGGCGGCATTTATGGCCCTCCGGAGTGTTGGGTAGACGGTGTGCAGACTCGAAGCGAAATTGTTTGGTCAGCTCTACTTCCATAGTACTTCTCGGTTTCTGGTAAACTTTCCGGTCCTCTATACCCTACCCATAACCAACACCCAACCCATCTCATTGCATAAAGCTGTTGGCGTCCGGTATGAAGGTGTGAGGTGGTCAGTCCGCACGGCGGAGTATTTGGTATGAAAAAGAGCTTTCTCGAAGTGGTCGAGTCCGGCCCGGTCGTCTTTGACGGCGCGGTCGGCACGCAGTTGTACGAGCGCGGCATCTACATCAATAAATCTTTCGATGACGCCAACCTCTCCCAGCAGGATCTGGTCCGACAGGTCCACGAAGAGTACCTGCAGGCGGGGGCCGAGGCGATCACGACCAATACCTTTGGTTCGAACCGCATCAAGCTCAAGCGCCACGGCCTCGAGGATCGCACCGAGGAGATCAACCGCCAGGGCGTGCGGCTGGCCAGAGAAGTGGTCGGCGAGGCGGCCTTTGTCGCCGGCTCGGTCGGGCCGACCGGGCTGACCCCGACGATGCTCACCGACGCCGAGCTCGACGAGATCGCCGCCGCCTATCGCGAGCAGATCGGCGCGTTGGCCGACGCCGGCGCAGATCTGATCGTCTTCGAGACCTTCCGCCAGCTCAGCGAGATCAAGATCGCCATCGCGGCCGCCCAGGACGTCTGCGATCTGCCGATCGTCGCCCAGATGGCCTTCGACTCGGATCTGAAGACCGGCGACGGCGCCACCCCCGATCGCGTGGCGTTGCTGCTCAAGCAATGGGGCGCCGATGTCATCGGGGCCAACTGCCTCGAGGGCCCCAACGTGCTGTACGACGTCGTCGAGCAGATGATCGGCCACGGCCGGCCGGTCATCGCCCAGCCCAACGCCGGCTACCCGCGCAAGGTCGAGGAGCGGCTGGTTTATATGGCCACGCCCGAATACTTCGGCGTGTACGCGCGCAGATTCTTCAAGCTCGGCGTCAACATCGTCGGCGGCTGCTGCGGCACCGGACCCGAACATATCCGGCGCATCGCCGGCGCCGCGCGTATGATGGGCGGCGGGCGCATCAAGGTCGAGGTGGACACCGCCGAGCGCATCGAGCAGCGCGAGCTCGACGGCGTCGAGCCGGTGCCCCTCGAGGATCGCACCGGCCTGGCCAAAAAGCTCATTCGCGTCCAGCGAGAGCGCGTCAAAGCCGCGCCCGACAAGCGCGCGCCGGTCAACCGCGACAACTTCGTGGTCAGCGTCGAGGTCAACCCGCCCTCGGGGCTCAACCCCCACAAGGCCATCGAATCGGCCGGGATGCTCATCGACGGCGGCGTCGACGTCATCAATACCTCGGACGGCCCGCGCGCCTCGGTGCGCATGGCCAACGGGGCGTTCGCGGCGCTGATGCGCAAGGAAGTCGGCTGCGAGGTCATCGTTCATTATTGCTCGCGCGACCGAAACCTGCTCGGGCTGCAATCCGAGCTGCTCGGCCTGCACGTGCTCGGCCTGCACAACCTATGCGTGATCACCGGCGACCCGCCCAAGGTCGGCGATTACCCGCACGCCACCGCCGTCTTCGACCTCGACAGCATCGGCATGTTGCGCATGATCGAGAACTTCAACCGCGGCGTCGATCCGGCCGGGAAGTCCATCGGCGACACCACGCATTTCTTCTGCGCCTGCGGCGCCGAGCCCGCGGCCAAGGATTACGAGCGCGAGATCCGACGTTTGGAAGAGAAGGCCGCCGCCGGTGCTCATTACGTCATGACCCAGCCGGTCTATGACCACACGGTGCTCGAGCGTTTTCTGACCGACATCGAACACCTCGACCTGCCCGTGCTCGTGGGGCTTTTGCCCCTGGCGAGCCACAGAAACGCCGAGTTTTTGCACAACGAAGTCCCCGGCATGGCCGTGCCCGACGATATCCGCCGGCGCATGGAGGCGGCCGGCAGCGGGCCGAGCGCGCGCGCCGAGGGCGTCGCCATCGCCCAGGAGACCCTCGAGCTGGTCAAAGACAAGGTCGTCGGCGCCTATATCATGCCCCCGTTTGGCCGCTACGTCGCCGCCCTCGAGATCCTCGAATGTATCGACGGCTATAAGGAACTCTCACCGAATACGGATTCGGAGTAAAAATGCCCATCCACGACAGCATCGTCGATCTCGTCGGCCACACCCCGCTGATCCGGCTCAATAAGGTCGTCGGCGACTGCCCGGCCGAGATCGTCGCCAAGGCGGAATTCTTCAATCCCTGCGGCAGCGTCAAAGACCGCGTCGGGGCCAATATGATCGCCGATGCGGAGCGCGCCGGCCGGCTCACCCCCGGCGGGACGATCGTCGAGCCGACCAGCGGCAACACCGGCATCGCGCTGGCGTTCGTCTGTGCGGCGCGCGGCTACAATCTCGTGCTGACCATGCCCGACACGATGAGCCTGGAGCGGCGCACGTTGCTCAAGGCGCTGGGCGCCAGCCTCGAGCTCACCCCCGGCGCTGCCGGCATGCAGGGCGCGGTCGACCGCGCTCGCCAGCTGGTCGCCGACACCGACGATGCGGTCATGCTCCAGCAATTCGAAAACCCGGCTAACCCGGCCGCCCACGCCGAGACCACCGCCGCCGAGATCTGGGAGGATTGCGACGGCCAGATCGACGCCATCGTCACCGGTGTGGGCACCGGCGGCACGATCACCGGGGTCAGCCGGGCGCTCAAAGAGAAGAACCCCGACTTCCGCGCCATCGCCATCGAGCCCTCGGGCAGCCCGGTCCTCTCCGGCGGCGAGGCCGGTCCGCATAAGATCCAGGGCATCGGGGCGGGCTTTGTGCCCGACAACCTCGACACCTCGATCATCGACGAGGTCATCGAGATCGACGACGACACCGCCACCGTAATGGCCCGCCGCCTGGTGCGCGAGGAGGGGCTATTGGTGGGGATCAGCGCCGGCGCCAACGTCGCCGGAGCCATCGCCATTGGGAATCGGCCTGAATTTCACGGCAAGCGCATCGTCACAATGTTGTGCGATACCGGCGAGCGCTACCTGTCCACGCCACTCTTTCGCGAGCTATGACGATGAATAAATCCAGCGAAACGAGTAATTCCAGCGAAAAGCAGGTGCCGGACAAAAGCACGAAGACCGGCCCGCGGATCACCGCTCCGAGCCCGCATCCGGAGGGAACGCGCGGGCTGGTGCTAGACGCGCTCGAGGATATTCGCGCGGTGCGCCGGGCTGACCCGGCCGCGCGCACGCCGCTCGAGGTCGTCCTGACCTATCCGGGGCTTCACGCCGTCTGGGTCCACCGCGTCGCCCACCGGCTGTGGAATAACGGCCGCATCGTGACCGCCAGGCTGCTATCACACCTGTCACGCCACTACACCGGCATCGAGATTCACCCCGGCGCCCATATCGGCCGGCGCGTCTTTATCGACCACGGCATGGGCGTGGTCATCGGCGAGACCGCCGTCATCGGCGACGACTGCCTGATCTATAAAGGCGTGGTCCTGGGCGGTACCACGCCCAAACGCACCAAGCGCCACCCGACTCTGGGCAAGGGCGTCACGGTGGGCAGCAACGCCTGTATCCTGGGCGCGGTCGATATCGGCGACGGCGCGCGTATCGGAAGTGGCTCGGTCGTCATCAAAGATGTGGAGGAGGGCGCCACCGTCGTCGGTCTGCCCGGCCGGATCGTCTCCAAGGAGCGGCCCAGCGGGCTGACCATTCCGAACCTCGACCACGCCGCGCTCCCCGACCCCTTGCAGCGCATCGTCGGTGACCTGCTCGGCCACATCGACCGGCTCTCCAAGCGGGTACACACCCTGGAGAACCTCCTCGAGCTCAGCCCCGAGGAGTTGGCCGAGAAACTCGAAATCGACGAGTCCCAAATCGACCGCGACCTCGAATTCCTACAAGCCTACGACGACGACGAACCCAACAATCGCCGCTAACTCAGCGCCATCAGCGCCATCAGCGCCATCAGCGCCATCAGCGCCATCAGCGCCATCAGCGCCATCAGCGCCTGGACCCCTGGACCCCCGGACCCCTGGACCCCTGACATGAAACGATTGGTCAGCTTGCTCATCGTCGCACTCATCACCTGTCTCTCTGCGACGGCCTTCGCCGACGACAAGAGCGCCGAGGAGATCATCGACGCCACGCTCGAGCACAACGCGCTGGGCTTTCAGGCCGGCAGCGCCAAGTTGTCGCTGGAGATCGAAGACAAGGCCGGTAACAAACGCGTGCGCAAGCTCGACGTTCGCAGCAAGAAGATCGACGAGGCCACACGCACCCTCGCCGAGCTGACCGGCCCCAAGGAGATCAAGGGCCAGACTTTTCTCTTCGCCGAGAATACCGACGGCGAGGACGATGTCTGGATGTACGTGCCCGCCTTCAAGGTGACCCGGCGCATCGAAGGCAGCCAGAAGAACGGCTCCTTCTTGGGCAGCCACTTCACCTACGCCGACCTCGAGAGCCGCGACGTCAAGGAGGGCAACTACGAGCGCCTCGACGACGACAAGATCGGCAAGCACGAGGTCTACGTGGTCCAGACGACCCCCGAAGAGGGCTCCGACAGCGACTACGGCAAGGTGGTCAGCTATGTGCGAAAATCGGACTCGATGCCCCTTCGCATCCGATTCTTCGACAAGTCCGGCGACGAGGCCAAGACCCTCTTCGTCGAAAAGCTCGACGAGACCGACGACGGCGATACCTACGTCAAGAAGATGACGCTCCGGCCCAAAGACGGCGGCTACACCACCATCGAGATCGCCTCGTTC
Source organism: uncultured Bradymonadales bacterium (assembly GCA_964386725.1). Taxonomy (GTDB): domain Bacteria; phylum Myxococcota_A; class Bradymonadia; order Bradymonadales; family Bradymonadaceae; genus CAYLTX01. The sequence continues at coordinate 14,946 of CAYLTX010000105.1, read as the reverse complement.
AAGGGCGGCGTCGAACTCGCCGACTCGCTCTTCTCTAAGGAGCAATTGGGTAAGTAGATGTCTAACTCCTAAGCGACCAACGGGAGCGAAGCAACGCCGCTGTTCAGGCGTTGCACGGGTAGCCCGGGCCGACCGTAGCGCTAGCGAAGGGAGCCCCGGGAGAGCCGCAACAATCCAAGAAGTGACAATGATGCCACCACAACGCTCTCTATTTGTTTTTGCGTGGGCGACAATCATCTTCATAGCGGCCCCAACCCACGCCCAAGAGACCATCTTCGACCCCGAAAACCCCGCCGCCGAAGACCCCGACGAGGAGCAAGACGAGGAGCAAGACGAGGGCGAAGAGACCATCTTCGACCCCGAAAACCCCGCCGCCGGGGAGCCCGTCGAAGATGAGCCTGTAGAGGAGCCTGTCGAAGACGAGCCCGAGGCCGTCGAGCCCGCCTTTTCGGACGCCTCGTTTTTGGGCTCCTATTCGACCGGGCTCGCCGTGGACACCGCTTGGGAGGGCCGCGGCGAGGATATCGTCGAGTGGTCGAGCTTGCTGGGGCTTCGGGTCGACTACGATATGACGCGGCAGTCGCGCGTGGTCATCGAGGGCGAGTTTTGGCATTGGATGGGCGGGCAGGAAAACCTCGACGAGACCGATCTGCTGGTGAACGCCTCGAACCCGCGGGCGGGCTACCGGGCGCGGCTCGGCGATGCCTATGTGGTGTACCGCGAGGGCGGCTGGTCGTTTCGGGCCGGCAATTTGGTGAGCCGCTGGGGCAGCACCGACATCGTGCGACCCGGCGACGTGATCAACCCCACCGATTTTACCCGGCTAGACGCCGCCGCGATCACCAACGACATGTCGCTGCCCCAGCTGACCGCCGAGGCGAGCTATTCGGGCGCCAACTGGTCGATCACCGGGCTGGTGGTGCCGTTTTTTCGGGAAAACGACGTCGTCGTCTTCGGCCGCGACGTCGCCGTTGCCAACCCCTTCAACCCGCTGCTCGCCGATCAGATGCCGGTGTTTTTGGCGCTCGAGGAGCTCTTCCACCCCAGTCGCTACGACGACGTCCAGTCCATCTTCACGGCGACGCGCGTGCCCGACGAGACGCCCGAGAACGCCAGCTTCGGCGCGCGCGGCACGCTCACTCAGTGGAATACCGACTTCGGATTGGGCTACTTTTTCGGCTGGGATCGCACCCCGTGGACCCACCTCGACGAGGACGTCCGGGAGCTGATCGAGATCGCCGTCGACGACGGTCAGGTCCTGGATGACCTCGATTTTATGGGCTTCGTGCAGCGAAACCCGGAGGTCATCGAGATATCCGGAGCGCTGGCACAAAAGGCAGACGATGGCGAAGAGCTCTTCTTCAGCGAATACCGCCGCCGGCATACGCTGGTCGCCGACGTAGCGCGATATGTCGGCCCCATCGGCGTGCGTGCGGACGTGGCTTTCAGCCCCGAGCAGACCTTTTATACGCGGCGATTCGAGCCGCTCCGGCGTTCGACGGTCTTCGGGGCGCTCGGCTTGTCTTGGGAACGTCTCCAGAGCGCAGACGACTTCTTGACGGTGACCTTGGAGGGGTTCTGGTTGCACCCGTTCTCACGCGACAGCGCCCTCAACCAGGCCTTCGTCGCCTCGGATGAGCGCGGCCCGCAGGACGCGGAGCTGCTGTTGGTGGGAGATGATCTGTACGGCGCGGCGGCCGCCGTCAACTGGACGGTCCCGGTCATCGACGCCGAGCTACAGCTGGGGGCGTTGGGGACGCTGTCCAACGAGGATGTCGTCGCCACGGCGTCGCTGTCGCGCCGCTGGTATTCGTGGCTGCGCACCACCGCCGGCCTGACCGTCTACGAGGGGCCCGATCCCGCCGACGGCCAACTCAGCCTCGGCGGGCTCTACGATCAAAACGATCAAATCACGCTGACCGTCGACGGCGTGTTTTAATACTCGTTACAACGTGATCCGATCGCCGATGAGCAGATTCGGAACGCCGTCGCGGATCGGGTAGGCCACGTCTTCGTCCTCGCGCACGAGCGCACCTTCGAGGGTGCGCTCGACGGGTTCGCCGGCCTCGTTGGTCAGCTCGCCGCTGCGGATGGCCTCGTTGAGCTCGTCCAGGCGCTCGTCGCCCAGCGGGCTGAGCTCTTGGCCGGTTTCCGGGCATCGTAGTGACTCGTAAAATGTCTCAGAGGCAGCCATCTTATTCTTCTCCATTGGAGATGACGTCGCCGGCGCCCTTTTCTTGGACGGCAAAGAGCGTCGCAAAATCCGACAACAAGTCGCTCTCGTCGGAGTTGATCGGGCTGGTCAGGTTGAAGAACCCGCCGGATGCCTCGGCCACCTCGCGAGAGAGCTCGACGATCGACTTGTCCTGCCAATAATCCGGGTTCTCATCGACCAGGTGGGCGATGACGCGGTTGACCCGCTCGAAGAATACGTCCGAGGGCTGCTCGGAGAGCAGCAGCATCAAAAAGTTATGCGCCGGCGTGTCCTCCTCGATGCCGAATCCTCGGGCGAGCTCTTCGACCTTCTCGCTCTCGGCGGTGGTCACGCTTCCGTCGGCCCAGGCCATCTGGATGACCGGCACCAGCGGGAGCACGCGGGCCGTCTGGCTGTCAAAGCCGAGCGCCAGCGCCTCTTCGGCGACATCGTCGCTCGACTGAAGCACGTCCTGGACACCCTCACGCTCGCGCTCTCGGACGGCCGCTAACTGCTTCTCGCGGCGCGCTTGGGCGAGCTTTTCGGCGTCACGCTGCTTGAAATACTTCTCTTCTTCGTCACTCGACATGGGTTTTCTCCAGCAGTTATTGCGATTTGGGGTCTTACATCCGATGTTGTTCTAACACGGAAGGACCGGGTCTTGGCAATGCTTTTTGCATTCGGGCTGAATTGCATGCCCCGACCACTCAGAAATTTGAGAACGCACGGCGGAAGTCACGAAAATCTGTGGACGACTCGGCTTGGCTCCCCGCACACAGCGCCTTAGACTCGTCTGTCCGTGCGCTGCGCAGTATCTCGTTGGTTGGATCGAGGCTTGCACTCCTAAGGCTTGCGGCGATGACGCCGGGCCCGCGCTGGTCTTGGACCAGCCACTCGACTGACCGATGATGCGGGTAGAATGTGAACCCGAGGACGCGATGAGTTTGGCCGTCTACAGCTTGGTTGTCCGGCTCTTTCTGGTGACCTCTTTGCTGGTGCCGGGCGTGCAGAATCTGCTGCAGGGCGAGCAATTCGAGCAGGTCCAGAATGCCTACGAGCAGACGCTCGACGAGCGAGAGAAGCTCGTCGACGAGCTGCGCGAGCGCGAGGCGGAGTACCGCGCATTGCTCGAGCAGGTCGACCTGCTCAAGGGCAGCCCCAACACTCTGCAAAACCGCATGGAGCTCGAGAGGCTGCTGCGCCAGAGCCGCGAGCTGGCCGGGCAGATGGAGCCGCTACAAAAGAAGATTCGAGCCACTGATCGGCGCCTGGCCAATCAGCGAGACCAGCTGGTCGAGACGCTCGACGCCGCCATGACCAAGATCGAGGAGCGCCTGGCCCAGAGCTCGGCCTCGGAGCGCCGCGCGATGGTCGCCCAGCTCAACGAGCTGCGCTCGACCCGTCAGCAATATACCAGCCCGCTGCCCAGCGCCCCCACTGATGGTCAGGTCGACGAGGCGCTGGCCATGCTCGGTGAACTCGACAGCGCCTCGGCCGACGACCTGCTCGCTGCGGCCGACGAGCTCGAAGATACCGAAGATCAGGTCCGCCAGCGCCTCCAGGCCATCGATGAGCGCATCACCCAGTTGCGCTCGGCCAAACAATTGGCCCGTCGCGCGCGTACGTTCTCCTCGGAGGGTAGCTTCTTCGACGAGACCAGCCGAAGTCGGTTCATCGCCCGACAAAACACCGGAGGCGACGCCGTGGCAGGAAGCGGCGACGAGTCCGCTCGTCAGGGGACGGCCAATAACGACACTTCTAATAGCGCTAATAACGTCATCGGCGAGGAGGACGGCATGGCAGGCGAGCCGGTCGCCGACGAGGGGATTGACGGCGCTGACGACGGAGATATGGAAGCCGGCGCGGGCAGCGACCCGGGGCTATCCGACCAACCCGGCCAGCCCGAAGCGGCCCCGGAGGCCGAAGACGACGCTAGCTCCGGCGACGATGTCTTCGGTTCGGGCGACGGAGACATCTTCATCGACAGTGACGCCGATCCCGAGGCGAGCCGCCGCAGTGGCTTCGGCAGCGACGACGAACTCGAGGGGCGCATCCGACGCCTCGAAGAGGAGCAAAAACGCCTCGAAGAACAGGCCGGCGAACTCGAGCAAAAGGCCGGCCAGCTCAGAAAGCGCGCCCACGATTCGGTCGATTGATCCAGAATGCTCAAAACTCTCCCTCGTACATGATAACTGCGCTCGTCTCGGCTTGATGCACGAGAATCCAGCGTGGTATGCACGATCGCCAGATCTAACAGAGTTCTCGACGAGAACGGATGCTGGGGTTTCGGTCCACCGCACGGGCGGGCGCGACGTCCAGCATTCGTATAAGTCGACTCCGAGGTGGTCGATGGGTTCAACGGCAGTCAAGAAAGAAGGCGACGCTCCAATCGGGGCGACCGCTCGCACTTCCATACAGCTCACCAGTCGAAGCGGACGCGTCCGGCGCGCCGAGGTCTACCGGTGTGTCAATGTGACCAGCGATCCGGAGCTCGAGGAGGCGTTGTTCTCCGGAGCGCTCTACGAGGTCGGCCTCCCCGACGAGGACGAGCCGTATCGGCTGGCGCTCCCGCTTATTTACCACGACGAGCAGCGCGGCCTCTTCGCGCTGGTCGTCCCGCCGGCGCTTCGCCACCGCGAATTCGAATTGCGCGCCGAGCTCTTGGCCGAGCTGGCCGAGCAAGCCGGCGAGATTCCCGGCTATATTCGCTCCTTCGAGACGGTCGTCGGCGCCGAGGGGCTGCGCGATCTCCAGGAGCGCCTCGACGCGGGCGGCTTGGAGGAACTCGCCGCTGACGGCGGCAGCGCTGCCGACCAGCCTACCGCCGGCCAGCCTGCCGCCGGCCAGCCTACCCCGGGCGAGGCTTCGGTCCGCGACGAGGAGCAGGTCGCCGAACTCGAGCAGGCTTGGCAGGAGGTCGAGGAGCAGCGAGACGAGCTCCAGCGCGAGCGCAACCAGCTCGACGAGGTCAACGAGCGCCTCGACCGCGAGCGCAGCCGCATCGACGACTACGAAAGAGAGCTGGCCAAGGAGCGCGAGGCGCTCGAACAGCTCCGCTCGGAGCTCCAGGTCAAAGAGCTCAACCTCGAGCAGCAGCAGATTCGCGCCGAGCAGGGCGCTCCCCAGTCCAACGCCGAGGAATCGACCCAGGTCGTCACCGAAGACCAACTTGTCGAGGTGGTCGAAGACGACGAGCCCTCCGAGGCCCACGTCGAGGTGGCCGAGGTGGCCGACGACGCGCCGGCTTCGGGGGCCACCGAGCTCACCACCAGCCCCTACGCCGACGTCGATCCGACCACGCTCTCCGAGGCGCGTGTGCGACCGATCAACGCCCACCAGGCGCCGTCAGGCGGGCCGGAAGACGCGCGCGATGTGACGCTCTCGTCCGACACCGTGATCGCCAGCGCCAACGTCTCCGCCGATATCCTCGAGGGCCTCGATCAGGCCGACAAGCTGTCGTTCTTCGTCCAATATGACGAGGCGCACGGCTACCCGCTCGTCGGCCTCCTATTGGCCGGACTCGACGCGGACGAAAAAGAGATCTGCTCGGTCGGCTGGCCGCTCGACGTCGTCGAGTCCGACGATCTGGACGTGCTCGATCGTCTCGAGGAAGCCATCGAATTGCAGGCCGTCCTCTTCGGCGAGGATGCGGGCGACGCCGCCTTCGCTATCGCCGCGCCGCTGCACGATAACCTCGGCTGGATTCGCCAGCGCGCCCAGCAGCGCTTGGACGTCGACGGCTTCGACGCCGGCTCCTTCGAGGCGGCCGCCGAAGCCTGGGCCGATGAGAGCGAGACCCGCCTGGGCACGATGCGCCACAACTTCAAAGCCGACAGCTTCGAAGCATTCGCCGGACCCGCCGAGGTCAAGCTCGCCGCGGGCATCGTCGGCTATTGGTCGACGCCCGAGCAATTCGAATATCTGGTGACCAACCGCTCGTTTCCGATCGACCAATTCGAGGCTATCCAGGAGCGTGTGGTGCGCAGCGCCGTCGACCACGGTGTGTTCATCAACGAGCCGCTTCGCCGCTTCGCCGTCGATCTCGGGCTCGCCGATAGTGAGCGCGACCTCGTCGAGCGGCTGGTCAGCGAATACGCCGAGGTCAACGTCGGCCTTCGCACAAACGACCTCGACCCGATGGAGCAATGGGAGAATTGGGAGGCGCTGGTCGATGCCGCCGAGCAATACGCGCTCGCGCTCGACCCGGAGGTGCTCGAGCTGGCCGAGGCCAGCCTCAAGCGCGCTCAGGACTTCCAGGAGACCGGCCCTTTGGACGCCGTGGCGCCCTCGGAGCAGCCAGCCCCAGTGGAGTCGACCCCCGATGACGCCGACTCTCGAGAGGCCGTCTCTGACGACGCAATCTCTCACGATGCATTCGAGGTCGACGAATTGGTGGTCGCGCGCCGCTCGGACAGCACCGGCGTGACGTACTTTTTGCCGGATGACGCCGTCTTGGATACCTTCGACGACCTCGCGTCGATGTCGCGCGAAGATCTCGAGCTTTTGCTCGGCGACGCCAAAGGCCGACTCGAGGCCGCACAGATGCTCATCGAGCGTTTCGGCGCCGAGGGGATGCGTCTGGCGCTCGAAGGCGCCGAGAATATGACCTCCACCGAGGTCGCGGCGCTGGCGCGCTTTTTGGAGACCAAAGCAGAGGGGCTCGAGGCACAGTTGGTCCGTTGTGTGGAGTCGGCCGGGCCCAGCGCCACGTATGTGGCCGCCCGAGCGCTGGCCGGCATCCGCAGCACCAGCGCCATCCCCACACTTCTGGAGGCTTATCGCGACGGCCAGCGCGGCGGAAACCGCCGCAATCTGGCGCGCACCCTGGCCGTCTATGGCAATAAGCTCTTGCCGGGACTCAAGCGTGTGATTAAGAAGGAGGGTCACGACGACGCGTTGGTCATGCTCCTCGAAGAACTCGAGCGCCAGCACGACGGCGTATTGGCAGAGCTGGCCAAAGATCGTAGTAAGACCATTCGCAGCGCGGCCGACGCCGCGCGCTCGAACGGATAACCTCTTTTCGCCTCACGCGACGAACACGCGATACCGCGATGATTATCGGAATTTTTAGCGACGTACACAGCAATATTGAGGCGATGAATGTGGTCGCCGAGGCCTACCGCGAGGACGAACGCGAGGTGGAGATGTACGTCTGCCTTGGCGACGTCGTCGGCTACGGGGCCAACCCCAACCAGTGCTGTGACGTCGTCCGAGAGATGGCCGATATCACCGTGCTGGGTAACCACGACGCGGCGGTCTCCGGGCGTATGAACTACGCCTTTTATTACGATGCCGCCCGAAACGCACTCGACTGGCACGCCGAGCAACTGCGCGAGGAACACCACGAGTGGCTGCGCACGTTGTCCTATTTCGAGAAGTGGGAGGACGTCGAGTTCTGCCACGGCGCGCCGGTCAACCGCGAGGAGTTCGAGTACGTCTTCAATATCCACCAGGCCGACCAGCTGCTGGACCATTGGGACGACCTCGAGCACATCACGTTCATCGGCCACTCCCACCTGACCAAAGCCTTCAGCCTACACCCCGACGAGGGCGCCGCCGAGATCTTCGGCCCGGTCTTGGAATTCGAGGACGACAAAAAGTATATCGTCACCGCCGGAAGCGTCGGCCAGCCGCGCGACAACGACAACCGCGCCTGCTACGGCTTCTACGACACCGAGGCCAAGACCTTCGAGTACAACCGCATCGAATACGACGTGCGCGCGGCCGCCAAGAAGATCTTCCAGTCCGAATTGTCCAGTGATTTCGCCAAGAGACTCTTCTTCGGCATCTAAAACTGCAGAAAGTAAGAAAGTAAGAGAGTGAGAAAGTTAGAACTCATCATCGAGCGCTACGGGTCGATGACGAGCAGTTGCAGTATCTAACTCTCTCACTTTCTAACTCTCTCACTCTCTATCCGAGACCAGCGCCAAGAAGTGATCGAGCTTCAAGCAACTGAGCACGTCGACGCTATCCGACGACGTCCCACGCGTACCCACCACCACTGACAACTCACCAAAGGGGGCGACGAATTCGGGGGCTTTGACCGGCTGGTCGAGCGTGTGCAGCAGCTCGCCGGTGCCCACGTGGCGCAGCTCGACCTCGTCGGCGACCCCCAGGAGAGCGTCCTCGACGCTGACCAGCGGCAGGTTGCCGTGGAGCAGCCAGGTCTCGTCGGCCGGCGTGGCGCGCCAGCGCAGCTCGCCGGTGGAGATCTCGAAGCACGAGATCTCGGCGCGGTCGGTCTTGATCAGCCCGTGGGTGCGGCCGTCGAGCTCGTGGCAGAGCACCGGCGTGGGGTCGTCCATGCCGGCGCTGGATAGATCGAGCGTCCACTCCACGCGTGGCTCGGTGCGCTCGACGTCGATGCCGTGCAGGCTGAGTTGGCCGTGGCGCTCCACCGGCACGATCATGAATTCGTCGACGAATGAGGCCTCGCCGGCCAAGATCCCGTCGATGCGCAGCTGCCAGGAGGTGCGACCGGTGAACGGATACAGCGAGTGGACGGTCAGCTTCTGGTGCAAGGAATCGTGTGACAGGGAGTACAGCCGCCCCTGGTGAAATTGCGGCCCGGTGGCCGACAGGCCGCCCAGGCGCACCTTCCAGAGGGTCTCCCCGTCGATGGGGTTGATGCTGTACAAAAAGCCCTCGCCGGTCAGCGCCATGATGAGCGGCCCCTGGTAGGTCACGCCGGCGAAGCGGCCGTGGCCCGACGAGAACGTCCAGTCCAGCTCGCCCGTGGTCGACGACAATCCCAGGATGCGCCCGTGAAGATCGCAGGCGACCAGCCGCGACTCGGCCGGGTAGGCGGCGGCGCCGATCAGGCGCTTCCAAGAGCTCACCGGGATGGAGCGGTTTTGCAGGACGCTTTTGCCGGTGTGCAGATCGAGCAATTCGACGCCTCCGGCGTCTTCCGCCACTAGCAGCCGATCACCGGCGACCGCGTGGCTGACCCGCGCCATATTCAGGTCGACGCCGTGCTTCCAGCGCACCTTTCCGCTCTCGGCGTCGATGCAATACATCGCCTCCGAGGTGGGCACCAAGAGGCTATCGGCGGTGGTCACGATGCTATCGAGCTCGATGCGCTCGGCGGCAAATTGCCAGGTGGGTCGGGGAAAAAGCGCGTGCACCGACGAGATCGGCCACGGAAACCGCGGCTCGGGCGGCTGCGGGGCCGGCTCCGGGGTGACGTGGCCGAGCTCGGCGATGAACGACTCGGGCTCGTCGTGATACGAGTTGCTGCCCGAGATATCCTCGAACCAGCCGCGCAGCTCGCGCACCTCGTCCTCGAGGTCGCTGAGCCGGTGGTTGAGCTCCAGATGAGCGTTGACCGAGAGCACGTCGGCCAGGAGCATCTCGCAGACCGACAACATGATATCGAGCACCTGACGAGGGTGGCTGGACACCTCGATGGCCTCGCCGGGCTGCACCGCCGTGCCCATGGTCAGCTCCCATTTGGGGCCCTCGGCGGAGACGTCAAAGCGGGCGTGATGCATATCCTCGTCGCATTGGAAGCTGCTCTCCTCGGAGGCCTCGAGCAGGTTGAGCAATTGACGAGTGCGCTTGAGCAGGCCGTGGACGGTCAACAGCGGGTAGCCGCGGGTCATCTCGATGGTGCGCCCGTCGTACTCGGCGACGAGCTCGCCCGGGAAGAGCAACGCGTGCAGATCGAAGTCGTGCTCGCCGCAATAGGCGCGCAGCGCAGAGTGGTCGGCGTCGAACGAATAACTCAGCGTGAGCCCGTTGGGGCTCGACGTCCCCCCGCGGCGCTCGCCGAAGTCCTCGTGAGCCTGGGATTCCTCGTTGGCAAAGGTGGGGCGCTTGTAGTCTTGGATACGGCCCAGCCGCGAGCTGAAGGTTCGCACGAAGGAGTCCGCCGAGAATCCCTCCGAGATGCGGTACAGATCGGTGAGCAGCGACTCGGCCGCGTCCGACAAGGCCTCGACGAATTTGTCCACGGCGATGGGGATGTCGTGGGCGATGACCCGGTGGTGACGGTCAATGCTGTACAGGGAGACCAAAAATTGGCGGCCGTCGGGCACGAGCACCATCTCCCAGGGCTCGCAATGAAATTCGACGATCGCCTTGCGCGCCCGCCCCTCGAGCAGCCGGGCGACCGCATCGAGCAATTCGCTGAGCACTCCGAAGATGCTCTCTTCGGCCACACTGCTGGTGATATTCGTGCCATCGACGACGATGTCGATGATGTCGCGGATCTCGACCAGATTGAGCTCGGAGTCGAACCGTCGGTATTGGCGCAGATTCTTCAGAAAACGAACATCCTGCTTCCAATTATGACCTACGATGATCTGGACCGACTGCATCTTCAATCACTCCTTGCCACGGCGACCTTGCCGGCACTTGTCAACTCGCGCCACAACGTACTGCCCATATCGACGCTGTTGCGCAGCTGGGCTTCGCTCGCGGCGTTGACGTAAATTCGGCGCAACTTCTCTCCGTCGAGCACCTTGCTGAGAAAGCTGCGATGAAAGCGCTCTTCGTCGAGCAGATACATCTTATTATAAATATCCTCACAGATGACCAGGCCGACGAAGTTTTCTGCAGGATTTTCAACCGGTTGACGCTCGTTGGGGGGCTCGGTTGGGGAGGCATTGTCGGCGACCGCGTCGACGGTCTCGAGCTCTAAAGTCTTGTTGGCGCGGCTGCGCTTGCTAGGTCCCGCTTGGCCGGGCTTCGTTTGACCGATCATCGTCTGGTAGAACTGCTCGATCAGCTGCGTGCGAAGCGTGCCGTAGGCACGACGCACTTCGGCCGAGCTGCCCTCGAGTTCGAGCGAGAGCGCCTGGGTGTCAATGGTCAGCTTATTGTCCGAGCGGCTCATGTCATTGCTCCATGCTTAATGTTCTGGGCATCTAGGGCTCGACGAATTCGGTCTGCGGCGCCGCCATGAGTGTATTGATCCGACTGCTTGTCGCGCATCTCGCTAACTTGCGGACAAAAACTTTCATTCCGGGGCAAGCCACCACGGGCGGGGTGTTTGATTATGCGAGAGGGCAGAGAACCAATCAAGCACGACTCCTTCGCCGGACCCGCCCGAGCGCGTCCGAGCGCGACAGCTTACTAAACAGAAAAAGAACGATCTTGTCGAAGTTTTCTCGGAAATGTCGCCGAATGAAAAGTCGAGGAAAATCAGGGTTTTGGCTGTTATTGCGACGCGATCAGGGCCTGGTATGCCGAATTTATTACGCAACGATTTAGCCAAATCGCCGAAAACCATAATGAGGGGCAGGGCGATCCCTGCCGTCCACTTGGCTTGTCTTCTCGACTCTTATCGACCCTCACCAGGAGGAGATTGTGACGAAAATCAACGGTGCGAATTCGGCCAATATGAACCAGTCGAATATGCAGAAGTCCGGGTCTGGCGGGGCCGACTCGGGCTCGGGATTCGGCGACTTTATGGGCAAGGTCGCAGATAAGGCGCTCGGCGGCGTGGCCGCGGTCGCGCCGATCCTGCCCGGCGGCGAGTTGGTCAAGATGGCCGCCAACGGCCTGCGCGGGTTCAGTGATCAGGCCCCCAATCAGATGGGCGGGGCCAAGGGCGAGAAGCTCGACGAGATGTGGGCGATGCAGGAGGACAACCAGATGTTCAACCTGCAATATATGCAGCTCCAACAGGAGATGCAGTCCGACAACCGCCACTTCTCGACGATGTCCAACCTGCTCAAGGCGCGCCACGATACCGCCAAGGCGGCCATCAATAATATGCGGGTCTGACGCGACGCACGGGCCGTTGCTTCGAACGTGATACTTTTCTTTTGACCGCGAGTGCCTAACAATGAAACAGAATGCAGAGACCGACGAGGCCGAGTTGGCCGCCCAGGAAGAACTCAAGCGAGCCTATATGCAGGTCAGCTTCGGCCAATTCGACCAGGCCATCGAATCCTGTGAGCGGGCCGGCCAGATATTGCCCGACCATCACCTGCCGGCTGCGCTCAAGGGCAGCTTCGAGCTGGCCGCCGGGCGGGTGCGCGAGGCGCTGGGCACGCTGCGCCAGGCCACTCGCCGCTGGGGCGATCAGCCGCTTCCCTGGCTTTATTTTGCCGAGGCGTGTTTCCTCGGCGGCCGACGCCGCCAGGGGCTTCGAGCCCTCGACAAGGCCGAGAATTATGTCGCTCGGATGGAACAGGGCGAACAGCCCGCCGAGGCCGCTCAGATCGGTGAACTCATCGAAGAGCTTCGCCAGACATGGAAAGAGGTCGAGCCGGCCGAGATGCCCCCGCCCCTGGTCGCACAAACTGGCGGCACAAATGAGGAATGAGGTCTCTCATCGAGCCCTGCCATTCGAAGATCCACGGAGATCGCGCGATGAAAGTTGGTGACGGTAACGCAAACGCTGCAAGCCACGGGGATATCCTCGAACGCATGGAGCGGGCGCATCGACAGGAGGCGGCCGAGGGCGTCGACGACGCCCAGTCTCCGAGCGGCGCTGCGTCGGCAGAGTCGCTGGGGGCGGCGACCGGCGCGGGCGCCACCTCCGAGCCTTCCGAACTCCAGAGTCGACTCCTCGAGACCGCCGCGCGCGCCTTGGACGGCGAGTTCGACAGCGCCGACGCGCTTCGCGGGGAGGTCGTCGACGCGATCGTCGAGCAGCGTTACGCCGACGGCGTTCCCGCCGACCAGCTCGACGGGATCAAGAATACGGTGCGCGCCACGCTCACCGGTGATCCCGTCTTTCGCGATGAAGTCGACAATATGCTCGTGCTGGCCGCCCGCGAGTTGGCTCGGAAGAGTGGGTAAGTCGGCAGGATGATGAACGTGTCTTGGTGTTTTTGTCGTTTACGCCCAAACGGGTATGGATGGTCAACGCGTGCCAGGTAGTCTTTCCCCAAGCCCCAAGCCCTTCAGTCAATGAAATCACACCGTGGCTTGTCTAAGTCAGGGTCGCGAGCTATCGTAGATGCCGCCGAAGCTGTGCCACTTCAAAGCGGCGCGCTTTCCAGAGCCTCTCGATTCGCAAGCTATCTCGCCGGCGAGTCTTTTTTCTTCGAGGCGCGCAATAATCGACGTGTTTTGCGGGTCTCCACATTCGTAGTGTCATGGCAGCAGCACAATCTCGACAACATTCAGCGACGCCCGACCAGGTGACCTTTTTGGTCGTCCATTGTCCGGCGTGTGAGCGCGAGGTCTTGACCGCGCGCGACCTCAACGACGACGGTCGCATCGGCGATCTCTGCGTGCATTGCGACCAGCCCGTCGATCGCCGGCACCCGTCAGCACAATGGCTCGTCGCCGACCAACTGGTCGAGCGCGGCTACTTCATCGATGGACACGAATCGCTCGAGGACCGACACGGCGGCAGCGGCTGTCGCGACGGCTCGTGCGGCGTTCAACAACCAGATCACTGATTATTTATTCGATGCGTCCAAGGAGGCGTTGATGCATTACGAGGTATTCATCCCGTCGCCGGATCCGGACGGTTTCGACGTCACTATCAAGGTCGACGCGACCAACTGGATGTCGGCACTCAAATCGGGTCTGGAACGCACCGGCGAAGGCGCCGATGTCGTACGCAATGTGATGTGTGATATCAAAGAAGATAACACCATCCACGTCACCGATGCGTCGACCCAGCGTGTCTTCGTGCTGCGCGAGCTGCACGACGAAGATGTCGAAGACACCTCCGAGGCCGGCGCCGATCAGGCCGGCCAGACCATTCGCACCGAGCCGCCGACCGCCGCCCAGCCGTCCGACGACGGCGCCGACGTCGCGGCCACCCAACGCATCGACGTCTCCCAGCAGCCGGCACCGACCCCCGCGGCCCAGCCTGCCCCGGTGCCCGAGCCCGAGCCCGAGCCGCAGGTGGCCGAGCCCGAACCCGAACCCGAGCCGCAAGTAAGCGAGCCGGAGCCGGCCCGGGAAGCCAACGACGAGCATTCCTTCGCCGGCGATGACGGCCGGATGCGGGTCGGCTCTTCGACTCATCAGGCGCTTCAAAGCGAAGAGAGCCAGCCCAAAGTCCTCAGCGAGACGCGCTCGAAGACCGACCAGAAGAAGGCCGTGAGCATCGGCCGTCAGAACGAAAAGGTCTCCGAGTCGCTCATCGAGGATATCTTCCTCGAGATTCAGGAGATCCACGAGGGCGAAAAATCCATGGAAGAGGTCGTCGGCTTCGTCATGGACATGGCCATGGACAAGGTCCACGCCGAAAGCGGCAGCGTGCTCTTCGCCGACGTCAACGGCAAGGAGCTGTATTTCGCCACCGCCCGCGGCCCCAAGGCCGACGAGATCATGGATTACCGCGTTCCGATGGGAAAGGGCATCGTCGGCTTCTGCACCCGCGAGGGCGTCAGCCTGGCGATCAGCGACGCCCAGAACGATCCGCGCTTCTACAAGGCGATCTCCGAGTCGCTCGGCTACGAGACCCACGGCCTGGTCTGCGCGCCCATCCAACATCAAGGACGCGTATACGGGGCCCTCGAGCTCATCAACAAAAAGCAGAGCTCCGGCTTTACCAGCGACGAGATGAACGCCCTGACCTATCTGGGCCGCCAGCTCGCCCAATACGTCCACGACATGATCATGCGCCGCGAGAGTATCGAGGACTAAATTCTACACGGCATCAAATATAAAAAGGGCCGCCCGCATTCCAAGCGGGCGGCCCTTTTTTGTTGGAGCTGCTATCTGAGCGCAATCACGGAAACCTTGTGGTTTACGAATCGTGCCAGGCTTTTCGTATCGTCTCGAGCAGACGCACCTGTTCTTGGTGGTTGGTTCTTGGTTCTTGCCTCGATTTG
>CAYLTX010000104.1:0-23183 GCA_964386725.1 uncultured Bradymonadales bacterium | reverse complement strand
GGGGGTCCAGGAACTGCTTAACTGCCAGGGATCAGGGTTCAGGGATCAGAGGCGTTGCGTTCGAAGGTGATGAGGTCGTCGATGCTCAAGTGATACAGTTCGGCGGCGATGCGGTCAAAGGCGCCGACGAGCCCGGGGCGGTCGTCGGGGCTGGCCTCGAAGCGGCCCCAGAGTACGGCGAGCTGCACTTCGAAGAGCGGGCTGATGGTCGGCCACGGGAGTTTGGCGAGCACGTCGGGGGTGAGCGGGTCGGTTGGTAGCGCGGCGGCGATTAGTCGCGATGAGAGCAGCGCGGCTGCGGCCGCGGGCTGCGGCGCGCTTTCCAGCGGCCGTAGGGTCAATGGAGTATCTTCGGGATGCTGCGCCGGGCCGAGGCTGCAGGTGAGATGGGCGGCCTCGCGCGCGCGGCTGACAAATAATGTGAAGAGTGTGCCGGCGGAATGCGGGCCGATTTCGAAAAATTCGCCCAGCTGTGTCGGAGTATTGACCGCCAGGGCGGCCCGGATGTCTGTGGGTGAACTCATAGGGTGTGGATAGATCATTGAAGTGTGGTCGTCTATAGTGGGCGCGATATAATGGCTCGGCATTCAAACCTGACAAAAACCCCAAGCAGTAACCCAAATGCCCAATCCTACTCATCCCCCCGCTGCCGACCTCCCCGAGCTCGGCGCCGGCTTCGAGCGTGTCGGCTCGGTGCGGGTGCCCGAGCTTCGCAACGTGCCGGTCACGCGGCGCGTCGAGCGGGTCATCGATCATCCGGCGTTCCAGCGGCTCCGGCGGGTGCGCCAGCTCGGGCCGACCCATCTGGTCTACCCGGGCGCGGTTCATACCCGCTTCGAGCATAGCCTGGGCGTGTATAGCTGCGTGCGGATGTACGTAATGGCGCTTTTGCATAACGCCCAATTTGCCGGCTCGGCCACCGAGGAGGATCTGCTGACGGTGCTGGCCGCCGGCCTGCTGCACGACGTGGGGCATTATCCGTTCGCCCACAGCCTCGAGGCGCTGCACCTCAAGGGACGCGACACCCCGCGCCACGAGGAGCTCGGCGGTCGAATCATTCGCGGGGAGATCGAAACGCTGCGCGGCGACGAGCCCATCGGCGAGTTGCTGCGGCGCGAGTGGGGCGTCGACCCGGAGCGGGTCATCGGCCTGTGTACCGGGGGTCTGGCGGCCGACGGCCCGATGGAGAAGATCTTGCGCTCGATCATCTCGAGCTCCATCGACGCCGACAAGATGGACTACCTCGAGCGCGACAGCCACCATATGGGGGTGCCCTACGGGCGCAACTACGACCGCGGCCGTCTGCTGGCCAGCCTGACGCTCAACCACGACGACAACGGCATCGCGGTGGTCTCCAAAGGCAAAGTGCCCGCCGAGATGTTTATCTTCAGCCGCTATACGATGTTCAGCGAGGCCTATTGGCACCACACCGTGCGCGCGGCCAGCGCGATGGTGGAGAGCGCCTTGGCTGCCTTTCACAGCCGTGGCAGCTTCGATCCGGACGCATTTACCGAGGTGCTGCTCGACCACGACGACGAGCGGCTGCTCGAGTGGCTGCGCACGCAGACCCCGCGCGGCAGCGCCACCCGCTATCTGACCCACGGGCTGACCGGCAACCGCCGCCGCTTATATAAGCGACTGGCGACGTTTAGCCGGGTGTACACCGAGGAGCGCAAACAAGAGGCCTACGAGCGCATCTATCATATGGATGCGCCCGATCTCTACGGGTTGGTCGACCGGCTGCGTGTGCGGCTATCTTCGATGGTCGGACGCTCGCTGCACCCGGCCGACATCGTCATCGACACGCCCCCTCGCGACAAAGACAAGCTCGAGACCGTCGAGGTCGTCTACCCCGGGGCGAGCGGCCAGCAGCACTACCCGCTGCACGAGTTGTCGCGGGTGGTCGCCGGTATCCAGGACGACTTCATCATGGTCGTCAAGAAGATCCGCATCTTCATCGAGCCGCAGCTCGCCGCCGAACTCGACGGCCGAGACGGCGTCGAGGAAGTGTTGCTCGAGGAGATCCTGCGAAAATGAGTCATTTTTTAGATTATCAGGTCATTTATCATCAGGTCAGTATGAATCATCTCGCTAGACGCTCGAAGCTACTCCCCGCCCTACTCGCTTTGGCCGTTTGGCTGCTCGTCTTTGGCAGCGGCTGCGCCAGCTTCGGCGGCGGCAATGGCGAGTTTGCGGCCACCGCCGGTTCGGCCGGGACGAAGGATGCCTCGAAGTGCGCGTGCGAGGAGGATGACACCGACGCGGCCGCATCGGCCGACCAGGCTGGATCCGACGAGGCTGGACCCGAAGAAGCAAGCGGCGGCCCCGCCCGTACCCTCGAGGCTCGCCCGCCGCAGGCGATCACCTCCGAGGAGATCACCTTTGAATCCCGCGGAGACGAACTCACCGGCGTCATCGACCGGCCGAAGACGGTCAGCGGACCGCTGCCGGCGGTGGTGATCCTGCACGACGCCGGCCCGCTGGACCGCCGGGGCGTCTTCGCCGGCTCGTTGGGGCTGCAACTTCCGATCGAGGTCGCCGTCTACCAGGAGCTGGCCGAAACCCTCGCCCAGAGCGGCTATATGGTGCTGCGCTACGATAAGCGCACCTGTGTCGACGGCGGCCCGGCCGGATGTGATTACCCGAGGAGCTATATCGAGGATCACCGCGAGGAGCTCGCCGAGGCCCTGTCCGGCGACGCCGCGGCCGCTGTCGAAGCCCTCCGAAACCAGCGCGACGCCGACCCTACCCGCATCTTATTGCTCGGACACGGCCAGGGCGCCGAGCTGGCGCTGGCGATCCACGAGGAAGTCGACGCCAGCGCGATGGTCCTGCTCTCCCCGAGCCCCTATCCCGTCGACGAGGTCATTTTGCACCAGAGCGAGCTCTCTCTGGCGCATTTGAAGGCCCGTCGAACCGAAGAGGGCAACACCACCATGGGCACCCTGCTCGATGAGCAGATCGACGCGCTCACTCAGACCCATCGCGAGCAACGGGAAGCCTTCGCCGCGCTACGCGCCGGCGAAGTCGAGGACTCCAACGTCCTCGACGCGCCCACGCGCACCTGGTTGGGGATGTTCGAGCTGCACGATCGAGCGATGAGTCGCCTACAGGATACGCGCACGCCCGTGTTGGCGCTCTTTGGCGAGCGCGACTTGAGCCTCCCCGAGGATAGCGCCGAGCGTTTCGAAGAAAACATGGCCCGACTGCGCCCCAACGAAGTGGAGTTGATGCCCGATATCAGCCGGCTGATGGTCGCCGTCGACGACGAGGAAAACGACAGCACCCAAGTCTCCGACGCAGTCCACCGGGCGATCCTGGGATTTTTGCTCGAAAATGCAGAGACTCCCGAGACCGGAGAGTCCGCCGGTCAACCCGGCCAGCCGGATGTTTAAAAAAAAGGCGCCAGGATGACCTGGCGCCCGGGTTCAGCAAGATTTAAGGCAAGTGCTCAGACGTCTTCGAGTTTGAATTCGTTGCTCGTGCGGTACCAAGCAACGAGGGCAGCAATGATTAATACGGCCGGCACGCCGATGAAAAATCCTAGGATGACATTCTCCATGTGGGCTCCCTCCTATCCCCCAAATTAGAGTCAACGCTCGAGATGCTACCAACGGCTCCCTGCGGCTGACTGTTTCGAAAAGAGTCATTGTCTGCCGGCCCCCTAGCCGAGCAGACAAACTCCGGCAGATCCTCGATCTGCACTCGTTAACAACGTAGCCGCCGGGCGCTGCGGTTCAAACGAAACACAGCTGAATCCGGGGCCACGACAGGCCCAGCTCGCTGCCTAGTCGGTGTCGTCGGCCGGAGGCACCTGCCGCTGACTGACCTTCTCGACGTCCTCTCTGCGCTCAGAGATATAGTAGGCGAAAGCCGCGGTCAGCAGCACAACGGGGACCGCGATGTAGAATACGATAAAGAAGTTATCTGCCATCATCGTCTCCTCGGCCAAACGGCTCTGTAACTCACGATGATCAATGACTACTTGCCTTGCCAAGGTATCCACGCCGGAGCGCATTTCAACCGGCCTGCCCAGTCACCAATAAGGCGAGGATCTCACGCAGCTGGTCGGGATCGGGCTGGTCGAGCTGAGCGGCCAGCCGCTCGACGGCCTCGGCGCGCGGCGCACCGGCCAACGGGCGGGAGCGCAGCATCTCGAGCACGACGCGGCCGACGACGGCCTCGGCGTCTCGGCTGCGACCGGCTGGGCTGCGACCGGCCCCGCTCGTAGGTGCTCCGCTCGTCGCTTCTCCGGGCGGCGCCGGCGCATTCGTGGCCGGTTCCGGGCGCTGGGGGGCGTCGGCCTCGCCGCGCATCGTGCGCCGCAGCCTGTCCAACGGGTCGCCGTCTGCGGGCTCGTAGGGCTCTAGCTCGGGGAGCGCACGCGCCGCGTCGATCTGCGCGAGCAGACTTCTGAGCGGCTCGGAGGCCTCGGGGCTCGAGGTCGTCTGGGCTGGTGAGGTCGACATGGCAGTCTTGGGGCAGAAGGCTCGCGGGTATTTTATCGCCGGAAAGACGTCGAGCTTCGAATCTTACACCTCCGAACTCGTGTGTCGAGGGACGGGGAATGTGGCCGCATCGGTCGAGGTTCTTTGCCCAAGAAGATTTTTTGTTTGACACACAAATTCTTTCATCGTAGATACGTCAGCCCTTGGGCATGTTGCCCAAAACACAAGCGGAAGTGGCGGAATTGGTAGACGCGCGGGCTTCAGGTGCCCGTGGCCGCAAGGTCGTGGAGGTTCAAGTCCTCTCTTCCGCATTAGATGCCCTCGAAAGCCCCGTAGCGCTCAGTGCGCTTCGGGGCTTTTGTTTGCTTCAGCAATATCTGTGTAAAGCTTCGGGGCGAGTGTCTACATAACGTCACGGAAGTCATGAACGGTTCGTGTCGTTTGCGCCCAAGCGGGCAATAGTTGCCAATCGGCTCGAGGCTTGTGGCGTGGGGCTTGAGGTTGCCTTTCCCCAAGGCCCACGCCCCAAGCCCGAATCAGCAATTCGTCACGATTTGCCACAAAATCTGCGTGTTTCTACTTAGATGATGATCCTACATCCCAAGATATAAGCCATGGCAGAAGAGCGAAAAGACATCCTCGTCATCGGTGCCACCGGACAGCAAGGAAGCGCGGTGGTGCGCCATCTCTCCGCCCGCGAAGACCAATTTCGCGTCCACGGGCTCACCCGCAACCCGAGCAGTGAGGCCGCCCAGAAGATGAGCGCGCGGGTAGCGACCATGCTCAAGGCCGACCTGGAGGATAAAGACTCGCTCAGGCGCGCCATGGAGGGCATGGACGGGGTCTTCTGCGTGACCAACTTTTGGATGTGGGGCTACGACCACCAAGTCCTGCAGGGCACCAACGCCGCCGACGTGGCCGCCGAGATGGGCGTGGAGCACTTCGTCTTCAGCGGGGTGGGCGATCACGACCAGCCCACCGGCATCCCGCACTTCGACTCCTGCTGGGAGATCGACCAGCATATCCAGGAGCTCGGGCTTCCCAACACCGTGCTCGAGCCGGTGTTCTTCATGCAGAATTTCGAGCGTCTCGCCGACGATATTCTCGACGGCACGCTGGCCATGCCGCTGAATGAGGGCGTCAAACTGCAGATGGTCGACATCGACGACATCGGCAAGGCGGCCACCGTCGCCTTTAGCAAGCCCGACGAGTTCATCGGTACCCGCCACAACTTGGCCGGCGATTCGCGCTCACTCGAGCAGATGAGCAAACTCTTCACCGAGATCATCGACGCCCCGATCGAGCCGGTCCATGTCTCCATCGACGACGCCCGCGAGCAGGTCGGCGAGGAAGCCGCCCAGATGTATAAGTGGTTTAACGAACACGGTTATACGACCGACTTGGAGCAGGTCGCCGATGTCTTCGGCTTCGAATTCACCGGGCTTCGCGATTACCTGCACAAGCATGGCTGGCACGTAAAGCGTCCCGGCATTGCAGGTTGAGAAATGCACGTTAAGATAGGGGTGTTCGTTTTTTATGCCCTCAGCACTCCGGTTGCCCCATGAGAACCCAACGCCTCTCCGTCGGACTCTTCGTCGCCGCTCTCGCGCTGGCCTTTGTGGGGCTGAGCTCGCCCGCAGCGGCTCAGTCACCCGACGAGCCGCTGCACACCCCGCACCACTACTCACGCTCGGAGTTGATCAACTTCGGCACCTACGACGAGCCGCCGGTCAATTTCGAGTGGGAGACGCTCGACGTGCGCCAGGAGCCGGTCAGAGACCGCCTGGACTACGTATTCACCGTCGACGTCGACTTGCCGACGGCCATCGAATTCTTCGAGAGCGCCTACGTCGAGCAGACTCCCGCAGCGACACTGGCCCCGGGGGTACGCCCCTTCCAGAGCGAACGTGAGTTGAAGATCGTCGGCCGCACCAAGGGCGTGGACCCGGCCCGCTTCACCCTGGGCAGCCGAGCCATGACCGGTCATATCACCATCGACGTGAGCCAAGAGGCCGGCCAGACCGTCATCATCGTGCAGAATATGGTGATGAGCCGGCTGTTCAGTGGGCTGGTCCCGTCGCGCGCGGGCTTTATGCCGGCGAGCGCCAAACCGGTGCCGCTGCTTTGGAACTGAGCAGTTCAGAGTACTGAGTCAGACGATCCAATTTCGCAACTCGAAGGTCTCGTCGGGCACCTCGAGGGTGATCGCGCGCTCGTTGGGGTGGCGCTCGACCTCGATGCCGTCTTCGATGATGGAGGCGTGGATGCCGAATTCGTCGCCGGCTTCGAGCCCCAGATCGGCGAAGGGAATGGCCAGCTCCAGACAGTTGACGAAGGCCGCGCGCGAGACCAGCCGCGGGGCGGACGGGCTCGGCTCGATCGTCGCAGCAAAGCTGTCACCGAACTTCACGTGAATGATGCGTGGGATGCGGCCTGGGCCGCTGATCCTGAATTTGGCCGACACCTGAGAATTGGTCGCGTCGAAGTCCGGGCCGGGCTTGGCCATCAGGTATAAAAAGCCCAGATCGAAGCCGATCCGCAACTCCTCGACAAAGCGGGTATTCTCGAACATCGAGCCGTGGCCACCGCGGTTGCGGTAGATCGCCGCGCCGCTCCACTCGTAAAAGAAGTCATTGCTGCCGTCGATGGTCGGCTGAATGAGGCTCTGAGGGGCCTGAAACTCCGGCTGGGCAACCGCCATGCCTGGCATGATCGGGATGTCGAGCTCGCTGGGCGGCTCCTCGCCCAGCGCGGAGTACACAAAGCGCAATTGGTCGCGAAAAAGCCGATCGAAATCCGCGTCATTCGGCGAGGTAAAATCGTCGCCGTACCACCAGAACCAATCGCTGCCCTGGGCCATATGAAGCGCTTCCCAGGCCAGGTGCAGCCGAGCGTCGTCCACTTCCTCGGGGAGGCCGGTCTCTGGTCGGCCGGCTTCCTCCGACGCCTCGGCGTCCGCCCGCTCGGAGCGCTCGAGTAGATGCTCCCGAGTTTGCGCGAGCAACTCCCAGGCACGATTCGTTTCGGTGTCGCCGATCCAGATGCGGAAATTCGCCTCGATCCAAGAGCCCGAGTGCAGCTGCTCGAGCGCGGGGCCGGGCCCGCCCTCATCGGCCAAGAAGCCCGAGGGCGTGACCGTCTCGATATCGTCGGCGTCGCTCAACGCACCGTATAACTGCTCGAGGAAGGCCTCGCCGTCCTCGGCGAAGTGCATCCACGGGTTTTCTCCGTCGAGGATGACGCTTACGACCGGGGCGGCTTCGTCCTCGCGGCGTGCACCTCCGATCTCGCGCACTCGCCCGATGAAGTCGTCGACGGCCTCGTGGGCCTCGTTTTTGCTGTACACGAAGCCAATCAGATCGCTCAGCCCACGGTCCCGAAAAAAGATCTGGGTTCGCGCACATCCCTCCAGATGCCACGGGTGGTACAGATCCCAATTCCTGGACCATCGATCCCCCAGCGAACGCTGCAGGACCTCCTCGTCGCTGGCGATCCACTCGACGCCGTGGTCGGCGAAGAGCTCGACGGCCTCCGGTGAGACCGACCCCTCGGCCGGCCACATCCCGTTGACGTCGATGCCGAGCACGTCGCGCGCGATCGTACGGGCCTCGGCGATATGAAAGTGGGCGTCGTCGGCAGCCTGCATCCGCGGCGGCCGGGGCCGCTCCGGGGTGGCCACCGCGGCGGCGTCGGTGTCGATGAGGAGCGGCAAAATCGGATGATACATCGGCGAGATGCTCACCTCGACCTGGCCTCGCCGGTGCAGCTTCCGGTACAGCGGCGCCACCAATTGCATGATCTCGATCTGCTGCTCGAGCACCGCCTGCTTTTCGCTCTCGGTAAAGCCCCGACCCTTGTCGATGAGCGCCTGGAGAACCACGCGCTCCTGGCGGGCCGAGAAGCCGAACCAGGCCAGGTTGAAGAGGACCTGCAGGTCGCGCAACTCCTGGACCGAAAAGGCGTGCGGATCGATCTGGTCGGGGTCGGCGCCGCGCTTTTCGAGCAGCTCCTGATAGCGCGGATAGCGCGCCACGCAGCGATCCCAGTCGATGCTGAAGAAGTTTCTGAGCAGGTGTGTCCGCTCGGCCTCGTCGAGTTCGACGGCCGGCTTCTCGGTCAGCTCCCACCAGGTGTCGCGCTTTCCCTCCTCGACGTACTCGCGCAGTTGCTGCAGAAGGCACCCAGAGAAGTTGACTACGCAGCGCACCTGGGGGAAGCGCTCGAGCATGCGTCCCATGTCATAATAAGACTTGATCGCATGCAGGCGCACCCAGGGCAGCTTATTGGTGGACTGATTCGGGACGCTGTAGCAGGGCTGGTGAAAATGCCACAGAAATTGAACGTATGTAGTTTGGTTCATGTGTGAGTGGGGCTCTCGGTATTGTCAGCCAATCCAAGAGCAGATGCCATTTCGAGGAAGTTCTTGGTTCTTGGTTCTTGGTTCTTGTCCTCGGATACCGAATGCACAGGGGCAGACGACCTGTATGACCAAGAACCAACAACCAAGAACAGCTTCATATGCTCTACATAGCTCACGCTGGCGGAGGCTCTCGAGACATCAATCCGCCTCGAATACAGCGCCCTTCGGGATAACGACGACGCCGGTATCCGAGACTGTGAAACGCTGGCGATCGACGTCGAGATCATAGCCGATGACGGTGTCGGGCGGGATGGTGACATTCTTGTCGATGACCGCGCGACGAATCCTGGCACGCCGGCCGACGTCGACACCGTCGAAGAGCACCGAGTCCTCGATGCGTGAATAGGAGTTGATGCGCACCCGGGGAAAGAGAATCGAGTTGCGGATCACGCCCCCGCTGACGATGGCGCCCTCGGCGACCGTGGAATTGACCGCCGTGCCGACGCGGTTGTCCGACGGGTTGTCGTGGACGAATTTGGCCGGCGCGTGCGCTTCATATCGCGTGCGAATCGGCCACTTGGGATTATATAGATCGAATTCGGGCCGGATGGCCACCAGGTCCATCGAGGTCTGCCAATACGAGTCGATCGTCCCTACGTCTCGCCAATAGCCGTGCTCGGAGGCCGGTTGGCCGGGAACGACGTTGTCGGAGAAGTCGTACACGTATACCGGGCAGTCCTCGTCGCGCACCATATTGGTGACGATGCTCTTTCCAAAGTCGTGCGCCGACTCCTCGTCCTCGGCATCCTGGGTGACCTCGCGGACCAGCGCGTCGGAGGTGAAGATATAATTGCCCATCGAGGCCAGACAGCGCGTGGGATCGCCGGGCATCGGGCGCGGGTCGTCGGGCTTCTCGGAGAAGCCGATGATCCGCCCGTCTTCGTCGGCCTCGATGATGCCAAATTGGGAGCCATCCTCGATGGGCACCGGCACCGCCGCCACGGTCAGATCGCCGCCGCATCGAGCGTGGTGGTCGAGCATCTGGCCCACGTCCATCTTGTAGATGTGGTCGCCGCCGAACACGCACACGTGGGTCGGATCTTCGTCCTCGATGATATTGAGGTTCTGATAGATGGAGTCGGCGCTGCCGCGATACCAATGCGGCCCTCGCCGCTGCTGGGCGGGCACGGCGTCGACGTAATGGCCGACCAGCTCGGAGAGCCGCCAGCCGCGCGCGATATGATTGATCAGGCTGTCGGCTTTGTATTGAGTCAGCACCTTGATCTTATAAAAGCCGCTGTTGACGAAATTCGACAATACGAAGTCGATGATCCGGTAGCGCCCCCCAAAGGGCACCGCCGGCTTGGCGCGGTCGTCGGTCAACGGGCGCAGGCGACTTCCTTCGCCGCCGGCGAGAATCATGACGAGTACGTCGTCCATGGTCGGACCTTGGGTGCGGAATCAAATCACTTCGAAGTGACTGAGCAAGAAGGCCACCGCCGCCAAAATGGCGATCACCAGCAGACCG
This sequence comes from uncultured Bradymonadales bacterium, assembly GCA_964386725.1. Lineage (GTDB taxonomy): Bacteria > Myxococcota_A > Bradymonadia > Bradymonadales > Bradymonadaceae > CAYLTX01. The sequence continues at coordinate 12,847 of CAYLTX010000104.1, read as the reverse complement.
ATGAACAACACGGCGGTCTTGCCGAGCGCGTCACGGGTCTCGGCGGGTTCGGGGGGCTGGCTGACTTCAGGGACCTGCTGTTGCTGGGGCTGGGGCTGCTGTTGAGGCGGCTGATTGGGCTGTTGCGGCTGGCTAGGCTGGTTAGGCTGGTTAGGCTGGTTAGGCTGTGGTGGCTGGCCGGGACCGGATGGACCGTTGGAAGGGCCATCGGTGGGCTGGCCGCCCGAATTGGCCAGGCGCGGCGACGGTTTCTGTGGTGGTGTGTTTTGTGGCGGCTGGGACGGCCGCTGCCTTTGCTGCTTCTTCTTTTGTTGCTTCTTCTTTTGTTGTTCCATTGCCTGCGGCCCGTCGATGGCCTGCATCGACTGGGTGGCGCGGGCGACATCCTGCAGCCCGCCGGCCTGCCAACCCTCGTCGGCGCCGTCGTCTCCCTGCGGCGCGGGGGTGGCCTGGCTGTCCTCGAAGTCGCCTCCGAATCCCTCGTCGCCCCCAAAGCCCAGATCCATCCAATCGCGCGGGTCCTCCCCGTCGCCGTCGTATTCGCCGGAATCCTCGCCATCGCCGGCGATCTCGCCGTAGTTCTCGGCCATGAAAAGATCGAGGTTGCCCATCTCCTCGAGAGACATCAACTGGTTGAGCTCGCGCTGGACTTCCTGGCCGGCGGCGACGTCGGCGGCGGTGGTCTTCTCGTCCTTGGTCTCCAGGACGCTCTCGACCAACCCGGCGATGTCGAAGGCGGAGACGACCGCGCCGTGCTCGAACAGAAAGTCGGCCAGCGCCCGGCCCATCTCCTCGGCGGTCTGAAAGCGAGTGTCGGGATCTTTGGTCAACGAGCGGGCCAAAATCTGCTGGAGGCCGGCGGGCACCTCGCGCCCGAATTTGGCCAGCGGCGGGATCTTGGCCTTTTGGACCAGCTTCAGCGTGGCGTAATCGCTCTCACCTAAGAATAGCCGACGCCCGGCGAGCATCTCCCACAGGACGATGCCGACGGCGAAAATATCGGTCCTGGCGTCGACGTCCGCGCCGTCGGCCGCCTCCGGCGACAGATAGCCGAACTTTCCTTTGACCACGCCCGGGTCGGTGATCTCGGCCTGGCTCTTGGCCTTGGCCAGCCCGAAGTCGGTGATCTTGACCTCGCCCTCGCGCGACATCAGCACGTTGGGCGGGCTGATGTCGCGGTGGACGATGCTCAGGTGGTTGCCCTTCTGGTCGCGCTTGTGGTGAGCGTGCGCCAGGCCCTTGCACACTTCCATGGCGATATAGACGGCCTGCTCGGCGGGCAGCCGCTGCTTACGCTCGCCCAAAAGTTGGATGATCTTTTTGAGGTTGGTGCCGTCGACGAACTCCATGACGATGAAGTAGGTGCCGTCGGCGATGCCAAGATCGAAGACCTGGACGATATTGGTGTGATTGAGGTGGAGGCTGACCTTCGCCTCGTCCAAGAACATGCGCACGAAGCGCTCGTTCTGGGTCAGCGACGGCAGCACGCGCTTGATGGCGACCAATTTTTGGAAGCCTTGAAGGCTCGTCGAGTTGGCCTTGAAGACTTCGGCCATCCCGCCGGCGTCGATGCGTTCGATGACCTGGTATCGCTGATCAGCCATAGGGCGTTGCTTGCCTCAGACATGTGATGATTGGGCGGCGCGAATACTTTGAGCAAATATATGCTATCGGCGGCCCGGTGTCACGGAACTGCGGGCTTGGGGCTCGGGGCTCGGGGTATGCAAAACACCGCCGATCGCCTCCGGCCGGATTTCTCACGCCTTGCCTTTGCTGCCGGTCGCCGGATTGCGCTCTGTGGGCCGGTCAGGCCTGCCGGGCGAATGTGCCAATCCGATCACCCGATGGATGTCGACGTGCTCGATCTTGCCCTTGAGCTTGGTCGGCGGCAAAAGCTCGGTCTCGACCAGATGAGAGACCGCCTCGAAGGTGTCCTCACCGATGAGCACCTCGTCGGCCGCCGCCGCCGAACAAAAACGCGCCGCGGTATTCACCACGTCGCCCATGACCGTATAATTCATGCTCTTGGTCGATCCCATATAGCCGGCGACGACCTCGCCGGTGTTCATCCCCACGCCGATGCGAAAGGTCATTTCGTCGTTGGCCACACGCTCGGCGTTATACTCGTCGAGGACCTTCTGCATTTCGATGGCGCATTTGACCGCGCGTTCGGCGTCGTCGGGGTGGCCGATGGGCGCGCCCCAGATGGCCATGATCTCGTCGCCGATGAATTTGTCGAGCGTGCCCTCGTATTTGAAGATGACGTCGACCATCAGCTCGAAATACTCGTTAATATTGTCGACGACCTCCTGAGGAGGCAATTGCTCGCTGATCGTGGTGAAGTTTCGGATGTCGGCGAACATGACCGTGGCGTTGCGAAGCTCGCCGCCCTTTTTGAGCTCGAGGCGGCCGCTGACGACCTCCTCGACCAATTGGGGCGACAGCAGCCGGCGCATCTTCTCGCGCACGACGATCTCGGCCTCGATCTTTTTGAGCAGCCTGTGGTGCTGGACCATGGCGGCTGCCTGACGGGCGAAGCCGGTCAGGATCTGAAGGTCTTTTTCGGTAAACGCGCCGCTGGCCAGCTTCGAGTCCAGGTGGATGACCCCGAGGATGCGCTGCTTGTGCAACAGCGGCACGCTCATCGTGCTTCGAATCTGGCCGAGGATGATCGAATTGCTGCCCGAAAACCGCGAGTCGCTCATCGCGTCGCTGGAGAGCACCGCCTGCTTCTCCTCGCAGACCTCATTGAGGATGGTCTGACTGATGCGCACGTCGTCGACGTCTCCGTCCTCGCCCTGGCGAGATTTGACGACCATCGGCACGAGGTTGTCGGACTCCTCGGGGCGCAACAAGATCACGCCGCGGTCGGCCGGGAAGATCTCGAAGGCCTTGTCGAGGATTTTTTGCAGCAGCGCGTCGAGGTCCATCTCCACGCCGATCGACTGGCTGAGCTCGTGGGCGATGCGCAGCTTTTCATAGTCGCGGCGCACCGTCTCGTCGTCCTGGATCGACCCCTCCGGCAGAAACCGGTCTTGGACGCCGTGAGCCAGCCGGCTCTGGATGTGACTCTGCAGGTCGCCGGCGTGGATCGTGACTCGACCGCCACGCGTCTCGGTGAACGAATCGGTGTTCGGTTCTTTCTCGTCGTGATAAAAGAGGTCGGTCGACCCGACGGTGACCCGGTCGCCGTCTTTGAGGCGCTGAGTCTCCTGGATCATCGAGCCGTTGACGTAGGTGCCGTTTCGGCTGCCACCGTCTTGGACCGCAAACCCGCCATCGGGCAGCTTGACGATCACCGCGTGCTGTTTGGAGACGACACGATCGAGGATTTGAATCGCCTGATCAGGATGGCGACCAATCGGAGTGCTCTGCTCGAGCTCGTGCTCGTGGAGAACACCGCGCGCGTCTCGATATGACAGCTTCGCCATAAAAAAATTCCGGAGAGACTGGGCTTTGGGCAAGCGATTCGTTTCTATCGAACTTTGACGCCAAGTTCAATGCTAGTCACGCCACTGAAGCAGATGGAATGGTGGCTGTGGTGGGTCAGGTTTAGCGTATGTATTAGATTGTTGAGCAGGCCCGTCATTGTATAATTCGAGGACCCCCAACATGCCCGACCGAGCCAAAATCCTGCTAGTCGACGACGAGGTCGCCCACCTCGAGACCCTCGAGCGGCTGTTCACCAAGGAGGGCCACCGGGTGCTGACTGCCGAAAATGGCGAGCAGGCCCTCGACATCATTCGCGACGAGCGGGTCAACCTGATCATCACTGACCTGAAGATGGGCGACGTCGACGGGATGGACCTGCTCAAGCTGGCCAAGACGCTCCAGCCCGAGGCCGAGGTCATCCTGATGACCGCCTTTGGCACCGTCGAGCGGGCGGTCAAGGGCATGAAGCAAGGCGCCTATGATTTTGTGAGCAAGCCGATCAAGCGGGCGACCATTCTCAAGGCGGCCAGCCAGGCGCTCGAAAAACAGGCCCTGGTCGCCGAGAACCGCCAGCTCAAGGCGAAGCTCGCCGACCTCAAAAACGAGCGCAGCATCGTCGGCCAATCGCCGGCGCTTCGCCAGGCGCTCGATCTGGTCAAGCAGGTCGCCTCCAGCGACGCGACCGTCTTGCTATCGGGCGAGTCGGGCACCGGCAAAGAGCTATTCGCGCGGATGGTCTACGAACTCAGCGAGCGCTGCGACGAGCCGTTTGTGGCGGTCAACTGCGCCGCGCTGCCCGAGAGCATCCTGGAGAGCGAGCTATTCGGCTACGAAGAAGGCGCGTTTACCGGCGCCAACCAGCGCAAGCTCGGCCGCTTCGAGGCCGCCGACGGCGGCACGCTGTTCCTCGACGAGATCGGCGAGCTCAGCCAGCAGGTCCAGGTCAAGCTGTTGCGCGTGCTCCAAGAAGGCGAGTTCGAGCGGCTCGGCTCCAACACGCCCACCCGCGTCGACGTGCGCATCGTGGCGGCGACCCACAAAGATCTCGAAGAGGAGCTCGAGGAGGGCAACTTCCGCGAGGACCTGTATTACCGGCTCAACGTGGTCAATATCGAGATCCCGCCGCTTCGCCACCGCATGGAGGACGTGCCGCTTCTGGCCGAGCATTTTCTGGGCCAATACCGCGAGAAGAATAACCGCCAGATCGACCGGATCAGCCGCGACGGCCTCGACACCCTGGCCAGCTACCGTTGGCCGGGCAACGTCCGCGAGCTCGAAAACGTCGTCGAGCGCGCGGTCGTCCTGGACAAAGACGGCGTCATCGACGTCGACGACCTGCCCGAGCACATCACCGATCGCGAGGGTGACACCCGCCACATCACCATCCCTCTGGGCACCCCGCTCGACGAGATCGAGCAGCGCGTGCTCCACGAGACCCTCAAGATGACCGGTGGCGACAAAAAGCTGGCCGCCCAGCTTTTAGATATCTCGACGCGGACGATTTATCGGAAGTTGTAGATGTGATTCGAGGTCGGAGATGGTCGAGCGGCGACCCTCTCTGGGGGTGCGACTCGGCAAAAGACGCCGAGCCTTACCCCCAGCTACGGTTTGGTTTCGTGGCCATGCGATCATGCGGGCCAATCGGTATATCCAGCTACGGTTTGGTTTTCCGAAGAGTGATCATGTGGGCAAATCGATGCACCCGTTTGATCGCTACGCTAGGAACTAAACCATACCCGTGGGTAAGCCGCCTCCGGACGCGCCGTAGGCGTGTCCGGTGGGGTGCACCCACGGAGAGCCTCGGACACCACGAATGCACTCTTTAGAACACATCCAATGCCCTCTTTCGAACACACCCACGGAGAGCCTCGGACACCGGTAATTATCTCCTTTGACAAAATGTCACGCCATCCCCCCGCCCAAACGCCCGATTGACAAAATGTCACAAACCTATGCTACACCCCCTCTCCCACCGGCGCCTCGGGGGCATCAGCGGCTGGCACAGAACTTGCGATACGTGATAGTGCACGACCGAGCGTGATGCTCTCGCACCGATGCGATAGGTGGGTCGGAATGAACCGACTGAAGGCGATGTTTGCCGAACCCAACGTATCGCCAGGACGTAAACCCGGCGCAGTACGGATGTACCGGAACCTCTAGCCATCGACTTGTGGCTGATTATGGAGAATTTGCTTCGAAAATACGGCTGGGCCCTGACACTGGCGCTGATCGGCGTGGGCTCCATTTTGATGGCTCTGATGGCCAACAACCTGGTGGCCAGCCAGTTGGCGCCGTTTACGGTGCCCGAGCCGCCCGAGATCGCCGACAACAGCGGCCCGGACCGGCCGACGCCGACGCGCACCCAGCGCAAGGGCAACTGGGACCGCGCCATCGCGCAGCATTGCCTATTCGGATGTCCCGACGAGCAGCCCGCCGACCAGTGCGAGGGCGGCTGTGAGGAAGGCGAGGAATGCCGACAGGGCCAATGCGTCGAGATCGACGACTCCCCGCAGATCCCGTCGGACTTTCCGGTGGCCAGCGAGCTGAACCTGAAGTTGCTGGGCGCGATGGTCGCCAAGCAGCCCCACTACTCGATGGCGCTGGTCAAAAACGAGGACTCCAGCGAGACGCTGGTGGCCAGCGTCGGCGACTACCTGATGGACAACGTCGAGCTGGTCGAGATTCGGCGCGACCGGATCATTTTGCGTCGGCAGGGCCAGATGGAGTTTGTGCGCATGGATAAGTCGATCACCGGCAATCCAACCGCGACCCCGGCGTCGACGGTGCGTCGCTCGCCGTCGTCGAGCGCCCGTAGGCCCCAAAGGTCCAAGCCTGCCCCGCCGCCCAAAGACGCGATTCGCAAAAAGGGCGACGGTAGCTTCGAGGTCGAGCGCAGCGCCATCGAAAAGCGCATCGAGAACCGCAGAGAGTTGGCCACCCAGGGCCGGGTCGTCCCGAACTTCAAAAACGGCCAGCGCCAGGGGTTGAAGCTTGTGGGGATTACCCCCAACAGCGTCTACACCGAGCTGGGTATCCAGAGCGGCGATGTGCTGCACTCGGTCAACGGCAAGCAGATCAAGAGTTCGCACCAGGCCATGGACTTCTTCGAGTCGATGAAGAACGACAAGACCGTCAAAGTCCAAATCGAGCGGCGGGGTCAGAAGAAGAACCTCGAATATAATATCCGATGATCTCGAGATGCATCGGCCGGGCCTTCCCGGGCGCAAGACCAATGAGCATTTGAGCATTGATAAATTCAATCGTTCCGTTTCCACCGATTCAACGAGACGTAGTTGATGATTGCGACGCAACCCAAAAACAATAACGCCCCTTCCTCGACCGCCACGCCGTGGACGAGAGTGCGCCTCATTGTGACGGCGCTTGTTCCCATGCTCCTGGCCGGCCTCGTCGCCCCGGGGCTGATGGGTCAGGCCCACGCTCAGGACTCCGACGGCCAGCGCCCCGGCGTCATCGAGCGCGGCGGCGACGACGAGGACGATCAAGAGGATGAGCCCCAGGCCGATCCCGGAGAGGACGAGCAGCGCCGGCCCCAAAACCAGGGCGACCAGCCCGACGGCGATCCGGAGGACGAGGGCCAAGTGATCACCCCGGAGAACTTCGATCCCAACGAAGAATATAACCTGCCGCCGAACTTCGACCCCGACGCCCGGCCGCAGCGCCGCCCGCAGAACGTCAAAGTCACCATCGACTTTCGCGAGGCCCAGCTCGAAGAGGTCGTCAAATTCTTCGCCGGCGTGATGAACAAAAACTTCATCATCTCTGACAGCCTGCAGGCCAATAAGACGATTACGATCATCTCGCCCGAAGAGGTCACCCTCTCGCAGGCCTATCGGGCGTTCGTGGCGGCGCTGGAGATGAACGGGCTGACGATCGTGCCGTTTGGCAATTTTTTGAAGATCGTCGAGTCCGGCAAGGCCATCTCCGAGCCGATGGACGTGTATGGAGAAGGCGAGCGACTGCCCGGTGAGCCGCGCATGGTCACCGCGATCGTGCCCGTCGAGAACACCCCGGCCGAGGAAATGCAGGATGTGATCAGCAAATTCGCCAGCCAGCACGCCTCGATCATCCCCTACGGCAGCTCGCTGATCATCACCGAGAACGCCGCGAACCTGCAGCGGATCCGCAATCTGGTCCAACGCCTGGACGAGGATGAGATCCTCGAGCAGGTCTACGTCTATGAGGTCCAATACGCCGAAGCCGCCGACATCCAGCAAAAGCTGACCGAGCTCTTCGAAGCCGAGGAGGGCTCCGGCAACCGAGCCCAGAACAACCGGCGGCGACGTCGAAGCAACCAGAACCAGGCCGGTGACGACGCCAACGGCGAACTGAACGTGACTATCTCGCAGATCATGGCCGACGAGCGCACCAACAAGCTGATCATCGTGGCCAACCCGCGCGACTTCGACAAGATCCGCCAGATGATCGAGCTGCTCGACGTGCCCACCGCGGTCGGCGGACAGGTCCACGTGAAGTTTTTGGAGTACGCCGACGCCGAGGAGCTTTCCTCGACGCTTTCGAACTTGACCAGCGGTCAAAACCAGCAGCGCGAGCAGGCTCAGCGCGCCCGACGTGCCCGCCAACCCCAACAGGCGGCTGGCGGCGACGTGGCTGCGCTGCTCCAGGGCGAGGTGCAGGTGACCTCGTATAAGCCCAATAATGCGCTGATCGTGACCGCCTCACCCAAGGATTACGTGGCCCTCGAGCAGGTCGTCGACATGCTCGACAGGCCACGCCGACAGGTCTATGTGGAGGCGGTGATTATGGAGATCGGCATGGACACCGACAGCGAGCTGGGCATGGGCTTTAGCGCGGTGAACGGCCAGGACTTCGATGGAATCATCCCCGATTCGGCCGAAGAGAGCGGAATCATCGACGACACCCAGGGTGGGCTGCTCGGTCAGTCGAACTTCAGCCCGGAGACACTCGCCGAGGACTTCGGAAGTGGACTGGGCGGATCCATCGGTTTGATCGGTCCCATGGCCAATATCCCCGGCACCCCGATTTCGCTGCCGGCGTTCGCTCTGACGCTTCGTGCGACCCAGACAGACAGCTCGGTCAATCTGTTGTCGGCGCCGACGGTCATGACCATGGACAACGAGGAGGCCGAGATCGTGGTCGCCGACCGAATTCCATTCTCGCGAGGAGCCGGTGGACTCGGTGGTCTGGGAAGCCTGGCCGGGCTCGGAGGCCAGCAGGGCCAGCAGTCCGGCCTCGGCGGGCTGGGCGGACTCGGAGCGCTCGGTGGACTGGGAGGTGGGCTCCTCAACAATATCGAATACGAGGATGTCGGTATTACGCTGCGCATCCTGCCCCAGGTCAACGAGTCGAATTTCGTGCGCCTCGAGATCGACCAGGAGGTCAGCGATATCAAAAGCGCCGGCGGAGACAACCTCACACCGACCACGACCAAGCGAACGGCCAAGACGGTCGTGCTCGTCGAGGACCAGTCGACGGTGGTCATCGGCGGTCTGATGAAGGAACGCGACGCCGAGACCATTCAAAAGGTGCCGTTTTTGGGCGATATCCCGGTGCTCGGCTTTTTGTTCCGCAATAAGACGACCATCTCGACCAAGCAAAACCTCGTGCTGATGCTCACCCCGTACATCATCGAGGACAAGACGGATATCCAGAAGGTCTACGACCGGAAAATGAAGGAGCGTGAGGAGCTCGCTAAGCTCTTCAAGATCGACAAAAAGGAATACGACCCGGCGACCAACTATCAAAAGAAGTCCGGGCTGATCGAGCGCATGCGTGACGTGCTCTCGGAGGCCGAAACCAAGGCGAAGGCGCGCCAAGAGGCCATGGAAGCCTTCGATGACCAGGGGCCGAATTACCGGATCCTGGGCACCGGAGACGACCAGACCCAACCAGATGAGCAGCGGTCCCTTCCCCCGGCGCGCCGCCTCGATGACCGGCCGCAGGCCCCCGACGAGCAACAGCCGCTGCCCGACGGCGACGCCCCGCAGGGCGAGCCGGACGCGGAGACCGACGACGAGCCCGAGGCCGAACCCGAGCCCGAGCCGTAAGCTCTAAGCTGTAGCCCGATCAGAGTGATTTGCTCTAGAGGCAACAAGCCTCCAGGCAAAATGCGTTTCACAAGTAACACGACGCGGAACCGGCATGTATAACCGCCAAAAACTCGGTGACATCCTCATTCAGAAGGGGACGATCACCGCCGACCAGCTCGACAAGGCGCTGCGCCAGCAGCGTGACAAGGGCGGGCTGATCGGCCAAGTGCTGGTGGCCCTGGAGGCCGCCACCGAACGCGAGGTCATGGAAGCCGTGGCCGAGCAGCTCGACTACCCCTTCCAGGAGGCGGTCAAGGCCGACGAGATCGACCTGCACCTTCTCGAGAAGATGCAGCTCGGCTATGCGCGTGAAAACGGCGTGCTGCCCTACGACGAGCAAGACGGCTACGTCCTGGTGGCCACCGACGACCCGCTCAACGTCGAGGCGCTCGACCAGGTGCGCTTTTTGGCCGGTCGCGAGGTGCTGCCCGTGGTCGTGCCCACCGGCAAGCTGATGGACGCCATCAACAGCGCCTTCGACCGCAAGAGCCGCCAGCTCGGCGCCGGCCTCGACGAGCTCGACGAAGCCGAGAGCCCGCACGCCGAAGACGGCAGCATCGACATCAACGACCTGCTCGACGCCAGCGACGACGACGAAGCCCCGGTCATCCGCTTCGTCAACAGCCTCTTCGTCCAGGCGGTGCGCGAGCGCGCCAGTGATATCCATATCGAACCTGGCGAGAAGGACCTGACGGTGCGCTTTCGCATCGATGGCGTCCTCAAAGAGATCGCCCACCCGCCCAAGCGCTTTCACTCGTCGATCATCACCCGCGTCAAGATTATGGCCGGGTTGGACATCGCCGAGAAGCGCTTGCCCCAGGACGGGCGCATCCGCATCAAGATGGCCGGCAAGGACATCGATATTCGTGTGGCGACGGCTCCGGCGGTCCACGGCGAGCGCATCACGATGCGTCTTCTGGACAAGTCCGCGGTGCTGCTCAACGTGCGCGATATCGGCCTGAAGGTCGACGACCAGCAGACGCTGCTCAAGCTCATCCACCGGCCCAACGGCATTATCCTGGTCACCGGGCCGACCGGCTCGGGTAAGACGACCACGCTGTACTCGTCGCTCAGCGAGATCAACCAGCCCAACAAGAATATTCTGACCATCGAGGATCCGGTCGAGTACCAGCTCGAGGGCATCAGCCAGATGCAGGTCAACCCGAAGATCCAATTGAACTTCGCCACCGGCCTGCGCAGCTACCTTCGCCACGACCCGGACGTCATCATGGTCGGTGAGATTCGCGACCTGGAGACCGCCGAGATGGCCATCCAGGCGTCGCTGACCGGCCACCTCGTGTTCTCGACGCTGCACACCAACGACGCCGCGAGCGCGTTCACGCGGCTTATCGACATGGGCGTCGAGCCATTCTTGGTCAGCTCCACGGTCATCGCCTCGCTCGCCCAGCGCCTGGTGCGCCGGCTGTGCTCGAATTGCAAGGAGCCGTACGTGCCCGACGAGACCGTCCTCGAGGAGGTCGGCCTCACCGAGGATGACATCCAGCAAGCCGGCGGCCACGTCTACAAGGCCCGCGACGGCGGCTGCGAGGAGTGCATCAGCCTGGGCTATAAGGGCCGAACCGGCATCTACGAAATTCTCAAGGTCGAAGACGAGGTCCGAAACCTGGTCATGAACCGCGACGACGCCTCCAATATCAAGCGCAGCGCCTGCGAGCACGGCATGTATACGCTGCGCGAGGATGGCGCTTTGAAGGTCTTGGGCGGTGAGACGTCTATTGAGGAGGTGTTGAGGGTGACGCAGGAAGATAGTGTTTATGACGAGATGTAGGGTGCAGATTCAAGGAGAGTACTGCTTTTCGAGGGCCCCCCTCCGCTCGGCGCTGTACAGCGCGCCGAGCACCTCCCCCATGGGGGAGGGATGCTCCCGCGTAAAGCAGATTGGAAGCTTTACGCAGCGAGGATGCTCCCGCGTAAAGCAGATTGGAAGCTTTACGCAGCGACAACTCTCCCCCCGGGGGGAGATGCCGAGCGCGTCGTACAGCGCGAGGCAGTGGGGGGGCCACGACAAGCAACAAGTTTCAACACGAGCAACAAACTAAATGCCCGTTTACGAATACAAAGGCCTCGACGGCACCGGAAAGACGGTCAAAGGCATCCAGGATGCCGATAGCCAGGGATCTCTGCGCCAAAAGCTGCAGGGCCAGGGCATCTATGTGACCGATATCTGGGAGGGCAAAGGGGGCGCCGGCGCCAGCCGCTCGGGCGAGGTCGACTTCAAGAAGATGATCGAGCGGGTGACCCTGCGCGACATCTCGGTTCTGACCCGTCAGTTGGCCACGCTGACCCGCGCGGGTATCCCGCTGGTCGAGGCGCTCAACGCGCTGAGCGACCAAGTCGAAAAGGACGAGCTCAAGCGCGTCATCAGCGACGTGCGCCAGAAGGTCAACGAGGGCTCGAGCCTGGCCAAGGCGCTGGGCGACCACCCCGACCACTTCAGCAATCTCTACGTCAATATGGTCCGCGCCGGCGAGAGCTCGGGTAACCTGGACGTGGTTCTGGAGCGGCTGACCGAATTTTTGGAAGCCCAGATCGAGCTGCGCAGCAAGATCATCGGCGCGATGGTCTACCCGATCATCATGATGGTCGTCGGCGTGCTGATCATGGGCGTACTCTTTGTCTTCGTCATCCCCAAGGTCACCCAGATCTTCCAGGACCAGAACGCCGCCCTGCCCTGGATCACCCGGGCGCTCATCGGCACCAGCGAGATCGTCGCCGGCGGCTGGTTCATCATCATCCCGGCGGTCGGCGCGCTGATCTACGCCTTCAAGCATTGGAAGGAGACGCCCGAGGGCAAAGATACCTGGGACCGCTTCGTCTTGAAGATCCCGGTGGCCGGCTCGCTGGTGCGCATGATCGCGGTGGCCCGCTTTGCGCGCACCCTCGGCACGCTGCTTTCCAGCGGTGTGCCGCTGCTGAACGCGCTCGATATCGTCAAAAATATCCTGGGCAACAACCGACTCATCGAGGTCATCGAGGATGCGAGGGTCAATATCCGCGAAGGTGAGTCCATCGCCCAACCCCTGAAACGCTCGGGCGAATTCCCCCCGCTGGTCACCCACATGATCGCCATCGGCGAGAAGAGTGGCCAACTCGAGGAGATGCTCGACAACGTCGCCCAGGCCTATAACCAGCAGGTCGACATGCGTATCCAGGCGCTGACCACGCTGCTCGAGCCGTTGATGATCGTGCTCATGGGTATCGGCGTGGCGATCATCGTTTTTGCGGTGATGCTGCCGATTTTGCAGTTGAATCAGACGATGGGGATGGGGTGACGGCAGGGGTTCAGGGGTCCGGGGGTCCAGGGG
>CAYLTX010000103.1:20934-23369 GCA_964386725.1 uncultured Bradymonadales bacterium | reverse complement strand
CCTATCCTCGTCGGGTGCTAAGCCGCATGCCACCGATGACCCCCTGAACGGTTACTAACAGACATAGCGCGAGGCAAAGTCGCCCTCGCCCAACCGAGCAACTCGAAAAGAAATAATTTGCCAGGCTCTGCATGAAATCGTGCATCTACTCCCCCACTTGCGAAAACGGGCTACGGAAAGAAATTAATATTTTCCGGCTCGCTACTCCAACGTAACTCTGCCGTCAATCCAAAAATCTCATTGTACAATGACGAAAAGCTGACATCGGTCGATTAGGCTGGAATCCAATGGATGCTCTCACACCAATTCGCCGATCAATAGATCTGAATAAGGCTCAACGAAAACTGCCCGTCGAAGTCGTAGCCGGCGCGCCAGCCCACGGAGTAGTAGGCGCTGGCCTCGAAGTTATCGAGCAGGCGCAGGTGCAGGCCCGGGCCGCTCGAGGCGAAGAAGGCGATGAACGGTCGGCGGGTCTGCCGGTCCAGAAGACGCGCGACGCCGGCGCCGGCCGAGCCGCTGATCTTGAAGATGTCTCGGTACAAACTCAGCCGGTACTCCAGGCCCGATTGGCCCATATTGCGGGCAAATTCCTCGTCGCCCGCCACCGACCTCAACACCGTGGAGGCGATCGGCTCCTCGTCCTGCCACTGGACGCCGCCGCCGGTGATGGTCGTGGCGTCGACGCGCCAAAAGAGGTCCTGAAAACCGAACTCCCAGACCTTCTGGTAGTCGAATTCGAGGCGCCGGATCGTTCCCGCCTCGACCTGGTATAATTCGAATTCCAGGTCCAGCTCGTGCTGCTTGTCGCGGCGCAGCAGACCCCGGTCGATCAGCCAGCTCAACCCCAGCCGCCCCAGCGGGTAGTGTCGACTCTGGGCGGTGACGTAGTCGGGGGTCTCTTCGCTGCGGTCCAGATTGAAAATCCGCTCGTAGGCGTAGCCCAGGCCCACTGACAGCTCGAGTTCCTCGACCGCATTCCAGCCCAGGCTGACGACCGCGTCGGAGTCGAACTCGAAATAATCGTCCAACCCGAGGCTCTCACGCTCGAAGCTACGCAGCCGATTTCGCACCTCGCCCACCGGCCGAATCGTGCTGTCGGAGGATACCGGCGGCGCCGACCAACGCGCGGTCCCTTCGACCTCGGTGAGCAGTTGGTCTCGTAGACCGGAGACCTGCACAAAGGCGCGGTAGCGGTCGCCGTCGAGGAGCAGCTCGCTGCCGGTATAGCTCACCCCGGCCTGTAGGCCCCACGGCAGCAGATACCGCGCGCCAAAGTCGAGCCCCTCGGGGGCCTCGCCGGCGGTCGCGTGTACCCGGAGGGCGTAGCGGCCGCGGGTATATTGCCACAGCTCTGCGGGGCTGCCGGGGGCGTCGAGCAGGTCGACGAAGTCCTGCAATTGAAAGATCGTGGACGGGCTGGGCTCGAGCAGCATCAACTCGGCGTCGAGCTGCTCGATGCCGTACTTCTCCTCGAGCCGCTCGAGCTCCTCGGCGATGGCGAAGCGGTTGTAGACGTCGCCGGGCAGACGCAGATCGACCTGCAGCCGCAGCGCCTGACCGCCGCTTGCGCCGGTGATGAAGATCCGGTCGAGCCGGCCCTCGTCGACCAGCACGTGCAGCGTGTCCCCGAAGGCGAATACGCGCACCCGCGCCAGATCGTAGCCGGTCTCGTGGAAGAAGCCGCGCAGCCTGCGCTCGGCGCGCCGGGCCATCTCGGGGGTCGGCGGGCCGCGCTCGGGCAGGTCCATCACCCACCGCAAGACCGAGTCGAGCAGCGCGCGATTTCCTTTGATATCGACCGCCAACGGCATAGATTGTCGGGGCCCGGCGTCGGCCGATGAGCTGCTCGATTGGGCAAAGGCCTGCGCACTCGCCATGCAAATGACGAGCAGCGCCACAGGTAACTTGACTTTCGCGTCGAGTGGCATCAGCACTGGAGTCTGCCGCGGACTGGCTGTGAGCGATAATTGCGTTATGATGGCCGGTGTACGGCAGAAGCTAAACGCCGGGCTGGACCCGTCACACTGAACTGAGAGCGCCATGGAGCCGGAAGCCACACAGACAGGCCAGCTCGTCGAGCAGCTCTCCGGGGCCGCGCTCGGCGAAGCGCCGGCGCTGTTCACGCCCGGGTGGGCGATTGTGGCCGTGCTGGTGGCGATCGTGGCCAGCGTGATCATCGGCAAGCTCGCCCGGCTGCCGGGGCTTCGCCGCGTGCGCCGCTGGCTGGTGCTCAGCCGGGTGCTGTTGTGGGCGGTGGTGCTCTTCGAGGTGATCTTTACGCTGAGCTGGGCGATCACCGATTATTGGCTGCTATTGGGTGTGTTGCTGGTGGGCGTGCTGGCGATAGCGGGGCTCGACTGGCTGCGCAACGTCGCCGCGGGGCTGGCCCTGGCCTTCGAGCGCCAGCTCGAGGTCGGCGATCTGGTCGGGTTTCG
>CAYLTX010000103.1:18805-20924 GCA_964386725.1 uncultured Bradymonadales bacterium | reverse complement strand
ACATCGAAGGCGAGTTGGTGGCCTTTGGCGCGCGGGCGGTGACTTTGCGCACCGACGACGGCACCCTGCACCAGATCCCCAACGCCAGCATCACCCAGGAGTCAGTCACCAACCTACGGGCCGAGGGCGACGCCGCCTGCGAGATCACCATCGAGGTGCCCGAGAATGTCACCCCCGAGCGCGCCAAGGAGCTCGCCCGACAGGCCAGCTTCCTGACCCCGCTGGCCTCCCCCCACCACGCCCCGCAGGTCTTCTTGGACATCGACCGCGCCCGCAACCAGGTCCAGATGCATATCCGCGGCTTTGCCTTCGACCCCGCCCACCGCGACCACTACCGCAGCGACGTCGTCGCCCGCGTCCATCAGATGCTGCGCAACGAGCGGCCGCCGACGGCTTGAACTGCGGGCTTGAGGCTTGGGGTACTGCGGGCTTGAGGCTTGGGGCTTGGGGCTTGAGGCCTGCACTAGGCCTGTTTTACTTCCGTCGCGCGCTTCTCGCGTTCGACCTCATCGTCGTCGAAGCCGAAAGCGACCTCCTCGCCCGAATCCGCCGAGGCCCCCTCGTCCAGCGTGGTCGAGTCGTCTTCGATATCCAGGTGCCCCTCCATGACCGCTCGCATTCGGCGCCGCTGCCACCACCAATACACCGGTGCGCCGAAGCAGATTGCGGCGAAGGTCACCCCGCCCATGACAAATGGGAGCAATAGCACGCCGTCGGGCGCCTTGGGTTGGGTGCGAGCGGCCCATAACATCCAAACGACCAGCAGCGAGAAGAAGCCCAGCAACACCGAGATCACCGACGACCAAATCGTATTCGCCCCGGGATTCCCCTCGTCGATCGGGTCGTACTCCGCGTTTGGACGCTCTCCCTTGCGAACGGAGCGTCTCGGGCCTCGACTAACGTCTTTGAAGTTGAAGATAGTCATGCAACTCCTGATCGTGAACGAGCGTTGGATGGGCCCTATCAACTAATAGAGTCTCATATCTGCCTTGTCGCGTGTAGTAGCATACCTCGCTCCCGCCGTGCTGGGCCAGTCTCACCCGGCTATGATACAACCATCTGCGTAAAATTACGCGATACCCCGTGCCCTCAAGTAGCTTGGAGATTATGGTCCTCTACGAAGACAAATACGTCGTGCTCGACGAACACGCGCTGACCATCAAGACCTATTATTTCCCCGCCGGGAGCAAGCGCATCGAGTACGCCGACATCAAATCGGTGCGCGAGGAGGACCTGGACTTTTGGAGCGGCAAATGGCGCCTCTGGGGCACGCGCATGCCACCGCAGTGGTTCCACCTGGACCTCAACCGGCCCGGCAAGTCCAAATGCATCATCATCGAGATGCGCTCGGGCTGGTCTCAGCCGGTGCTCACCCCCGAAGATCACGAGCGCGTCCTGGAGATTCTGCGCCGGCAGACCTCCCCTTGACAGTTCCGCGGCGACCGCTCGCCTCGCCGCGCCACCGCCTGGAGGTCTTCCCCGACGTCGCCGCCTCGCGCTACGCATTAGAGCCCGGCGAGGGGGGCTCGGCGCGCGCATCGACTGGAGCTCGATCAGCACCGGCAGCCGCCGGGCCGCGTGGCTCTTGACGGCCTCGTCGAGGGAAGTACGATCGTCCGATTGGAATTCGGGAGCCATCGCCCAAGCTCGTAAAGAAGCCTCTGCCGATGAAGATCGTGTCCGCTGCGACGCCTCGATGCTGAGTTGCTCGTGATCACGCGGTGGTGTCGCCCAGCGGCACGCCAGCCCCGTGCGTATATTTGCCTAATACTACAACGTCGCTTCGGCGTGAGTAGCTCTCGGCGAGGCCAGATGTCCAATGCCAAGACGACGGCTCGCAGGCGAGGTGGTAGCATCGTCGAGAGACGGCAACGCAGCCAGTGGTCATCTGGACCGACGATGCGCCGCGAGGAAGAGACGTTGTAGTACTAAATAATTGGGAGAATTAACTAATGAGTTGGCAGCGAAGTGTGAAGGCCTTGCAGTTGTTTTGTCTGGCTGTGTTTTTGTGGTCCTGTGGCAGTGATGACCAAGCGAACGACGAGTCCGTCAACGATCCCCCGGCGGCGGCCTGCGACGACGGGGTGCTCAACGGCGATGAGACCGACGTGGACTGTGG
>CAYLTX010000103.1:0-18705 GCA_964386725.1 uncultured Bradymonadales bacterium | reverse complement strand
GCCTCGAAGGTGCGAGCTGCGACGACGCCTCGGACTGCTCCAGCGAGGTGTGCGACGAGGGAAGCTGCGCTCCGGCGGCCTGCGACGACGGGGTGCTCAACGGCGATGAGACCGACGTGGACTGTGGCGGCGACTCCTGCGAGCCTTGCCTCGAAGGTGCGAGCTGCGACGACGCCTCGGACTGCTCCAGCGAGGTGTGCGAGGACCGGGTCTGCGCCCCCGCTCCGGTGCCAGGAGGCGTATGGGTTATGGTCTCGACCGGTAGTGCCCATACTTGCGGTGTCCGCACGGACGGCAGCCTGTGGTGTTGGGGGCAAAACGCCGCCCACCAGCTCGGCGATGGCACTTCGACCATGCGACGGCTTCCGGTTCAGGTGGGCACGGACACCGATTGGGCAGTGGTTGCCGCCGGGCACATGCATACTTGTGGGCTCCGCACCGATGGCAGCCTGTGGTGCTGGGGGAACAACTCCTACGGTTCATTCGGCGACGGTACCACCACCACCCGCGATTCCCCGGTTCAAGTGGGCACGCACACCGACTGGAGTTCGATCAGCACCGGCTGGCATAGGACCTGTGGAATCCGCGCTGATGGCAGCCTGTGGTGCACAGGCGCGAACGATCATGGTCAGGTCGGCGACGGTACCACCACCGCCCGCGATTCCCTGGTTCAAGTGGGCGCGCACACCGACTGGGTTTCGGTCACGACGGGGGAGGAACACACCTGCGGGCTCCGTTCCGACGGTAGCCTGTGGTGCTGGGGACAAAACACACAAGGTCAGCTCGGCGACGGCACCAAAACTGACCGCCTCTCGCCAACCCAAGTAGGCGCGGCCACCGACTGGACCATGGTCGCTGGTGGCATTAACCACAGTTGTGGAGTCCGTAACGACGGTACGCTGTGGTGCTGGGGTGCGGGCAGCCTTGGTCAGCTCGGCGACGGCACCACGACGCACAGCCACAGCTCCCCGGTGCAGGCGGGCACGGCCACGGATTGGGAGGCGGTCTCGGCCGGGAGCTCTTATGCCTGCGGGCTTCGTGCCGACGACACCCTATGGTGTTGGGGGGGCAATCCCCAAGGTCAGCTCGGGGATGGGAGTTGGACGAGCCGTACCTCGCCGGTGCAGGTGGGCGCGGCCACGGATTGGGGTTCGGTCCCCGTCTTAGGAGCCAATGCAAGTCATACTTGCGGGATCCGCACCGATGACACCCTGTGGTGTTGGGGGTATAATTCTAACGGTCAACTCGGGGATGGTACGCTCACCAACCAAAACTCGCCGCTGCTGGTCCTCGACCCGTGAGCATCCCGCGCCGAGACCGAGGGCGGCGCTGCCGGGCCCAGCTACTGGTAGTCTTACGTGAGGTAAACAACGACGATGAGGCGAATTGTGAAGAGACGCTCGACCGCGAGGGTCGCTTCAGCCGGCTGCTCGTCGAGCATCCAGGAGCCGGGAGCCTAGGACTCGCCTGAAGGGGAACTCGAGGCCTGTGGCGCTTCGACCGCCGATCAAACACGATGACATGCAAATCGTAAATCGAGGAGTTCGAAGTGCAGGTGGCCCATCTGACCTTGACAGTTTCGGGGCGACCGCCTTGTATGAAGGCAGCTTAGCAGCACTCAAAAAACTTAAAAATTGCGAGGACCGAGATGGGTAAGCTCTTGCCGCCGATCAACCTGGAGCAGTGGATCGAGGATAACCGCCACCTGCTAAAACCCCCGGTCGGCAATAAGAAGATCTGGGAGGACACCCTCTTCGACGTATTCATCGTCGGCGGGCCCAACGCCCGAAAGGACTACCACATCAACCAGCGCGAGGAGTTCTTCCGGATGATCGAGGGCGATATGGTCCTCAAGGTCGTCGATGACGGCGAGTTTCGGGACATCGAGATCAAAGAAGGCGAGATCTTTTTGCTGCCGGCCGGCGTCCCTCACTCCCCGCAGCGCCCCGAGGGCAGCATCGGCCTGGTCATCGAGCACAAACGCCCCGAGGGCGTCGAAGACGGCCTGCGCTGGTATTGCGACAACTGCGGCGAGGTCCTCCACGAGGAATTCTTCTACCTCGAGGACATCGTCAGCCAGCTCAAAGCGGCCATCCAAGCGTTTTGGGCCGACGACGAAAAACGCACCTGCGACAACTGCGGCCACTATCTCGAAAAAGCATAACGCACAGCTTTTGTAGTTCCTGGACCCCTGGACCCCTGGACCCCTGGACCCCTGACCATGAAGATCGATATTCACGCACATATCTTACCGAAAGATTGGCCCGACCTGCGCGAGCGCTACGGCTACGGTGGCTTCATCCGCCTGGAGCACATCGGCACCGGCTGCGCGAAGATGATGAAGGACGACGAATTCTTCCGCGAGGTCGAGGCGAACCTGTGGGACCCGTCGGTGCGCGTCGAGGAGTGCGATGCCCACGGCGTCGACGTGCAGGTGCTGTCGACGGTGCCGGTGATGTTCAGCTATTGGGCCAAGCCGGCTGATACCCACGATCTGTCGAAAATCCTCAACGACCACATCGCCGATTGCATCGCCCAATACCCCAAGCGGTTCATGGGCCTGGGAACGGTGCCCATGCAGGCCCCCGAGCGCGCCGCCGAGGAGCTCGAGCGCTGCGTCAACGATCTGGGCCTTTGCGGCGTCGAGATCGGCACTCATATCGGCGATTGGAACCTCGACGACGAGGCGCTCGACCCGTTCTACGAGGCGGCCAACGACCTGGGCGCGGCGGTCTTCGTCCACCCGTGGGATATGATGGGCTTCGACGACCTGCCGCGCTTCTGGCTGCCCTGGCTGGTGAGCATGCCCGCGGAGACCTCCCGGGCGATCTGCTCGCTGATGATGGGCGGCGTGCTCGAGAAATACCCCAATATTCGCTTCGCGTTCGCCCACGGCGGCGGCGAGTTCCCGGCCACTCTCGGCCGCATCCAGCACGGCTTCGAGGTGCGCCCCGACCTGTGCCAGACATGCACGACGACCTCGCCGGTCGACCTGGTCGACCGCATCTATATCGACTCGCTGGTCCACGATCCACGCGCGCTCGAATTCGTCTGCGACGTCATCGGCCACGACAATATCGCGCTGGGCACCGATTATCCGTTCCCGCTCGGTGAGCTCCAGCCCGGCCAACTCGTCGAGAAGGTCGACTTCTTGGCCGCCGAGGCCAAAGAGCGCATCCTCAGCGGCACCGCCCTGGAGTGGGCCGGCCGCGAGCGCGCCGACTACGAGACCAAAGCCAGCCGGAACCACTCCCGGTCCATCGGCTATGAACTCCAAGAGAGCACCCGGGTGCCTGCCCAATGAGCGCGCTGACCCACATCGACTTCGAGGTCGACGGCCAGCCGTTCGGCGCCGATCTCACATCGGCCCACGACCTGGCCGTCCGCCTCGACTTCGACGGCCCGCAGCCCAACGCCTTTCACCTGGAGCCGGCCAGCGCCCGCGCCGTCGAGGCCGACGGCTTCGTGGGCGACACCGGCCGCGGCGGCAGCGCCAATTGCCGCGACGTGCACCTGAACCCACACGGCAACGGCACCCACACCGAATGCGTAGGCCACATCGTCGACGAGCCGGTCGCCGTCGGCGAGCTCGCCCGCAGGCCGCTGATGCTGGCCGCGTTGGTCACCGTCGCCCCCGTAGCACTCGACAAGAGCGCCGAGGCCTACCGCGGCGAGCACGCCGGCGACGACCGCGTGATCACCCGCAGCGCGCTCGAGACGGCCTTTTTGGCCGCCGGCGCCCCCACGGGCTTCTGCGAGGCGCTGATCATCCGCACGCTGCCCAATCCGCCCGACAAGCTCCGGCGCAATTATAGCGGCGCCAACCCGCCCTACCCCACCGACGAGGCCGTCGACTGGCTGCTCGAGCTCGACGTCGACCACCTGGTCCTCGACCTGCCCTCGCTCGACCGCGAGGACGACGGCGGCACGCTTCCCAACCATCACCGGTTCTTCGGGGTGCCGGCCGGTCGGACGTCGCTCTCTGGCGAGGCTGCGAGCGGGCGTACTGTGACCGAGATGGCTTATGTGCCGGGCAGCCTCGACGACGGTCGGTATTTGTTGAATCTGCAATTACCGAGGTTTGCGCTGGATGCTGCGCCATCGCGGCCGCTTTTGTTTGGGGTGCGGGGGGTGGAGGGGTGATGGTGATTTTTACTGGTACGTGGCAGCCCCCCGGCGCCTACGCGCCGCCACCCCCGCGCGGGGCGCGGGGGTGGCGGCGCGTAGGCGACCGGGGGGTGTCACTGTCCAGCAACACCTACGCCAACACGACCCACGCATTGCCAAACCCACCCCAATTCGACTAAGAAACACCCAGCAAAAAACACGCATTAACCGGCCAGGCACACCATGACGCACCATCCCGATCGGGGCTACGCCCGGAAGCTCGACCAGGACGACCTGCTGCGCGAGTTTCGCGAGCGCTTCCATATCCCCACCCAGGAAAACGGCGAGCCGACGATCTATTTTTGTGGGAACTCGTTGGGCCTGCAGCCCAAGGGCGTGCGCGCCGATATCGAGCAGGAGCTCGAGGATTGGGCGGCGCTGGGTGTCGAGGGCCACTTCGACGGCCGTGACCCTTGGTATGCCTACCACGAGAAGTTCGCCGAGGGCCTCAGCGACATCGTCGGCGCCAACCCGGAAGAGATCGTGGTCATGAATACCCTGACCACCAATCTGCACCTAATGATGGTCTCGTTTTATCGGCCTACCGAAGACCGCTTCAAGATCTTGATGGAGGGCGGCGCGTTTCCCTCCGACCACTACGCGCTGGACAGCCAGGCGGACTTTCACGGCTTCGACCCCGAGGAAGCCGTCGTCAAGCTCGAGCCGCGCCCGGGCGAGGAGACGCTGCGCGACGAGGATATCCTGCTGGCTATCGAGGAGCTCGGCGACGAGCTCGCCGTGGTGATGCTCGGCGGGGTCAACTACTATACCGGCCAGCTCTTCGACCTGGAGGCGATCACGCAGGCCGGCCACGCGGTCGGCGCGAAGGTCGGCTTCGACCTGGCGCACGCGGCCGGAAATGTGCCGCTCGATCTGCACGATTGGGGCGTCGATTTTGCGGTGTGGTGCTCGTATAAATATCTGAACGCCGGGCCCGGCGCGACCGCCGGCTGCTTTGTCCACGAGCGCTGGGCCGACGCGCCCGACCTGCCGCGCTTTGCCGGCTGGTGGGGCACCGACCCGGAGACGCGCTTTCAAATGGCACCCGAATTCGCCCCGCAGCCCGGCGCCGCCGGCTGGCAGCTGAGCAACGCGCCGGTCTTCTCGATGGCGCCGCTCAAGGCTTCGCTTGGCCTCTTCGATGAGGCCGGCGTGGAGCGGCTGCGCGAAAAATCACTCGGCCTGACCGATTATCTGCTCTATCTGATCGACGGGATGCCGTCCGACGCCTTCGAGGTGATCACCCCGCGCGCCGCTAAGAGCCGCGGCAGCCAGGTCTCCCTGCAAGCCAAGCGCGACGGCAAGAAGCTCTTCGACGCGCTGCAGGCCGAAGGAGTCATCTGCGACTGGCGCGAGCCCGACGTCATCCGACTCGCCCCGGTCCCGCTATATAATTCGTATGAGGACGTCTGGACGTTCTGCGACATTCTCAGCCGCACGCTGGAGGCATCATGAGCCAGGCCAAAAACGCAAAGACGACCGTAAATATTGCAGGCGCGGGCCTGTCCGGCTCGCTGGTGGCCTGTTATCTGGCCCAGCAGGGTTGCGATGTGCGGGTCTTCGAATACCGCGACGACTTTCGCAAAGCCGGCTTTGCCGGCGGCCGCTCCATCAACCTGGCGCTTTCGACGCGTGGGCTGAACGCGCTGGCCGGGGTCGGCCTCGAGGAGAAAGTCCGCGAGATGTGCATCCCGATGCACGGGCGCATGATGCACTCGCCCGACGGTGAGCTGACCTTCCAGCCCTATGGGCTCGAGGGCCAATTCATCAACTCGGTGTCGCGCGCAGGGCTCAACCAATTGATGGTCGACGAGGCCGACAGCTACGAAAACGTCGACTTTCGGTTCGCGACCAAATGCCGCGGCGTCAACCTGGACAGCGGCGCACTCGAGCTCGAAAATCTGGAAAGTGGAGAGCAATACGAGGGGCCCGAGGGCGTGACCATCGGGGCGGACGGGGCGTTCTCGAAGGTGCGCCAGCGCCTGCAGAAGACCGACCGCTTCAACTACGCCCAGGAGTTTTTGTCCCACGGCTATAAAGAGCTCGAGATTCCGCCGACCGACGACGGCGCACACCGCCTGGACAAAAACGCCCTGCATATCTGGCCGCGCCACGACTTCATGATGATCGCGCTGCCCAACCAGGACGGCAGCTTTACGTGCACGCTGTTTATGGCCTTCGAGGGCAAAGACAGCTTCGAGCAGCTGCAAACCGAGGCCGACGTCGAAGCGTTCTTCGCGCGCGAATTTCCCGACGCCGTCCCCCACATGCCCACGCTGCTCGACGACTTCTTCGACAACCCGACCAGCTCGCTGGTCACCATCCGCTGCGAGCCGTACCACTTCGAGGACCGCGTGCTGATCATCGGGGACGCGGCCCACGCGGTGGTGCCGTTTTACGGCCAGGGGATGAACGCCGCCTTCGAGGATTGCTTCGTCTTCGACACCCTCTTCGAGCAATACGACGGCGACTTCGCGGATATCTTGCCCAAATTTACCGAGCTTCGAAAACCCAACGCCGAGGCCATCGCTGACCTGGCGCTCTATAATTACGAGGAGATGCGCTCGAAGGTGGCGAGCCCGGCCTTTTTGGCCCGAAAGAAGCTCGAGCGAAAGCTCCACGAGACGTTTCCGCAAAAATGGGTGCCACTATACTCGATGGTCACCTTCTCGAATATCCCGTACGCCGAAGCCAGGGAGCGTGCCAAGAAGCAGGATGCACTCCTGGACAAATTCTTGCCCGAGGGACCGGTCAACGCGCTGATGGAGATCAAAAAGAGGCTGGAAGAGCAGGCCGTGAGCTGGTTGGACTAAATCCAATCACGTATTAGCCATTTGCACGGTGTCGCTGGCGCCACTGACCGATGGCGACCTGATGCAAGAGCTGGAAACGCTCGCCATAACCGGACGAGTCGAAGTCCTCGAGCGCCGCCAGCGCCGACAGATCGTCGGTCAAGGAGAGGGCGACCAGCGCCTTTTGATGCTGGCCGGGGATGGTCGGCAACGCCCCCAACAGATCGACGAGTTCCGGTACGCTATACAATCCTACCCAGCGGTCGACCTTGTCCGCCAACCACCCGTAGCGTTCCCGCTCGCGAATGAGCTCGAGGAAGTCCTCGCCGGACATCCCGGCCGCGCCCAGCGAACAGGCAGCTGCGGCCTTCGAAGAGGGAATGGGTAGAAAATGCTTGGGGTTATTCGAGTTCAGATTCATGGCTGTCTAGCGTCGGTAGATGCGTCACACATCGCGTCGGTGGTACAGCGAATCTCTGTACCCAAGACTATATCCTCCCCCCCGTCAGCTTCAAGCCAATAAGCGCTAAATACGTCCTAAAATCTAGCCGACCGAGTGCGCCGCGGCCTGACGATGGGCCACCCGACACCGCACACCGGAAGATGGCGCGATCGTGACCATCCGTCGCCGTGGACACACCGCCTCGGGCTCCAATAGCTGGAGGTCGACGCGTTCGATGATACGGGCCAATAATAGCTCGATCTCGTACAGCGCCAGGTGCATGCCCAAACAGCGGCGCACGCCGCCGCCAAATGGCATGAATTCATTATGCTTGTAGTCGCGCTCGAGGAAGCGCTCGGGGCGGAAACGATCGGGTTGGGCGAAGAGTTCGGGGCGACGGTGAAGCAGGTAGATGACCGGCGCGACGGTCACCCCGGCGTCCAACTCGTAGCCGCCGATCGTGGTCGGCCGGGTCAATTTGCGTGCGATGATCGGCACGATGGGGTTGATGCGAAGCGCCTCCAGGACCACGGCCTCGAGATACTCCAGTCCGGCGACCTGGCGCGGAGGAGCGTTCGCGGGCAGACCGGCCAGCTCCTCGCCCAGTCGCTTTCGGACCGGCGGATGCGTGAACACCCAATAGATCGACCAAGCCAGCGCCGTGGCGGTGGTCTCGTGGCCGGTGGCCAACAACGTGACCAACTCGTCGCGCAATTCGTCGTCGCTCAGTGGTCGTCCATCCTCGCGCTCGGCGTCCATCAGCAGGCTCATGATGTCGGCGCCGCGTTTGCCCGAGGCGCGCCGCTGGGCGATCTCGGCATGGATAAGCGCGTCCATGCGCTCGAGCAGATCCTGCAATCGTTGCCAGCCCGCCGAGCCGGCCAGCCGCTCGCCGAACTCGCCGATCAGCGCGATATTGAAGTACGGATGGCCCAAGATCTCGGCAAAACATTCGTGCAACTCACCGTGTCGCTTCTGGTCGACTTCGAGCCCGAAGACCAGCCGGTCGATCAGGCTCAGGGCGATCGCCTCGGC
This sequence comes from uncultured Bradymonadales bacterium, assembly GCA_964386725.1. GTDB lineage: Bacteria > Myxococcota_A > Bradymonadia > Bradymonadales > Bradymonadaceae > CAYLTX01. The sequence continues at coordinate 10,269 of CAYLTX010000103.1, read as the reverse complement.
CGACTCCCGCATCGAGAATGGCTCGTCGTCCTCCCAGCCGTCGATCATCTGGTCTGCGGCCTCCACGATCTGATCGCCCCACGCGTGAATCTGGCGCCGCGAGAAGTGAGGCATCAACAAGCGCCTCTCCTGCTTGTGGCGCCGGCCTTCGAGCAGCAGCAACGAACGGGGCCCCACAAAGGGTTCCAGCAGGCTGTTGTCGGCGTGGAAGACCGCCGGATCACCGGCCAAGATCGTATGAATCGGCTCGGGGTGGCTGAACAGCACGTAGCGGCCGTGCTCGCGGAAATCGATGGTGAACACATCCCCGAGTTCCTCTTGGCACCGGGCCAAAAGTTTGTACGGCCGGGTCATCCAGTCGAGCGTCTGTTCACGCGCTGGCAGCGATAGTGACGGCGGAATACTCATCGGAACTCCCTCGACTGGCTCGATCCTACGGCGGCAGGGCCGGACCAGAAGATATATACCCGAAATCAATTACTCTATAATTACATTTAATATAACACCTTCACAACCCTACAAAAACATAGTCTCAAGCGCGTCTAATAGCATAAATCCCCCAATCACCCGCTTCCCCGATTTTCACATTATCCACGGTACACCCACAAACCCTTGAATCTTGATAGCCAGCCCAGCCCGCCCCCGCTCTCATCGGCGAATCGAGCGCACCATCGCTCTTTATGGATGAACTCCGAAAACCCCCAATTCTGGGAATTCATGAGAATACTGCGCTTAAAGTGCAAAGTTTTTGTTGCAATAACTTCTTTCAACATTTAATGTAAAAAACATAGGCACCAGCCCACACAGTCAAACCCACCATTCGAAAGCCGACGGCGGCTTCGAATCTTAGCGAGGTTCAGAATGCAAGATGTCATGGAATTGGTTCGTCGGGCGATTCGCGCCGCGGCACAGGACGAGCTGCCCGCCACGATCGAGGCCCACCACTCCTTTCTCGAAGACCTCGGCTTCGATTCGCTGACCTTGTCGGTGCTCACTCTCGAAATCGAGGACCGGCTGGGCCGACCTGTGCTGCTCAATCGGTGGGTCGAGCAAGCCAGCGCCCCCTCGCAACTGACCGTCGCATCGCTCTGCGAATATATCGAAGGGGTCGCAGCATGAAGACTTTCGAGACATTGGACGTAAAACGCGACGAGCGAGGCGCCGTCGAGGTTTGCCTGGATACGCCCTCGAGCAAAGTCAATATCCTGACCGGCGAGGTGGTCACCGAGATCTACGAGGTACTCTCCGAGCTCGATCAAAGCTCGGTGTCGGCGCTGGTATTCACCAGTGCGAAGGAACGCAGCTTCATCAACGGCGCCCAGCTCATGCTCGCCAGCGCCGTGCAGTCGCCGGAGAGTATCTTCGGGCTGACGCGGCTCTTGAGGCGGACCTACCGGGCCGTGGCCGACTTCGACGCCCCCACCATCGCGGCGGTACGCGGGGCCTGCTACGGTTGCGGGGCCGAATTTTCGCTGTGCTGCGACTACCGCATCGCGCGTGACGGAGCCGACACCACCTTTTATATGACCGAGATTGCCGACTACCTGAACGGGCCGGCCTTCGGCAGCACCCAGCGGCTGCCGCGCATAATCGGCATCGAGAACGCCGTGGGATTTTTGGTGTGGGGCCACCGGCTGTGGGGCGCGCGCGCCGCCGAGGCGGGCCTGGTCGACCGCGTCCTCGACACAGATCGCTTCGACGATGAGGTCGACGCGTTCATCGGCGAGGTGCTCGCCGGCTCGGTCGCACCGGGCGAGAGAGTGCGTGAAGACGCCGACGAGATCGACCGGGTGCGCCGGGCGACGCTGGCCGAGATCGAGCGGCTCCCGGCGAGCTATCGCCCGCTATTCGAGGAGTGCCTGGAGTTGCTGGTCCATTCGGCTCGAAAGCCCGGCGCGCTCGACGACGCCGATTTCGAGCGCGAGCTTCACCTCGCCGGCCGCTCGCTGGTCGAGCCGCAGGCCGAGGCCGCCCGTTCCTTCTTATATCTGCGCCAACTCGCCGAGCGGGTCTGGGTGCGCCAACTCCCCGAGCACCGCCAGTTGGGAATCCGCGCCTCGGCCGAGGACGCTCAGGCCCGCCGCCTGGCCGACGAGCTCGCCGCTCGGCGGGTCGCCGGCGTCCGCACGCTCGCCGCCGATGAGACACCGCCGGCCGACCACATCAGCCTCGAATTCGTATCCGACAGATGCACATCCGGCGAGGACGCCCCCACGGGCCTCTTCCCGGTCGGAGTCTGCACAGAGCCCGTCGGCACCCGGCCGAGTTGGGCCACCCCGGTGATGGTGCGCTGGCCCTTCGCTACTTTCGGCCTCGAGCGCAGCGAGCAGCGCATCCCCTCGACCGGCACCCGACCGCTGGTCGAGATCGCGGTCGATGAACGCAATGCTGACGAAGACGCTCGGCGCCTGATCGCCCCGTTATTCGAATACCTGGACGCTGCCGGATTTTCGGTGGTGGTGAGCACTCCCGAGGACGGCTTCGCCTGCGACGCCTTCTACAGCGCCTGCCTCGCCCCGCTGGTCGGTTACGTGGCTGCGGGCGGCGAGCCCGACGACGTGCATATGACCCTGTCACGCTTTGGCTTCGTGCCTTCGCCGCTGGCCTGGCTCGACTCCGATGTCGATCTGAGCGACCTCGTCGGCCGACTCCAACAGCGGCTGCCCGAGCCGCTTCGCCCGCAGGCCGCCACCGCCTTGGCGGCGCTGCTCGAAGCCGGCCCGGCCCAGCCGACCGAGGCCTCCGAGGATAGCGCCCTCGGCGACGCGGTGACTCTGTCATTGCTGCACGCGGTCCGCTCGTCTCTGGACAGCGGGCTGCTTCGCCACAGTGCGCTGGCCGATTTCATCTGTCGCGAACTATTGGCCTTCCCGGTCGGCCGGGCCAGCCTTTGCGAATACGCCACCGTCGCGCGCGTCGAGGAGATGCTCGCGGCGCGCGAGGCATTATCGCGTTGGTTGCCCGCCTCGGTCTTCGACTCGGCACGAGCCTACGCCGACCAGGGCCGCGACTTTTATCTCTGAGCCCAGCTTCTATCTCTAGAACCAGCACCTTCGGGGCGCCCGACGGCGCCGCAGTACAATAGGGAGTACGACCATGAAAGCCGCTCGAGCACCGGGCCCCGACGGCGGCCCCTCACAGACGCTATGGCGCCGCCACGACGCCTGGGCCGAAGACATTCCCCAGGCCGTTTGGGACGCCGTCCCCGACGAGTCGATGAGCCTGCCGGCGATCTTCGCCGACCGCGCCGACGCCGATCCTGAAGCGCCCGCTTTTCACCAGGTCGACCTGCAAGGCGCCGACTTGCACGCCGAGCCGATCAGCTACGGGCGGCTGCGACAGCGCGTCGAGCGCGCCGCCGCCCGCCTGAAGGCCCGCGGTGTCGAGGCCGGCGACCGGGTGGTCTTCTCCATCGACTCCATCGAGTCCTTTATGGCCTTTTTGCTGGCCTCGATGGGCCTGGGAGCGGTGGCGGTGCCTCTACCACCGGTCACCGATCTGCAGATGGCTCAGGCGTTTATCGAGCGCATCGAGTCGGTCTGTCGCGACTGTCAGCCACGGGTGCTCGTCGGAGACCTGCCCGAGCGCTGGTCCGAGCTCGACCTCGACGGCGGCATCGTCGAGATTTTCGTCGACGCCGGCGATCTCGGCGCCGAGCCGACCGCACCGGCACAGCTGGACTTCGATCGCCGGCTCGATGAGACCGCCTATCTCCAATATACCTCGGGGAGCACCGGCGAGCCCAAGGGGGTGGTGGTCACCCACGCCAACGTCGCCGCCAACCTGCGCGCGACGGCGCTGAGCGGCCACTTCACGGCGGACGACCACACCTTCTCGTGGCTGCCGCTCTTCCACGATATGGGCTTGATCGGTGTGCCGCTTCTGGGGCTATTCTTGGGGTTTGCGCCCTATATGATGCGCCCGACCGACTTCATCACCCGACCCGATAGCTGGCTGCGAGGCGTCGAGCAATTCGAGGCCACCTACCTCGTCGCCCCCAATTTCGCCTACGCCATCTCTGCGCGCAAACTCCCCGACCGCCTCGTCGAGCAGTTGGACCTGTCCTCGTTACGCCTGGCCTTCAACGGCGCCGAGCCCATTGACCACCGCACGGTGAAGGCCTTTTTGGAGCGCTTTGCTCCATGCGGCTTCGACCCCCAGGCATTCTACCCGGTCTACGGGCTGGCCGAGGCGACGCTGTCGGTGGCCTTTCCCTCGCCAGGTGAGACGGTGCGCTACGACAGCGTCGATCGCGAGGCCTTGGCCTCCGACGGCCGTGCCCTTCCGGCCGCCCCCGAAGAGGCGTCGACGGCGACCTTCGTCAGCGTCGGGCGGGTGGTGACCGAGCACGAATTGATCATCCGCGACCTGGACACCGACCAGAGCCTCGGCGAGCGCGAGGTCGGTCAGATTTGTGTGCGGGGCCGCTCGGTTTCGCCGCGGTACTTCTCCACGGCCCCCGCCGAGACGGCGGACTCCGACCGCCACGAGCTGCGCACCGGCGACCTCGGCTATGTCGCCGACGGCCAGCTGTATGTGGTCGACCGCATCAAAGATCTAATCATCGTCGCCGGGCAAAACTACGCCCCCAGCGACATCGAGCGCCACGTCGGCCGCCTGCCCGGCGCGCGCAAGGGCCGGGTGGTGGCGCTCACACGGACCTCCCCCGATCTGGGCACTGAGCAATTGGTGCTCGTCTGCGAGGTCTCCCCGGGCCACCTTCGCCCGCTCGACCAGCTCGCCGACTCCATCCGGCGGGTGGTCAAGCGCCACTTTGGCCTGAGCACCGCCGAGATCGCCCTGGTCGCTCCGGGCAGCATCCCGAAGACGTCCAGCGGCAAAATCCGACGACGCGCCACCCAGCAATTGCACGAAGACGGCCAGCTCGAATCGATGCTCGAGCCGTCGGTGCGGGTGCGCGAGACCCTTCGCCACCTGCGCAAGACCGGCCAACGCGCCGCCCTTCACGGGCTGGAGTGGCTGCGACAAAAATCCCCCTTGTCCTAAAATCATTCGTTTTGCGCCACACACGGCGCCCCCAATCGTTGAAGTGGCACCCGCAGCCGCGGCTGCCACGCAGTTTCAATGAGAGAATATGAAAAGCACCGCTGTTGACCGTTCTGAATCGAGCTTCTTCGATCTTCTCACCTCCCGCTTTCTGCCGCCTAGCATCGAGGAAGGCAGCGATGGCGTCTTCCGAGCCCGGGTGGTGGTGGTCTTCTCGCTGGCCCTGGCGATCTGGGCGCCGATCTACTCGGCGATCATGTACGCCCTCAACGGCGACATCGTCGCCCCGATCGGCGTGATGATCGGCGCGACGCTGGTCTGCTCGAGCGTCTTCTTGCTGCGCCGGGGCGTCCCCTTCCTCTTTCTGGGGAATTGGCTGTCGTTCAATATTTTCTGGATCATGATCTTCGTGGCCGTGGTCGGCGACTTCGGCAGCCCGCCGTTTTTATGGTTGGCGGTCGTGCCCATGCTCTCGGTGCTCATCGCCGGGATGCGCTCGGGGCTGTTGTGGCTGGCCCTGGTCGTGATCAGCGCGGTCGTCTTCTACATCTCGCAGCTACAGTCGGGCTCGACCCCGGGGGCGCTCGATTCGCGCCAACAGGTCTTCTTCGAGCTGACCGTCTTGGTGGGCCTGTACGTGTTGGTCCTGTCGCTGACCCTCGCCTACGAGTCGCTCAAGGAGTGGGCGATCGAGCAGATTCGCCTGCGCGAAGCCCACACCAAGGCGCTGGTGCAAACCGCAGCCGACGGTATCCTGACCATCTCGCCGCGCGGGCGAGTCAACGAGATGAACCACGCCGCCGAAGCGCTGTTCGGCTTCCGTCGAAGAGATCTTCTCGATGCTCCCTTTGCGACCGTCGTGCCCGAGATCTCCGCCCCCCCACCCAAACCCGAGGCGGCGCCTGAAGACGACGATGCTGACGAGGCCGAGGGCGACTTATTCGCCGAGGACCACGCCGACACCGGGTCGGGCGCCTCCGAAACCGCCCCCGAGGCGGCCCCCGAAGTCGGTGGCATCGACGCCTGGCGCGGCTCCGGCCGCCAAACCCACGGCCGCAAGCACGACGGCGACTCCGTGCCCATCGAGATGTCTATCAGCCGCATCGACAGCGAGGGCCACGACGTCGAGCAGGGGTTTGTGGCGATCGTACGCGATATCACCGAGCGCAAGGAAAACGAGCGCGCCCTCAAGGAGGCCCGCGACGAGGCCATTCGCGCCAACGAGGCCAAGAGTTCGTTTCTCGCCAATATCAGCCACGAGCTGCGCACCCCGTTGAACGCCATCATCGGCTATAGCGAACTGATCTACGAAGACCTCGAGATCGACGGACTCGATCAATATTTGCCCGACCTCAAAAAGATCGGCGTCGCCGGCGAGCACTTGCTCAGCCTGATCAACGACATTCTCGACCTGTCCAAGATCGAAGCCGGCAAGATGGAGCTGTACCTGGAGACCATCGACTTGCACTCCCTTTTGGGCGACGTCGCCTCGACCATCGACCCGGTGGTGTCCAAAAACGGCAACACCTTTTTGGTCGACATCGACGAAGCTCCCGCCAAGATGCACGTCGACATCACCAAGCTGCGCCAGGTGCTGTTCAACCTGCTGTCCAACGCCGCCAAATTCACCGAGAACTCCTCGGTGCGCCTGCATGTCTACGCCGACACCGTCGACGAACGCGAGATCTGCGTCTTCGAGGTCATCGACCGCGGCATCGGCATCCCCCCGGAGAAGCTCGAGCGGCTCTTTCAGGCGTTTACACAGGCTGACGAATCGACCACTCGACAATACGGGGGGACCGGCCTGGGCCTGACCATCACGAAGCATTTCACCGAGATGATGGGCGGAAAGCTCGAGGTGCAAAGCGAAGTCGACAAAGGTTCGACCTTCCGCATCGAGCTGCCCCTCAACGTCGAGCAGCCGGCCTCCGAGCCGATGGATCTCGGCGAGGACGACGGCGACCACACCGAGAACGACGAACTCCTCGCCGACGCCAGCGCCCCCGAGATCTTGGTCATCGACGACGATCCCACCGTCCACGCGCTGATGAAACGTTTCCTGAACCGTGAGGGCTACGCCATCCGATCGGCGGGCAGCGGCGAAGACGGCCTCGAACTCGCCCGCACCTATCCCCCGAGCGCGATCACCCTCGACGTCATGATGCCCGAGATGGACGGGTGGACCGTGCTGTCCAAGCTCAAGGGCGACGAGAGTACCGCCGATATTCCGGTGGTCTTGCTGACCATCGTCAGCAACAAGAATATGGGCTACGCGCTGGGGGCTTCCGAGTACCTGGTCAAGCCGGTCGATCGAAAGCGGCTGTCCTCGGTGCTCGCCGAGGTCACCGACGCCGACGGACAGGGCCAAGTGCTGATCGTCGAAGACGACGACCAGACCCGCGAGATGATCCAGCGCACCGTCCAACGCCAAGGCTGGCAGGTCCAGACCGCAGCCAACGGCCGCCTGGGCATCGACCGCCTGGAGGACGGCGTCATCCCCGACGTCATCCTCCTGGACTTGATGATGCCCGAGATGGACGGCTTCGAATTCCTCGAGACGCTGCGCGCCAACCCCGAGTGGATGGATATCCCGGTGGTCGTGGTCACCGCCGCGGACCTCAACGCCGATGAACGCAACCGGCTGAACAACCAGGTCAACCAGATTTTGGGCAAGGGAGCATACTCCAAAGATGAGCTGCTCGCCGAGGTCAGTCGGGCGATTCGCGCTCGTTCGCAGTTGACTGGCGCCAATGGCACCGACGCCGACAACGTTCCGACGGGCGCGTGATCGATGCTGCGCAAGCGACCTCAATAGCCTCTTTTAGGTACCTTTACGTACAACTCTGGAAGGAATCATGGCAAAGATATTATTGGTCGAAGACAACGAGATGAACCGCGATATGCTCGCCCGCCGCCTGATGCGACGCGACCATGAGATCACGCTGGCTACCGACGGCCAGCAGGCGCTGGACATCCTGGACACGGAGCAATTCGACTTGGTGCTGATGGATCTGAGCCTCCCGGTGCTCGACGGCTGGGAGGCGACCCGACGCATCCGTAAAAACCCCGACCTCGCCGACCTGCCGATCGTCGCTCTGACCGCTCACGCGCTCGAAAGCGACCGCCAAAAGGCGCTCGAAGCCGGATGCAACGCCTTCGAGACCAAGCCGGTCAAGATCAAGAGTCTGCTGGAGACGATGTCGCGCTGGCTGGATGCCTGAGCCGACCGGCTCGACACCCGCCCTCGTCGGGCGATCACCAAGAACCCTTGCTCTCCATCGACGCCCAGGGCTCGGTGGGCTCGAGCGGCTCGCCGGCTTGCAGCAGCTCGACGGAGATATCGTCGGGCGACTTCACAAACGCCATGCGCCCGTCTCTGGGCGGCCGGTTGATGGTCACCCCGCCGTCCTTCAGCCGCTGGCACACCTCGTAGATATCATCGACGGCAAACGCCAGGTGCCCGAAGTTTCGCGCGTTGCCGTAGCTCTCCGGCACGTCCCAATTATAGGTCAACTCGACCTGGCCGCCCTCGTCGCCGGGCGCCTGCAAGAAGATCAACGTATAGCGCCCCGACTCGACCTCCTTGCGGCGCACCTCTTCGAGACCGAGCAGCTCGCAATAAAAGTGCAGCGACTCTTCGATATCGCGAATACGGACCATGCTGTGCAGAAATCTCATTGCTTATCTCCTATAAGAAACAACAACTGCGAAAGGCGGGCTCAACGCAGAGGGCGCAGAGGCCGCGGAGAATTCTAAATGTCTCTCGGACGCCGCGCGCACCATCAAGTCATACAAGCGCACATGATACAACACACCGAAAAACTAGCCTATATTGCTTTTCTCCGCGCCCTCTGCGCCCTCCGCGTTAATAGGCTTTTTATCGTTCCAGCACCATCGACAGCCCCAGGCCGCCGGCGGCGCAGAGGGTCATCAGCCCCAGGTTGACGTCGCGACGCTCCATCTCGCCGGCGAGTTGGGTGAGCATGCGGGTGCCGGTGGCGCCGAAGGGGTGACCGATGGGGATCGAGCCGCCGTGGACGTTGAAGGTGTCCATATCGACCTCGCCGATCGCCGCGTCGAGGCCGGCCTCTTTACACAGCTTCTCGGAGCCCCAGACTTTGACGTTGGCCAAGACCTGGGCAGCGAAGGCCTCGTGCATCTCGACCAGATCCATATCCTCGAGCGTGACGCCGCCGCGCTCGAACGCCTTGGGCGTGGCGAAGGTCGGGCCCATGAGCATGGGCTGCTCGAAGAGATCGATGCCCACGCTGGCGTGCGAGCGGATGAAGGCCATCGGCTCGAGGCCGAGCTCTTTGGCGCGGCTCTCGCGCATCAGCAGCACCGCCGAGGCACCGTCGGTCAGCGGCGAGGCGTTGGCGGCGGTGATCGTGCCGTGCTTGCGGTCGAAGACCGGCCGCAGGCCGGCCATCTTCTCGACGGAGGTGTCCGGGCGCACCAGGTTGTCGCGCTTGACCGGCTCGTCGAGGTCGTCGCCGGTGAAGACGGTGATGACCTCCGGGAAGCAGCCGGTCTCGTAGGCCTCGGCCGCGCGGTGGTGGGTCATCGCGGCGTATTCGTCCTGCTCCTGGCGGCCGATGCCGTATTTTTTGGCCATCACCTCGGCCGAGTCTCCCATCCGCTCCTGGGTGGTCGGCTCGGCGATATCGGGCACGTCGGGCAAAAAGTCTCTGGCCTCGACGCCCTCGAAGGCGCGCAGCATATCGACCGGTGAGCCGGCCTTGGACGCCTCGTTGAGTGCGTGGGTCAGCGGAAGGCTGACGCGCGCCTGGGCGGCGCTCATCGACTCCACGCCTCCGACGATGGCCACGTCGGCCGCGCCGGTGAGGATGTCACCGATGGCGTTGGTCGCCGCCAGCGCGCTCGAGGCGCAGTACATCTGGACGGTATACGCAGGGATGTGGTTGGGCAGCGGGGTGCGCAGCACGACCTCACGGGCGACGTTGGGGCCGTTCATCGGCGCCGAGACACAACCCATGATCATCTCGTCGATGCAATCGGGGTCGATCTCGGTGCGGTTGACCAACTCGGTGACCGCCGCGCGGGCCAGATCCGCCTCGGTGAGGTGCTTGTAGTGGGTCCACGCCTTGGCAAACGGGGTACGCGTGCCGGCGATGACCGCCACGCGGTCGTCGCCGCCCAGCGGGGTGTGGATGCCCTTTTTCGACTTCTTCGGTGTCTTGGAAACCATTTTTTTCCAGGGGTTCAGGGGTCCAGGGGTCCGGGGGTCCAGGAACTGCTTAA
>CAYLTX010000102.1:0-23385 GCA_964386725.1 uncultured Bradymonadales bacterium | reverse complement strand
CCCAAGCCCCACGCCCGCTTTTCAAGCCCCAAGCCCGCCTTTAAAGCAGCGCGTCCGCGAGGAGCTCCGCCTTGTCCGTCTTTTCCCAATTGAACCCGCTGCGGCCGAAGTGGCAGTAGGCGGCGGTGTCGCGGTAGATGGGGCGCAGCAGGTCGAGCGAGTCGATGATGCCGGCGGGCTTGAGCTCGAAGAACTCGCGCACGGCTTCTTCGATCTTCTCTTCGTCGACCTCGGCGGTGCCGAAGGTATTGACCATGACGCTGACCGGCTCGGCGACGCCGATGGCGTAGGCGAGCTGGACCTCGGCGCGGGCGGCGAGGCCGGCGGCGACGATGTTCTTGGCGATGTAGCGGGTCATATAGGCCGCCGAGCGGTCGACCTTGCTCGGGTCCTTTCCGCTGAACGCGCCGCCGCCGTGGCGGCCCATGCCGCCGTAGGTGTCGACGATGATCTTGCGGCCGGTCAGGCCGGCGTCGGCCAGCGGTCCGCCGGCGACGAAGCGGCCGGTCGGGTTGATGTGGTATTTGGTGTCCTCGTGGAGCAGCTCCTCGGGGAGCACGTCTTTGATGACGTTCTCCATGACCGCTTCGCGCACCTGCTCGATGGTCGCGCTCTCGAGGTGCTGGGTAGAGACAACCACCGCGTCGATGGACTGGGGCTCGAAGCCCTCGTAGCGCACCGTGACCTGACTCTTGCTGTCCGGGCCGAAGAAGTCGACGAGGCCCTTTTTGCGCACCTGGGCCAGCTTGTGGACCAGCTTGTGCGAGTACATGATCGGCATCGGCATGAGCTCTTCGGTCTCGTTGCACGCGAAGCCGAACATCAGGCCCTGGTCGCCGGCGCCCTGCTCCTCGACCACGCCGAGGTCGGTGACCACGCCTTGAGCGATGTCCGGGCTCTGCTCGTCGATGGCCGACATCACCGAGCAGGAGCGATAATCAAAGCCAAACGCCGGATCGGTATAGCCGATGCGCTTGATCGTGCTGCGCACAATCTCGGGCAGATCGACGTAGGCTTTGGTCGAGATTTCGCCGGCGATCAGCGCCACGCCGGTGTTGACCAGAGTCTCACAGGCCACACGCGCGTTGGGATCTTGGGCGAGGATGGCGTCGAGGACACCGTCGGAGATCTGGTCGGCGACCTTGTCGGGGTGGCCTTCAGAGACGGATTCAGAGGTAAAGACGTAGTTCTTGGACATGATGATGTACTCCTATGTACTTCGTACGGCCACGCTCGCTGGCGGCCATTGCGTATATTTACCGGATGATTGGTACCCTAACTGCAGAGAGTAAGAAAGTGAGAGAGTGAGAAAGTAAGATTGAACAAAACCGCACCGAGCGCATTTGCTCGACCGTGAGCCGTTGCAGTATCTAACTCTCTAACTCTCTGACTATCTCACTCTCTGCTGTACCTATCTAACTCTCTTACTCTCTCACTATTTCACTATCTGCCGTACCGAGCAGTGTGTGGCTGGTGCAGTCGGTGATCTCGACGTCGACCAGGTCGCCCGGCTGGAGGTCGCGGCCTTCGGGGCGCGGGAAGACGGTCATTTTGAAGTCGTCGCTGCGCCCGCATAGGTCGTTGGGGTCGCGCTTGCTCTCGCCCTCGACGAGCACGCGCGTGGTCGAGCCGATCTTCGATTGAAAGACCTCGGCGCTGATCGACTCCTGCAGTTCGATGATGTGTCTGAGTCGCTCTCCCTTGACCTCCTCGGAGATGTCGTCGGGCATATTTCTGGCGGCGTAGGTATTGCTGCGCTCGGAGTATTTGAACAAATAGGCAAAATCGAAGCGGGTCGACTCGAGCAACTCGACGGTCTTGGCGAAGTCCTCGTCGGTCTCGCCGGGGAAGCCGACGATGATGTCGGTGGAGATGGCGATGTCGGGGATCGCCTCGCGGATGTCGTGGACGAGTTGATCGTATTCTTCGCGGGTATATTGGCGGCGCATCTCGTCGAGCATGCGCTCCGAGCCGGACTGCGCGGGCAGGTGCAGATAATTGGAGATCTTGTCGTGCCGGGCGATCGTCTCGATGAGTTTCGGAGTAAAATCAGTGGGATACGGCGAGGTGTATCGGATGCGCTCGATGCCCTCGATGGGCACGATCTGCTCGAGGAGATCGGCGAAGTCGGTGTCCTCGTGGCGGTAGGAGTTGACCGTCTGGCCCAGCAGGGTCACCTCTTTGTAGCCGCGCTCGGCGAGGTCCTCGCATTGGCGAAGGATATCCTTGGGAGGCACGCCGCGCTCGCGGCCGCGCACGAAGGGCACGATGCAGAAGCTGCAGAATTTGTCGCAGCCTCGCTGCACGGTGACCCACCCGCTGATGCCGGCTTTGCGTTTGGGGGTGAGCCCCTCGTAGACCTCGGATTTATCCAGCGTGACGTCGATGACCGGGTCGTGGGCCTCGCCCATGGCGGCGTCGAGAAGCTCGGGTAGCCGGCGGTAGGCGTCCGGGCCGATGACCAGGTCGACGTACGGCGCCTGATCGGTGATCTTGTCGCGCAGGTGCTCGGCCATACAGCCGGTGACCCCGAGGACCAGCTCGGGCTTGTCGTTCTTGAAGCGCAGCAGGTGCGAAAGCCGGCCGAAGACGCGGTCTTCGGCGCGCTCGCGTACCGCGCAGGTATTGATGAGGATCACGTCGGCGTCGGCCAACTCGTCGGCGGAGGTATAGCCGCTGTCGACGAGGACCCCACCCATCAGCTCGCTGTCGGCGAGGTTCATCTGGCAGCCGTAGGTCTCGATGAAGACCTTCTTGCCGCCGGTCTCGCCGGCGTCGAGCATGTCGTTGGCGTCACCGTCGTGAGCGTAGGGATTTCGTGTGGTGGGCTCGGAAGTCATCGTCGTACGCCGGTGGTATGGAAGAAATCAGTGGAACGTAGACCCGTCAATACCGGGACACGTGCCAAACGGCGCAGCGCGGTGTTTTCTTTCCGAAAACCGCGCTGCTCGGAACCGCCGACGTACGTTAGAGAGTTGACCTATAGGTGTCAATCGGTGGCGGCGCCCGACGGGAACAGAATCGTCGAGTAGAGGGTATAGAAATTGCGCTCGGCGTCGCGGTGGCGTTCGAAGCAGGAGATAAACTCTCGGAAGCGCTCGCGAAGCTCGGCCATCGACTCTTCGTTGCCGAACTCGGCGCCCAGCTCATCGAGGGTGCCCACGAATAGCTCGAAGCGGTGGAGCAGCTCGTCGTTGTGGTCGTTGATCTCGGAGATCTCCTCGAGGCTGTCGCCGAGGATGCGCGAGGCCTGCTTGAGCAAGCCACTCTGCTCGGCGTCGAGGTAGCCGCGCAGCATCTCTCCGATCTGTTGGGTCCAGGGTTGTAGTTGATCGAACGCCTCTCGCGCTCCCGGTGAATCCGGGCGCACCGACTCGAGATGCCCCCGCATCATCGAGATATTGGCATCGAGCTTGGCATGTTGCGATGTCAGATCCGACGGCAGTCCCATGGCGCCACCTCCGCTAGTGTAGAATGCAACACCGATGGGCGTCGCAGCCGCCGCGCTGGCACACGCGGCCGCAACGCACGCTCGAGCGCCGCAGTGTGTGAAAAAACACCCCCATTTAAAATTACAACGAACGCGGAAAAGTCTAGTCAACGGCGGGATTTTTTACAATAAAAAAACCCGCCGACTCCAAGAGCAGGCGGGCTGAGAGGGCGCGGAAAGTAGCTGGGATGGCTACTGTTTTTTCTTTTTGAGCTCCATCAAGATCTGTTTGACGACTGCCTTGAGGGTCTCGAAGACGCCGGGCCCGTCGGGGGCGACCGCGCAGGCCTCGAAGTCCGGATATTTCTGGCCGGGGTTGAGATCTTCGCGAAGCTCGTCGACGGGCATCGCGGTGGGCAGGTCGCGCTTATTGTACTGGATAACGAACGGGATCTTGTCGATATCGTAGCCATACTCCTGGAGGTTCTCTTTGAGGTCCTCCATGGAGATGATGTTGGCTTCCTTACGAGCGCGCTGGCTGTCGGCCACGAAGATGACGCCGTCGGCGCCCTTCATGATCAGCTTTCGGCTGGCGCTGTAGAAGAGCTGGCCGGGCACCGAATAAAGGTGCAGGCGGGTCTTGAACCCACGGATGGCCGGCAAACTCAGCGGCAGGAAGTCGAAGAACAGCGTTCGTTCCTGCTTGGTCTCCAGGTTGATCAATTTGCCGCGGGCATCCGGATTGGTGCCCGAGTAGATAAATTTGATATTCGTCGTTTTGCCGCAGAGACCAGGACCGTAATAAACGATCTTGAGGATGATCTCACGCTGCGCGTAGTTGATGAACGACATATGAACCTTTCTCGAGGCCGAGCATAGCTGTATGGCAGCAGCTCATCCAAATTGGCACGCGATAGCCGCCGTTGAAGGCGACGTGCATATCAGAGCCACCGACGTCTCGTATATAACACGACGGCGGCGAGTGTCACATAAATTTTTTCGGCAGAACCGGCCGGTGTGCAGGGTATGCCCAAGGCCGAACGTCGCAGTAAAGCACGGGCGTGTAGTCTGCAAAAACCCTTCAAAACCGCCAACCGATCGCCTGAGCCGGTCTGCTCAAAAAGTGTCGTTGAACAGGCTGTCGATGTCGTCGTCGGTGATATCACCGAAGATATCGACATCTTGGCCGCCGTCGGCTTTTTTCTTGTCGAGGGAATCGAGCACGTCCTCCATCTGGGAGTAGGCGCGTTTGACGCGCAAGCGCACCAAGCCGAGGCTAGAGCGCTCATCGAAGATGACCACGAGGATCAGCTTACTTCGAATCAACGAAACGTGCAGGTGACTCCTCTCCCCCTCGTGGAAGTGGACCGGAAACTCTTCTTCGCCGAGCATATCCGCCAAGCCGCCGGTGGCAGCCGTAGCGCCAGCGACAAGCGAGGAAAAGCCAGTCGTATCGATGCCGGCCGTTTCTCCGGTAGCAGCGATGAGCTGGCCGTCGGTGTCGACGATGAAGATGGCTTTCGCGAGGGCATCGCGCACCAACTGCTCAATAATACCCTTGAGCTGCTGGGCTTCCTCCTCGTAAATCACCATCTGACCACTAACCATAAGAGGAACTCCTCAGGTTTCCTCGGTTGCGAGGGTGTGAGACTTCAAACGCTAAAGGTCGCTGTTAAGCCACCCAGGGCCGGCGTGCCCTAAATCCGACTCGAGCAAGAAAAGCCAAATAGCTCAATGTGCGAGCCTGCATTGTGGCTTGGCATGCGCGAGTCATCTGCGAAAAACCGATTCTGGAATGACCGTAACACACAATGTGATTGGTGCGCAATTCTGGATGGAAGACAGGGGTTCAGGGGTCCAGGGGTCCAGGGGTCCAGGAACGGCAACTGCAACTGCAACTGCAACGGCAGGGGTTCAGGGGTCCAGGGGTCCAGGAACGGCAACTGCAACGGCAGGGGTTCAGGGGCGGGGAACTACAGGTTGCGGCGTTGGGTGAGGGCGCGGGAGAGGGTGGATTTGTCGGTGTACTCGAGTTCGCTGCCGATGGGCACGCCCGAGGCGATGCGGCTGACCCGGATGTCCAGCGGCTTGATCAGTTTGGACAGGTATAAGGAGGTGGCCTCGCCGTCGACCGAGGGGCTGGTGGCGATGATGATCTCGTCGACCTGGCCCGCCTCGGGGTTGTCGTCGGATGATTCCAGGCGCTTGAGCAGCTCGCGGATGTGCACGTCGTCGGGGCCGATGCCCTCGAGGGGGCTGATCAGGCCGTGGAGCACGTGGTAGGTGCCCTGGAATTCGCCGGTATTCTCGATGGCGCGCAGGTCGGGAGTGTTCTCGACCACGCAGATCACCGAGTGATCGCGCTTGGGCGACTGGCAGATCGAGCACAGCCGCGCGTCGGTCAAGTTGCAGCAGCGCTCGCAGAGCCCGACCTTCTGCTTGACGTCGACCAGGGCCTCAGCCAGCTCGCCGGCGATCTCCTCGGGTTGGTTGAGGATGAAAAAGGCGAGCCGGCTGGCCGTACGCTCGCCGACTCCGGGGAGCTTGGCGAAGGCGTTGACCAGCCGGGTGATCGGATCGGTTGCTTTCATAGTGGTTTTTGGTTCTTGGTTCTTGGTTCTTGGTACGTCGTCGAGCTTTCGCGCGGGTCAGCGACGTCTCGCCTAGCGTCGATAGGCACTGGGGGACTCGGTCAATTACATCAAGAACCAAGAACCAAGAACCAAGAACACCATCAACAGTCGGCTGGGCTGCGATCCCGTAGAGCGACACAGCGCATCGACGCCGCCGCAAACCAGCAGCAACTAGAACATACCCGGGATATTCATGCCGCCGGTGACCTTCTCGACTTCTTCGTTCATCATGTCACCGGCCATCTTCATGGCCTGGTTGATGGCGCCGACGACCATCTCTTCGAGCATCTCGACGTCTTCGGGGTCGACGACCTCCG
Source organism: uncultured Bradymonadales bacterium (assembly GCA_964386725.1). Taxonomy (GTDB): domain Bacteria; phylum Myxococcota_A; class Bradymonadia; order Bradymonadales; family Bradymonadaceae; genus CAYLTX01. Next base: position 17,005 of record CAYLTX010000102.1, on the reverse strand, counting down.
GGTCGATGTTGAGCTCGAGGAGTTGCTGGTCGCCGCTGACCACCGCGGTGACCACGCCGCCGCCGGTGGAGGCCTCGACCTTCTTGTCGGCCATTTCTTCTTGAATCTTGGCGATCTTGCCCTGCATCTGCTGGGCCTGACGAACGATGTTGTTGAAGCCGCCTTTCATGGTGTTCCTCGTGGTGTTTGGGGGTTGGTTGGTGTTGTGTGCTTTATAGTGGTTCTGGGGTTGTTGCGGCAAGCCCCGCACCCACATCCAACAACATCGCCGCAAAACGCTCGACCCCAAACGCCAAACAACGCTCGTCGACATCAAAGTCGGGGGTGTGCAGCGGGTTGACGATGCCTTCTTCTTCGTTGCGGATGCCCAAGAATAGGTAGCAGCCCGGTACCCGCCGCGAGAAGGCGGCGAAGTCCTCGGCGCCCAGTTGCGGCGGGTGGCTGACGATTTGATCGGTGCCGAAGCGCTCGGTGAGCGCGTCGACGGCGCGTCGCTCCAGCGCCTCGTCGTTGACGACCGGGCGGGCGCCGGGGGTAAATTTCACCTCACAAGAAGCGCCGAATCCCTCGCAAATATTCCGCGCCAGGCGTGTGATTTCGGCCTTGGCCTGCTCGGAGACGTCCTCGGATAGTGCGCGCAAAATACCGGTCAGCTGTGCGCTCTCGGCCAGGATATTATAGGAGTTGCCGGCCTCGATGCGCCCGATAGTGACCACGCAGGCGTCGCGGGCGTCGATGCGCCTGGAGGCGACCGATTGCAGCGCGCAGACGAGGTGGCTGGCGACCAGCACCGCGTCGACACCCTCGTGGGGATAGGCGCCGTGGGATTTTTTGCCGCGCACCTCCAGCTCGATCAGATCCGAGCCCGCCCACACGGGCCCGCCGGTGAAGCCTATCTTTTCGACCTCGAGCGCCGGCATGCAGTGGGCGGCGAAGATGCCGTCGACTTTCGGGTTGTCGAGCACGCCCTCGCGGGCCATCCTCTCGGCGCCGATGGGCTCGTCGACGGGGCTGGCCTCCTCGGCGGGCTGGAAGATGAATTTGATCCGCCCGTAAAGCTCGTCTCGTCGCGCGTAGATCTGCTCGGCCAGCCCCAGCCCGACAGTGGTGTGTACGTCGTGGCCGCAGGCGTGCATCACTCCCGCATTCTGGCTACGATAGGAGACCTCGTTGATCTCCTGGATGGGCAGCGCGTCGATGTCGGCGCGCCAGGCCAGTGTGGGCCCGTCGTGGGCGCCCTCGACGAGCGCGACGACGCCGGTCTCGGCGACCGTCTCGACGTTGTCGATGCCGATTTCGGCGAGCTGCTCTTTGACAAAGCGCGCCGTCTCGTGCTCCTGATTGGACAGCTCGGGATGAGCGTGCAGGTGGCGGCGGCGCTCGACAAGCCTCGTCGTCGTCTTATCATCGAGTGCGGTTTCGGAAGATTGCTGCATCAGGGGTCCGGGGCTTCGGGGTTCTATGGTCCACGGGCGTGACGATAACAGAGGCATAGGGTTCAGGGGAAATAGATGACCACGGACGGTCGTAAGCACGAAAAAGCGGATATCGAACAAGAACTCCTGGACCACTTCGGCTTCGAGAGCTTCCGGCCCGGCCAGCGCGAGATCGTCGAGGCGGTCCTCGACGGCCGCGACGTACTGGCGGTGATGCCGACCGGCTCGGGCAAGAGCCTGTGCTACCAGCTCCCCGCCTGCGTGATCGACGGCACCGCGCTGGTCGTCTCGCCGCTGATCGCGTTGATGAAAGATCAGGTCGACGCGCTGGTCGACTTCGGGGTCTCGGCGACGTTGATCAACTCGTCGATCGGCGGCTTCGAGCAGCGCCGCAGGCTCGAGCAGATGGTCGAGGGCGTCTGGGATCTGGTCTACGTGGCGCCGGAGCGGTTTCGAAACGAGCGGTTCCGCGCGGCGCTCCGGGAGGCCGAGGTCGGCCTGTTGGCGGTCGACGAGGCCCATTGCATCAGCCAGTGGGGCCACGATTTTCGGCCGGATTACCTATCGCTCGACGAGGTGCGAGACGAGCTGGGCGGCCCGCCGACGATGGCCCTGACGGCCACGGCGACCACGCTCGTCCAGCGCGATATCCTCGAGCACCTGGCCATGCCCGACGCCGACGTGATCGTCAGCGGCTTCGAGCGGCCCAACCTCTTTTATGACGTCGTCGAGACCATCGGCCAGCAGGCCAAGATCGAGCGCATCGAGAAGTTGCTCGAATATCACCGCGGCGAGTCGGTGGTGGTCTACTGCGCGACCCGAAAACAGGTCAACGAGGTCAGCGGCACGCTCGACTCCAACGGCTGGGTCGTCTCCGGCTACCACGCGGGCCTATCGGCAAAGGCTCGCGCGGCGATCCAAGACGCGTTTATGGCCGGCGATCTGCCGGTGTTGGTGGCCACCAACGCCTTCGGCATGGGCGTCGACAAATCCGACGTGCGCGCCATCGTCCACTATAATATCCCGGGGAGTCTGGAGGCCTATTACCAGGAGGCGGGCCGCGCCGGCCGCGACGGCGAGCCGGCCGAGTGCGTGGTGTTGTACAACGAGCGCGACGGGCGCATTCACGAATTCTTCACCGAGAACTCCTTTCCGGCAAAGGAAACCGTCGAGCGGGTCTGGATGCTGCTATTCAAGCGCGGCGCGGGCCGCCATGAGATCGGCGCCGACCAGATCTGCGACCACTTAAACCGCGCCGGCGGCTCCTCGTATATCCACTCCTGGGGCGTGGAGACCTCGCTGAATCTGCTCGAGCAGGGCGGTCATCTGGAGTTCGGCACCCAAAGTGGCCAGCCGTGGGTCGAGGTGCTCGACCGCGCCCGGCTGCGGGACCTGCGGGTAGACTGGGACAAGCTCGAACATCAGAGAAGGCTCGGCCAGCGCCAGCTCGACGATGTCAGAATGTACGCGCGCGGGAAGGGCTGCCGGCAGACCTATCTGCTCAATTATTTCAACAGCAAGCCCAGCTATAAGGACGGCTGCGGCCACTGCGATGCCTGCTGCGGCAAGCCCGCCTATGTGGGGGCCACCTCGGGCTCCACTCGCCGACTGCAGGCCGAGGACCCGGCCGAGACGATCGTGCGAAAGGTGCTCAGCGGCGTGGCCCGGGCGCGCGGGGCGGCCACCCGCCTCCGGGTCGCCTCGATGCTGCGCGGCTCCACGGCCACCGACCTCGAGCGCCGCGGGCTGAGCGACCTGTCGACCTGGGGTATCCTCGACTACGTCAACCAGCAGGACCTCGTCGAGCTGCTCGACGCCTGCACCGAAGAGGGTCTGGTCAGCGCCAAGGGCCGCCGGCGCATCGAGTTGACCGACGTCGGCGTCGAGGTCATGCGCGGAGAGGCGCGCGTGCCGGTGGGGCTGGAGCGACGCCTGGAGGGGCGGATTTTGGAGGTAGTGGGTTAGGAGACTAGCCTCGACCACTTCCAAAAACACGACACGATGAGCGTAGCCGATAGGCGTAGCGTCGCCGCGCGCTTTTTGCGCGGCCTTTGTAGCCTCATGTGACCGAAGCGTAGCGTAGGGAACGTGGGGTGAGGGTGGGGTTGGTAAAAACGTTCAACACGCTTTGTCTCGATCTCGCACAAAATTAGCTTTTTGTGGATGTGATGCTCGGGACATTTGTGAGCCTCGACCCTAATCCCCAAGCTCCCTTCGGTCGCATGAGGCTACAAAGGCCCCCCTTGAAAGGCAGGGGGGCGGCGCTTCACTACGTTTCGCTTATCGGGAGAGTTTGTGGACAATCCAGATTCGATAATATCGGGCGTTATCAATGATGCCTTCGACGCGTCCAACTTTCGCGGGCGCTCGGTCGCCATCGCGGTGCCCGATCTCACCCGCCCGATCGACTACGAACAAGTGCTACCTCCATTGCTCGAGCGCCTCGACGAGGCCCAATGCGAGGTGACGATCGTCGTGGCTCTTGGCCTCCATCGGCCGTTATCCGACGCCGAGATCGTGCCTCTGGCAGCCTTGGCCGGCCGGTTTGGCGCACGGGTCGTCCAGCACGACGCGCGCGCCGACGATCTGGTGGAGTTCGACGCCGACGTCAGCGCCGGCCGCGACGGCTGGCCAACGCTGCCGGCTCGCTTCGCCAGCGCCATCGCCGAGGCCGATCGGGTGATCTGCGTGGGCGTGGTCGAGCCGCACCAATACGCGGGATTCTCCGGCGGGGCGAAGACCGTCGCGATCGGGTGCGGCTCGGAGGCGACCATCAGCGCGATGCACGGCCTGGAGTTCTTGCGCGACCGGCGCACCGCCCTGGGAAATATCGACGACAACCCGTTCCAGCAGGCGTTGTGGGAGCTCGCGCGCCCGCTGGGGCCGATGTGGGGGCTGATGGCGGTGCCCGACGGGCCCGAGAATGCGCACGCGGTGCGCTTCGGGCGGCTCGAGGAGGCGTTTTCGGAGTGCGTGGAGGTTGCGCGGGAGGTGTTCTTCGAGACATTCGACACGCCGTGCGACTGGATGCACCTGCCGGTCGATGGCCCCAAGGCGGTCAATTTCTACCAGGCCTCGCGCGCGGCCACCTACGTGGCGCTGGTCGATCGGCCGGCGATCCGCGAGGGAGGCTTGCTCGTCATCGAGGCCGGCTGCCCCGAGGGGATCGGCCAGGGTACCGGCGAGCGCGCATGTGCCGAGGCGATGCTGCGTGGGCGGGAGGCGTTGTTGGCCGAGTTAAATGGCGAGGGGGAAGTGTCGACGAAGGGCGGCCAACAGCGGGCGTATGTGCTGGCCCGGGCGCTCGCATGGTGCGACGTGGCGCTGGTCGGCGCCGAGCCGATGGCCGAGCTAGACGCGATGGGCATCGAGCAATTTGAGAGCGTCGACGACGCGCTGGAGGCACATGCGCCCGGAGGGCGCGGGCGCATCGTGAGCGACGTATTTCACGGGGTGCCGCGGGTGGGCTAGGCTTTTGAAGTTAAGGCGCGCCGTCCGCGCCGCGCGGAGCGTAGTTCAGCGACGCCTTTCTAGCCGGGGGTTGCTCTTGGCGAAGCCGAGAGCTTACCCCCGGGGGATGTCGCAACAACCCAAGACGTGGCGTATTGGGTTTTCGTACAACCCAAGACGTGACTTAATGGGTTTTTGTGGGAGCGAGGATGTGGCGTTTGGGTTTTTGTGGGAGCGAGGATGTGGCGCATTGGGTTTTCGTACAACCCAAGACGTGACTTAATGGGTTTTTGTGGTGGCGAGGATGTGGAGTTTGGATTTTTGTGGTGGCGAGGATGTGGAGTTTGGGCAGCGCGACCATCCCCCGGGGGTAAGCCCTCTCACCTGCGGTTCGAGTGCAACCCCCGGCTAGAAAGGCCTTCGCTACGCTCGGCGCGGCGCCTGAAAGGCGGCGCCTGAACGTCAAAGGCAACGTCAACGTCAAAGGCAACGTCAACGTCAACGTCAAAGGCAACGTCAACGTCGACGACCACGACCACGACCACGACCACGATTACAATTCGATGTCCCGGCGCACATCCTCAGAGTACCCACGCGTTAGCGTCTCGGCGGCGTCGCGGATCTCGTCGTCGACGTAGTCGGGCGTGTGGACCTGCATCACGGCAAAGAAATCGCCTTCTTTTGGTCCGCCCAATCTCGGGCTGAGATGGATGCCCTGGCCGGCCAGGCGCAGCTTAGTGCCGGTGTGGACGCCGGCGGGGACCTCGACCTCCATGTCGCCGTGGGGCGTGGGGATGGTGATGTCGGCGCCGCCCACCGCCTCGGCGACCGTCAGCGGGACGTCGAGGTATAGGTCGAGGCCGTCGCGGCGCAGCAACGGGTGGGGCGTGACGTGGATGGTGACGCTGAGGTCGCCGGGGATGCCGGCTTCGGAGACCGGCTCTCCGCCGCGGCCGCGCAGCTCGAGGGTCTGGCCGTCGGCGATGCCCGCCGGGATGTCGATGGTGACGCTGCGGTTGGGCAGGCGCACCTTGGCGGTGCCGCCGCGCACGGCGGTTAGGAAGTCGACCCTCAGATCGGCCGATAGATCTTGGCCGCGCTCCAACGAGGTGTCGAAGCCGCCAAATTCATTCATGTGGCTGCTGTCGAGCGGGCTTCGGCCGTCGAAGATCTCGGCGAAGATGGCGTCGGCGCTGGAGGCGGCTCGTTCGCTCTTTTGGCGCTGGTTTTCGCGGCGGGTGCGCTGTTCGTTGCGACGCGGATTGAAGTCGCTGCGCAACCCCTCGAAGCCATAGTCGTCGTAGCGCTCGCGGGCGGTGGGGTCGCTGAGCACATGAAAGGCGGCGAGCACGCGCTTGAAGCGCTCTTCGGCCTGGGGATCGTCCGGGTTGAGGTCCGGGTGGTGTTCGCGCGCAAGGCGCCGATAAGCGCTCTTGATCTGGCGCTGATCGGCGTCTTGCGGCACGCCCAGGAGTTTGTAGAGGTCGGTTTGCAGTGGCTAAAGCAGGCTTGGGGCTTGGGGCTTGGGGCGCTGATGCGCTGATGCGCTGAACAAGCCCGTTGGCCCGTGTGCCGCAGTCTGTGACTATTCGAAGGTCGGTTCGACCCAGCCCTCGCCGAGGTTCTCGTTGTTGCGGCCCTGTCGGCCGGCCGACCAGCCCGGATCGGGGCGAAGGTCGTCGAAGTCGGGCAGCTCTTCGCGCTGGGCTTTTTGGTGCAGCGGGACGCCGTAGGCGGTGCCGCCGAGCGGCAGGCCGACGCCCTCGGGCACGTAGCCGAGCAGGCCGATCAACTCCGGCTGGTCGCGCAGCTTGTCGGCGGCGCGGCCGAGCTCGACGACCCATTCGGTCATCTTGGCGTGGTGTTTGGCGATCTCTTCGAAGACCGGCGCGTCCGGGTCTCCGGCCGAGCCTGGCGTCATCTGAATATCACCGTTTTTGAAGACCTTACCGAGCAGTACCCAGCCGCGAATGATCAGGTCGTTGACCTGGCGAGCCGAGCCCAGGTTCTCATGGATGGCCGGCTCGGTTCGCACCATCGCGATCAGCCGCAGCGATTGGGCGACGATGGTCACGGTGTGGTTGCGCGAGTGCAGCGATTTGCCCAGCGTTTTTTGGATGAGCGTGTCGTCGTCGAGCGCCTTTTTGAGCTGGAAGGCGGCCGTCGACAGCCACATCTGCACCTCGTCGGCCGAGCCGTGCAGGTTATGTTCGTAGATGCGGTCCTCGCCGACCTCTTCGGCCTTGCGATCGGCCAGCTCGAGCCCCTCTTCGATCAACTCCCTGCCACGGGCGAGTTCGGCCTCGCCAAACCCGGCCTTTTGGAGGGCGCTGGCCAAGCTCGACTCGTGCTCACACGCGTCGACGGCCAAGAAGATATGTCCGAGAAGATGATAGTACGGGACGGCCATGTTCACCTCGAAAGTTCAAAACCACGAACACCGACCGGAACATAGCCCACGGCGCCTAGAGGGGCAAGCGGTACTGCGGGTTGAGGGTTGGGGGTTGAGGGTTGGGGGTTGAGGGTTTGGGATTTGTCGAATGGTGAGTTTCTGCTAATGATTGCGAGTGTGTGACAAGCCCGCAGCGGGACAGAGATTGAAAGACTTGGATATCGAGACATATGCCCACGACTTGGCCAACGCGATGCCGGAGCGGCCGCCGGAGGGCGCGCGGACGCGCAAGCGCTTCGTGGTCGGGCGGGTCTGGCGCGAGGGGGCGCGTTATATCGGGCTGGAGGTCGAGGTCGACGAGCCGGAGTTTCTGGCGGCGTTCGACTGCCCCGGCCAATATGTGACCTTCCAATGTGGTGCGTCCGAGCCGCGCTTTCTGGTGATCGCCAGCGCGCCGGGCGACGAGAAGTGGCACTTCCTCATCGACCGCGAGAGCGAGATCGGCGAGGTGGCCGAGCGGATCGAGGTCGGCCAGCGGGTGGTGCTCAGCCCCCCGGAGGGTCGCGGCTACCCGGCCGCAGACGCCGTCGGCCGCTCGGTGCTCTTCTTCACCACCGGCGCCGGCATCGCCAGCGTGCGGCCCGTGCTCGAATATTGGCGCACGCGCCCCGACGAAGCTCCCGCGCGCCTGGCCGTCTATTACGGCGAGAACGACGTCGACGACTTCGCCTACGTGGGTGAATTCGCCGACTGGCGCGCCCAGGGCGCCCGCATCTACCAGGCCATCGAGAACCTCCCCGAGCCCGAAGAGGGCTTCCGCTACGTCCAGCATGCCTTCGAGGAGGACGCCCCGAACCTCGACAACGCGCTCATCTTCGTCAGCGGCGCGCCGGTCATGATGGAGTTGATGATCGGCAAGTTGTTGCGGATGGGCGTTCCGAAAGACCACATTTATATCAATGTGTGATGTCGGAGCCTGAGGCTTTTGACGTTAAGGCGCTGCCTTTCAAGCGCCGTTTATGCGGGTTGACCGTGCGCCGAGCGCATTTTGCGAGGCCTTTCTAGCCGGGGGTTGCACTCGAACCGAAGGTGAGAGTGCTTACCCCCGGATCGCGCGTGAAGCGCACAAGTCTAAGTTTCTGATCCATGCCATGGGACACATTGCTCTGGAGGAAAGGTGTCAACAACGATAGAGGAATTAGTTCTCCAAAAGGAGATGGCATTCCTGAAACGTGGAGCCAAGCGGCTAGAAATAGAATCGAAGCTTGGTCCTCCGCTTGACTACGTCGCAAAGCGACCGTGGGCAGTCACGTACGATAATATTGAGATTCGTTACAGAGATGGGGAAGTAGACACTTTTGAGGTGGAGTTGGCTGAGGGTCATGTGGATGTCGAGAAGTACTTGGCTACCGTTGAGTGTACTTACGACGAACTCATTTCTGCCGTTGAGAAAGAAGGTCTGAGGGCGAAGCTGAGCGATGCTCTCAGTATTGAAGAGGATGATGCCCGTCGAGTCGTGCTGCTCTCTAATGGGGTCGTGCTAAATTTTTACTCTGAGGAATTGGTTGCTGTTTCAGTGGAAAGCCCCCGATCTATCTCCTACGAAGTCCTTCAAGATACGACTCCGCTATTCTAGCCCTCACTTCGCACCAGGTGGGTTGTTGCGACATCCCCCGGGGGTAAGCTCTCGGCTTCGCCAAGAGCAACCCCCGGCTAGAAAGGCGTCGCTGAACAGCGCTCCGCGCACGGTCAACCCGCATAAACGGCGCAAAAGGCGCGCCTTAACGTCAAAGGCGTCGGCGCACAGCCGAGCGACTGGTGCGCCGAACGCTTTTACACCTTCATACGACACTTGGTCACGTGACGTCCACGCCTCCTCTCGCGCCACGGGCCAAGTTAACTCCGACAACAAAACAGAAAATCCATTGAGTTAATCTTATTAGTTCAATGGGTTTTTCTCTGTATATCCAGCGACTTAGGTCCACCATCCTCTCGAGCACCCAAAGATCTTACGCAACGAAATCACCTCCTGCGCCGAAAACCCATATGAGAGGGCGATCCAACACTGGAGCCCATGAACAGACACCAGCAGAGAGCAGGAGAACACCGATGGCCTATACACAGTTTTGCTACCACATCGTTTTCGCCACAAAGAACCGCAAGCGATGGATCGATGAAGAGATCGAGGAGTTTCTATATCCGGTGATGTGTCGTCAGTTCAAATTGAGAGACGGTCGTGTCCTTGCCATTGGCGGAATCGAAGATCACGTCCATGTCGCTGCCGACATCGAGCCTACGGTCGCCGTGACGGATGTCGTGAAGCATGTGAAGCGAGATACGTCGCGGGCCATTCGCCGCAACTTCAAACGACGGCGCGCGTTCAAGTGGCAAGTGAGCTTCAGCGGATTTACCGTGTGTCCTTATGATATGCAGGATCTTCTCGATTACATCCATGATCAGAAGGAGCATCACCAGAACGAGACATTGCGAGAGGAGTTCGAGTTTATGCTGGAGGAGTGCTCTAAGAAGGGCGCGGATGACGCTAAAGCGTCCTGAAAAGAAGGTGGTTGGGGGCGCACGCGATCCGGGGGTAGGCACTCTCCCCTACGGGTCGAGTGCAACCCCCGGCTAGAAAGGCCTTCGCTACGCTTCGGCGCGGCGCCTGAACAACGGCGCCTTGAGAGTCAAAGGCACCAGATCGCCAAACAACGGCGCCTTGAGAGTCAAAGGCGATCCGGGTAAATGGTGGCCCGACCTTTAAACGACAATCCAGGAAACCCCCATGCTCTTCATAAGCCCCAGAATTCGCCGTCTCATCGACATGGCCATTGACGAGGACGAGGTCGGCTTCGACGTGGCCTCGGCCGTATTTTTCGAGGGCGAGGAGGTCAGCGCGCGGATGGTCGCCAAGGAATCGCTGGTGGTCGCCGGCCTGGACGTGGTCGAGGCGGTCTTCGAGCGTGTCGATCCGAAGGTTCGCTGGGCGTTCGAGGTCGAAGATGGCCAGCGTGTGGAGGCCGGCGATGTCATTGGCCGCGCCGAGGGGCTGGCGATCTCGGTGTTGCGCGCCGAGCGGGTCGCGCTGAACTTTTTGCAGAGGATGTCGGGCATCGCCACGAAGACCGCGCGCTACGTGGAGGCGCTGGGTGACAGCGACACCCGGATCGTCGACACCCGCAAGACGCTGCCGGGCTACCGCGAGCTCGACAAATACTCGGTGCGCTGCGGCGGCGGCGCCAACCACCGCTTCAACCTGTCGGGCGGTGTGATGATCAAGGACAACCACATCGCCGCCGCCGGCGGCTCCATCGCCGAGGCCGTGCGCCGCGCCAAAAAGCGCGCGCCGCTGACGCTGAAGATCGAGGTCGAGGTCACCGACTTCGCCCAGCTCGAGGAGGCCCTCGACGCCGGCGCCGACGTCGTCATGCTCGACAATATGGCCACCGAGCAGATGCGCGAGGCCGTCCAGATGGTCCGCGATCATTCGGGCGAGCGGGTCGCCGTGGAGGCCAGCGGCAATATTACGCTGGAGAGGTTGCCGGAGCTGGGCGATCTTGGGCTAGATTATATCTCGAGTGGTGCGTTGACGCATTCGATCGAGGCTGCGGATATCTCGATGAAATTTTAGGCATCCGAGAGTCTATGCCTTTGACGTTCAGGCGCGCCGTTTGCGCCGTTTATGCGGGTTGACCGTGCGCGGAGCGTTTTAAAGCGACGCCTTTCTAGCCGGGGGTTGCACTCGAACCGCAGGTGAGAGGGCTTACCCCCGGGGGATGGTCGCATTGCCCCAAATGCCACGTCGTCCCTTCCACGAAAACCCAAGACGTGACGTCGTCTATACCAAACCCAATACGCCACGTCCTCGGTTGTTGCGACATCCCCCGGGGGTAAGCTCTCGGCTTCGCCAAGAGCAACCCCCGGCTAGAAAGGCCTTCGCTACGCTTCGGCGCGGCGCCTGAAAAGCGGCGCCTGAACGTCAACGGCAACGTCAACGACGTGAATGTCAAAAGCTCTCGCTATTATAAAAACACCACCTCGCCCGCCTCCACATGCTCGATCTCCTCATCGACCTCGACCTTCAGCCCGCCCTTATCGTCGATGCCGCGGGCGACGCCCTCGATCCAATCGCCATTCAATAAGACCTTGACCTTTTTGCCGTCGGTGCGGTCGAAGGCGCGCAGCTCGTCGAGGAAGGCCGGGTAGCCGTCCTCGGCGTAGCGGTCGGCGTAGTCGACGACGACGTCGCGGATGGCCGGCAGCAGGCGCAGCCGGTCGAAGGTTTGGCCGGATTCCATCTGCAGGCTGGTCATGATATCGGCGAGTTCGTCGGGGACCTGGTCGGCCTCGACGTTGACGTTGAGGCCGATGCCGACGACGACGATCTCGAGGCCGTCGGCGCCGGTGCGGGCCTCGGAGAGGATGCCGCCGGCTTTTTTGGTGCCGATATATAGGTCGTTGGGCCATTTCACCCACATATCCACGCCCGTCAGGTGGCGCAGCCTATTGCAGATGCCGGCGCCGGCCGCCAGGGTCAGCCCGGAGGCGCGCGCAGGCTCGATGTCGGGTTTGAGCAGCACCGACATATAGAGGTTGGCGTGCTCGGGCGAGAACCACTCGCGGCGCTTGCCGCCGACCTCGCGCCGGCCGCGGCCGGCCGTTTGCTGATCGGCGGCCCAGCAGGCGCCATGCACGGCGGCCTCGGGCGGCGCCGAGAGGGCGAGGTCGTTGGTCGAAGCGGTGGTGCTGTAGAACATGATGGGCATGGGGGTTCCCTAGGCTGGAAGGTCCGTCAATCGTATGCGCTTCTAAGGCCTAACCTAAGTTGACCCTAACCCCGCGGCCTCGTGCCCGGGGATAGGGTCGGCGCCCTGCCACGCCCATCTTTGGCTGACGGCCTCATCTTGTGCCTATATTTACCTACGATGCATCAAATACCCAAGGAGGTCGAGGTGATGGACGTCATAGTAGTAGGTGCGGGACCGGCTGGGTTGGCGGCGAGCGCGGCGTTGTCGAGGCGCGGGCTGTCGGTGATGTGTCTGGCGCCGGAGCACCCGTCGCCGTGGCCGAATAATTATGGCGTGTGGGAGGAGGAGCTCGAGGGTCTCGGCGTAGAGGACTGCTACGACCGTCGGTGGAAGACGCCGGTGGTCTATACCGGAGAAGGGGCTCGCACGGAGCTCGACCGCGTGTATCTGCGCCTCGACAACGAAATGCTGCGCGCGCGTTTGATGGACAGGTGCGAGCAAAACGACGTGCGCTTCGTCGAGGGTTTCGCCGAGGCGATCCAGCACGACGAGGCCGGCTCGACGCTCATCGACGGAGAGGGCCGGGAGCACCGGGCGAGGCTCGTGGTCGACGCGACCGGCCATCGCCCCAAATTCGTCGAGCGCGAGGCCGGCTCGGTGAGCGCCTCGCAGGTCGCCTATGGGTTTGTGGGCGAGTTCGACGGCAGTCCTATTGATAATGATGAACTCGTGCTGATGGATTTTCGCCAGGACTTTGCCGGCGAGAAGCTGCGCGAGAGTCCGGCGCCGTCGTTTTTATATGCGATGGATCTGGGCGAGGATCACTACTTCGTCGAGGAGACGTCGCTGGCCCACCGGCCCGCCCTGAGCTTCGACATCCTCGAGGATCGACTCGCCGGGCGACTGCGCTCGCGGGGTGTGCCGGTGATGGGCGTCGACGAGGTCGAGCGATGCCTGATCCCGATGGACAGCCCGATGCCGCGCCTGGACCAGCGGGTGGTCGGCTTCGGCGCGGCGGCGAGCATGGTACATCCGGCCACCGGCTATCAGATGGGCGCCATGCTGCGCACCGCTCCGAAGCTGGCCGACGCGGTCGCCGATGCAATAGGTGCACGGGCAACAGACACCGGCGGGGCCAGCCCGGCCGAGCTCTCCCGGCAGGCCTGGCGAGCGATCTGGCCCGAGGACAAAATCCGCGCTCGCAAGCTGTGGCTGCTCGGCCTGGAGAGCCTGCTCGACCTCGACGCGCGTCAGACGAGTAAGTTCTTCGAGGTCTTCTTCTCGCTGCCCGACGCGCAGTGGCAGGGCTATATGTCCGGCACGCTCGGCCCGCACGAGCTGGCCAGGGTGATGTGGAGCTTATTTGGGCAGGTGCCGATGTCCTTGCGGCTGGCGTTGGGTAAGACGGCGCTCGGGCGTGAGGGCTGGGAGGTGTTGAAGGCGTTGAGGCGTTGAGGCTCAGACGCTCAGAGGCTCAGACGCTCAGAGGCTCGGAGGCTCGGAGGCTCGGAGATTCAGACGCTCAGAAGCTCAAAAACTCAGAGAACTAGAGGCTCAGTGAGATGAAACACACAGCCAAAGGAACCACCATCGCCCTCACCATCATCGGCGCCTGGCTGGCCAGCCTGGCCGCGCTGCTGACCGTGGAGTTGAGCCCCTGGCTGATTGCCCCGGCGGTTCTCGTGCAGACCTTTTTGTATACCGGATTGTTCATCACCGCCCACGACGCCATGCACGGGACGGTGGCGCCGACAAATAGGCGGCTCAACGATCTGGTGGGCACGGTAGCGGTGCGGCTATATGCGCTATTTTCGTACGCGAAGCTTCGCGAAAAGCATTGGGAGCACCACGATCATCCGGCCAGCGAGCAGGACCCGGATTACCACGACGGGGAGCATGCGGGGTTCTGGGGATGGTATGCGAATTTTCTGAGCAATTACGTGGGACTGTGGCAGATCGTCGGTATGGCGGTGGCCTATAACGTGCTGCACCACGTGCTGGGCGTCAGTCTGATGCGGCTGAACGTGTTCTGGGTGTTGCCGGCGCTGTTGAGCACCTTGCAGCTCTTTTATTTCGGCACCTACTTGCCCCACCGCGAGGGCGAGGAAGGCTACGCCGACGAGCACCGCGCCACGAGCAATGCGTATCCGGTGTGGCTGTCTTTTTTGACCTGCTACCACTTTGGGTATCACTGGGAGCATCACGAAAATCCCGGCGTGGCGTGGTGGCGGCTGCCGAAGGTGCGGCGCGAAAGATCGGTGTAACGGGTGAGGGGTGGGTTGCATCTTAGTGGGTGGATGGTTGTTGGGGCCCCCTCCGCCTGCGCTTCGCTCCGGCACCTCCCCCAAACGGGGAGGGGACGTAGGGCGATCGGTTGCGAGGCGGAGGGGGGGTTACAACAAGCAAATTTGTTCAAACGAGAGAACTATGAGCAACAAAGCGATCGTCATCGGAAGTGGCTTCGGCGGCCTGTCTGCGGCTATTCGGCTGCGGGCGTTGGGCTATGAGGTGAGCGTGCTCGAGGCGCGCGATCAAGCCGGCGGGCGCGCGGCGGTATTCGAGCGCGACGGGTATACCTTCGACGCCGGGCCGACGGTGATCACCGCGCCGTATCTATTCGACGAACTCTTCGAGCTGGTCGGCCGGCGCCGGGAGGATTATTTCCAGCTCGACCCGGTCGACCCGTTCTATCGGGTGACGTTTCCCGACGGCAGCCACTTCGATTATTCGGGCGATGAGGACCGCCTATTCGAGCAGATCGAGCGGTTCAACCCGCGCGACGTCGACGGGTATAAACGGCTGTTCGAGCATACCCAGAAGATCTTCGAGATCGGCTACGAGGAGCTGGCCGACGTGCCCTTCGATCGGATCACCGACATGCTGAAGGTGGCGCCGGATATGATCCGGCTGCAGAATTACCGGTCGGTCTACGGCCTGGTGGCCAAATATATCGAGGACGAGCGGCTCCGGCAGGTCTTTACATTCCAGCCGCTGTTGGTCGGCGGCAACCCCTTCAACGTGACCTCGATCTACCTGCTCATCCACGCGCTCGAGCGCAAGTGGGGCGTCCACTTCGCCCGTGGTGGGACCACCTCGATCGTGGCCGGGATGGTCGATCTGCTCGCGGATATCGGCGTGGATCTTCGGCTGAATACCCCGGTCGACGAGATCGAGGTCGAAAACGGCCGCGCCATCGCCGTGCGCACCGAAAACGGCGAGCGCGTCGAGTGCGACGTGGTGGTCAGCAACGCCGATCCCTCGACGGTCTACAAGCATATGCTCGACCCGAGCTGCCGGCGAAAATACACCGACAAGAAGGTCGACCGCGTCAAGCAATCGATGGGGCTGTTCGTGGGCTATTTTGGCACCGACAAAAAATATCCCGATATCGAGCACCACACGATCGTGCTCGGCCCGCGCTACGAGGCGTTGCTCGACGATATCTTCAACCGCAAGGTGCTCGCCGAGGATTTCTCGCTGTATCTGCACCGGCCCACGTGCACCGATCCGTCGCTGGCTCCGCAAGGCCACGACGCATTTTATGTGCTCGCGCCGGTGCCCAATAACAATAGCGGTATCGACTGGAGCGAGCAGGCCGAGCCGTATTTCGATCGGATCATCGACCACCTCGAGGAGCGTCACATGCCCGGGCTGCGCGAGCATATGACGGTCAATTTTTCGGTCACCCCCGACTACTTCGAGCACGAGCTGCGCTCGGAGGCCGGCGCCGGTTTCGGACCGGAGCCCAGGCTGAGCCAGTCGGCGTGGTTCCGCTATCACAACCGCAGCAAAGACGTGGACGGGTTGTATTTCGTAGGTGCGGGGGTCCACCCCGGCGCCGGAGTGCCGGGGGTGATCTCCTCGGCGAAGGTGCTCGAGAGAGTTGTGCCGAAGCTGGCCTCGCGGCCCGATTTTATCGCGGCGGGTTCCAGCAAGAGAGCGAGTGCATGAGCGGTATGGATACGAGTAGTACAAAAATGGTAGTAGCCAGCCGGCAGGTTCTGGCCAAGAATTCCCGGTCATTTAGCTGGTCGGCGTGGTTTTTGCCGGCGTCGCGCCGGGACGATGCGGCGGTGGTCTACGCGCTGTGTCGGTTGATCGATGATGTGGCCGACGAGACGATCGGCCAGGAGAAGGCGCGCGCCGAGCTCGGAGCGCTTCGCCGCGAGCTCGAGGGGGCCGCCGATGCGCGACCGCTGGTGCGCGCGTTTTTGGACGTCGCCGAGCGTCGCGGCCTCGATGTGGCCTACGCGCTCGAGCTCGTCGCCGGCGTGGAGAGCGATCTCGGCCAGGTCTGCCTGCGCTCGGATCGCGAGCTTCTGCGCTATTGCTACCGGGTCGCCGGCACCGTCGGGCTGATGATGTGCGCGGTGCTCGGCGTCGACGACCCCAAAGCCTACGCCCACGCCATCGACCTGGGCGTGGCGATGCAGATGACCAATATCTGCCGCGACGTGCTCGAAGACGCCCGGCGCGGCCGCATCTACCTGCCGCGCAAGCGCCTCGAGAAGGTCAGCGTGGCCCCCGAGGAGCTGCTCGACGGCAGCGCCGACCGCGACAAGGTCGCCCAGGTGGTCTGCGAGGTGCTCGACACCGCCGAATTGTACTACCGCAGCGCCGACCGCGGCCTGTCCTATATCCCGGCGCGCTCGCGCCTGGCGATCGTGGTCGCCAGCCGCGTCTACCGCGCCATCGGCGTCCACCTGCGGCTGAGCGGCGGCGACGCGCTGGCCGGCCGCACCGTGGTCGGCCCGGCCGCGAAGCTGTGGTGGGTGATGGTGGCGATGGGCGTGTACGCCTCGCCGACTGTTTGTGGGTTGGTGGAGCCGGACGGCCACAACTCGGAGCTGCATCGGGCGTTGGAGGGGTTGCCGGGGGTGTAGTTTGTAGAACTCGCTGGTGGCTGAGGACCCCCGCGGCGGCCTACGCCGCCGCGCCCCCCACGCGAGGCCCACTCGATTCGGATCACCCTTTCGCCGCAT
>CAYLTX010000101.1:0-23595 GCA_964386725.1 uncultured Bradymonadales bacterium | reverse complement strand
CGACCAAAAGACGTGCCGTCTTGTCTGAACTCCTATTCTGTTGTCAAAGAGCCCGATTAACTTGCCGCCTCTCGTAAGAGGCTTTTCGTCAACGGGCGGCAGAATGTATATGCTGCCTTTCTGCCTGTCAAGAGGTTTCTTTGTTTCTTTCCCTGTTATCTTCAGGGAGCGCCAAGTCGACGCCGCGTATCTCTCTCGATTCCTGCCAATAACTGGCGAGGCCGAAGGGATATTTCAAAGAAAGCCAAAAAACTCTCGGCGTCGAGGAGCGTGTGGCCAAAAGCCGACTTGCTCGTCGAACGCGGACGGCGAGTTTAGGGATTTTGGCCGCCCTGTCAACCAGTATTTATGATTTTGTTGCGCACCCTCCAATGCGGGGGGCTGAGGGCACTTTGCGTTGGTCTGGCCGGTGGTTTAACATTCGCCGAACCGTGCAGATTCACCTAATTTCGGGAAACGGTGCGTTCAAACTCCCCAAACGGGGTCAGAAAAAGTAGGTCCCCGGATTTCGTCCTCCCTCATAGATGTGCATATGCTGTCGAAGCTTGAAACCCAGTTGGGCCAGTTAGCGGTCGCGCGAGGGCTTATTGAATTGACGACGCTGATGCGTTGCGTGGCGCGGGCTAGCAGCCAGGCGATGGTGCTGGAAGATCTGCTGCGCGAGGGAGGCTATCTCGATGAGGATCAGCTCGCCGAATTGCGGCAGCATCTGAACACCGGCGACAAGCAAACATTGCTCGAGGAGTTCGACCAGGGGGATACACTCGTACATGACGCCGTTTATAACACGGCAAGTTCCCATAATCTGGCCGGCGAGATGTCTACCGGCTTCGACGCCACGTTAACCGAGCCCCCTCCCCCGCTGGATACTCCACACCGAAAGCGCGCCACGGCCGATTTGCCCGGAACATCGGAGATCGACCTGTGCGACCTCTCATTGACCGATGAGAAGCGCTACGAGTTTGCCGACGAGCTCGGCCGGGGTGGTATGGGCCAGGTTGTCCTCGCGCGCGACCTATTATTGGGGCGGGATATCGCGCTGAAGACGCTGCTTCCGGACGCCGGCGACGACAATGCCCGGCGCCGACTGCTACAGGAGGCGCAGATCACCGGCCTGCTCGAGCACTCGAGCATCATACCCATCTATGACTTGGGCGCGCTGAGCAGCGACGATCCCTATTATACGATGCGCGTGGTGCGCGAGCGCAGCCTCGCTCAGATCATCGAGGAGATGAGCGCGGCCGAAGGGCACGGTTATTCGTTGACCCAGCTCGTCTCGATCCTGCGCCAAGTCTGCTTGGCCGTGCACTACGCGCACGACCACGGGATCATCCACCGTGACCTCAAACCGGAGAATATCCTGGTCGGCAGTTACGGCGAGGTCTTCGTCATCGACTGGGGGATCGCCAAGGTGGTCGACAGCGAGCTTCAGGCGTTGTCATTGTCTCAACAGCAGACCGAGGAAGAAGGAGCGTTGGTGGGGACTCCCCATTATATGTCGCCCGAGCAGGCGCAGGGACGCACCGACGCCATCGACCAACGCACCGACGTCTACGCCCTGGGCGCGATTCTGTACGAAGTGCTCACGCTGGTGCCGGTCTTCGAGTCCAACCACATGCTCTCCCTGCTCTTCAAGGTCATCGAGGAGGCGCCGCAGGCGCCCACCGAGCGCGCGCCGCAGCGGGCGATTCCGCGAGAGCTCGAGGAGATCTGCCTCAAGGCGCTGGCCAAATCTGCCGACCAACGGTTTCAGAGCGCCCAGGAGATGGCCGAGGAGCTCGAGTTATTCCTCGAGGGCGTCAAGGAGCGCGAGCGCCGCCAGGCGATGGCCGCCGAAGCGCTGCGACAGGCCGACGCGGTGCGCGGCGAGTATGAGCAGGTCCAACGCCGCTATGCCGAGGCTCTCCAACAACTGAGCCACGACAAGCTCAATATGCCCTCGTGGATGTCGCATGAAGAAAAGGAGGAGATCTGGGAGCTCGAGCAGCACGTCGAGGACTTACAGGTCGAAGTCGAGCGCCACTTCGGTGAGGCGACCCGACTCTATGGGCAGGCCCTGGGGCATGTGCCGGACATGTGCGAGGCCCGCCGCGCGCTGGCCGACCTATATTGGGAGCGATTCCGCGAGGCAGAAACGGCAGGTGACCGTGCTCGAGCAGCCTATTTTGAAGGATTGGTGCGCCAGTTCAATGACGGGTGGTACGATCGGCCGTTGGAGGGTACCGCCCAATTGACCGTGCTCACCGCGCCGGAACCAGCCACAGCAACGCTCTACAAATTCGTGGAGGCCAACCGCAGGCTCGTCGAACGCAAGCAGGCCGATCTGGGCCAAACGCCGGTGCGGAACCTACAGATTCAGCATGGCAGTTATGTCATCGAGTTGGACGCCCCGGGCTATGTCACATTGCAGGTGCCGATCAAACTGGACCGCATGGAGGAAGAGACGCTCGATCTGCGGCTTTATCGCGACGACCAGGTGCCCGAGGATTTCGTGGTCATCGCCGGTGGGACCTTTCTGAGCGGAGAGCTCCAGCCGCAAAACCTGGAGGAGCAGACCCGTTATTTGCCCGATTTCGCGATCATGAAGTACCCGGTGACCTGCGGCGAGTACCTGGAGTTTCTCAACGCCTTAGCCGACGAGGACCTCCAGCGCGCGTTACAATATGCCCCCCGGATAGAGGACGGAGAGTCCTATTTTCCGGTGAACGACGAGGGGCACTTTTCGGTTCCCGTTGAGGACGCCGAGGGGGATGCCTGGGAGCTGGATTGGCCGATTTGCATGGTGTCTTATGAGGACGCGCTGGCCTACGCTCGGTGGCGCAGCCAGCGCGATGGACGTACCTACCGGCTTGCTTCAGCGGATGAGTGGGAAAAGACAGCGCGAGGAGTCGATGGGCGACTCTATCCCTGGGGTAATCACTTCGACCCTTCCTTTTGCCGCATGCGCGACAGCGAGCGGGGAAAGCCAATGCCGGTTGCGGTCCATAAGTACAAGATGGACCGCTCTCCGTATGGAGTCAGAGATCTAGCAGGCAATATCATCGAGTGGACGATGACGCCGGCCGATACCAGCGAGGATCGCCAAATCGTGCACGGCGCTTCATTTAACTCCATCGAATTGATGTGCCGGCTCGACTGGCATATGGACGCCGAGAAAGATTATCGACATCCCGTGCGCGGCTTTCGATTGGCAATGTCCCTGTAGCCACAGCGTTAGCGCATCAGAGATATGGGGGCTGATCAATTGAAGCGTGCCCGGGAACCCATTACAGTGAGTGAGCACGCATCCGCAAAATCAGGATTATCGAGCGCCTCGAATTGTCTACGATAATATATGGAGCAAGCATGTCTCGATCCAACACCGGCTCTTCGTCCGTGACTGTCTTCTTGCTGGTGTGCGGCTTGCTGCTGGGAAGTGTAGCTTGCAGTAGCGCAGACAGCACCGAACCCGCCGGTGGATACGACGAGTCGACCAACAACGGGGACGGAACCGACCTAGTAGACGGCGCCGACACGGCAGACGGCGCCGAGCCGGGCGATCGCGATGTGGGAGGGGAGCCCGAGAGCCGCGCAGGTTATCACCCCATCTGCCCGGCGGGTACGGCTTCAGCTGATTGCGAGGCGGACACTGACGACGCGGCGCTCGATGGCTCCACACCAACAAGCGCGGATACCCGCACGACCAGTGGGATTGCCGCGGGGCTCCCTTCTTGCCAGCGCCAGAGCTTCTTCTATGTGCCCGAAGAAGCGCCCACTAATCCGGATTTCAACGGCAACGTCTATTACGTAGGCCCCGACGGCACCGGGGACGGTCGGTCACCGAAGACTCCGATGTCACTGGGCGACTTTGCCAATCAGGTCGAGGGGGAGGCGGTCGCCTCGCTGTTGCCGGGCCAATACGACGTTCAAAGACCGTTGGTGCTATCGGGCGAGTCGGTCACCCTGATGAGCCCATGTGCCGCGGATGTGTCTATCGTGCTCGGCCCGCAGGGTTCGCTCACGGTTGAGGATACGGACGCCTTCGCGCTGATCGGGGCAAATATCACCGCAAAGCACGAGCGTGCCAAAGAGGGTAATACCAGCGCCCTGTTGCAGCTCGAGGACGTCGCGTCGGCGGTGATCGCCCGAAGCCGGATTGGCACACCATTTGACGAGTTGATGCCTGAAGCGGCCATTCGGGCGAGCGATACAGATACGCAAGGCGACCGCTCGGGCGTCACGGTGGTGCAATCGCTCCTCGAGGGGGTCGCACACGGCGTCCACACCAGCGGAACCTCGCTGCGCCTGGACCGCAGCCTCATACGCGGCTTCCGAGATCGCGGCATCCTCGCCGCGCCCAAAAATGACCAGGAGGCCTCCGAATTGGAGTACGGAGCGGTGCTCCTGGACAGCGTGATCGTCGGCGGGAATGTCGGCGAAGACGACGGCCAGTATGCCGGCGTCGAAGTTCGCGCCGGCGTGCTCGCCACGCGTAATATACGCATCGAAAACGTCCGCGGCCGGGAGACCTCGTCAGATCCCGCCGAGCGCCCGCGTCGCGGGGCGGGCATTTGGAGTGAAGAGAGCCACCTGAGGCTGACCAAGGATACGGTCATCGATCGCAACGGTGCCCCCGGGGTCTATGCGCTCGATTCACGCCTGTGGTTGAGCGAGGTGACGATCAGCCGCAATCTGCGCGGTTTGTCGCTGGCGCCCCAGGCCGACGAGGCGCGCCGGCTCCCCAACTCCGCCTTCGATCCCAACGAAGACGCCAACCTCCACGAACCCAGCCAGGCGTTTTCCCAGACCATTTTCGCCGCAGCGCCGCTCTTGGCTGGAGATGAACATTTTTCAGGTGAATCGTTCTTTCCGGACTCTCATTTTTTCCCGGACTCGCACTTCTTTCCCGACTCGCACTTCTTCCCCGACTCGCACTTTTTCCCCGACTCGCACTTCTTCCCCGACTCGCACTTCTTCCCGGACTCTCATTTCGCGCCAACCGGCCAGGACGCGCGCAGCGTATGGGCATCGGCCGCCGTGCTCGACTCGAGTTTCGATCGAAACCGCACGGTCGGACTGGAGTCGCGCGGACGAAACGTGCTCGTGGGCGGATCGGACTTCTCGCAGACCCTCTCCACCGACCAGACGTTCAGCGGTGACGGCGTAGCCGATCTACAGGGTTACGGTCACGGAGCGTTGTTGCACGGGGTCCCTAGCGGGTATTTTCAGGACGTCCAATTTGACGCAAACTCCGGGCTCGGCCTATTGGCGCGAAATGTGGGAAGTGGTCAGGACGACCAAACGTTCCTTATGGTGGAGCGCAGCCTGGTCATCGACAACGGCGCCGGCGGGTTGTGGGTCCAAAATGATCCGTCCCTGCACACCGGTCACTTCGAGGTGCGCGCGTCGACGGTGGTCCGCAATCAGGGAGCAGGGGTCTTCGGGTCGAATATCTCCTTCTTAGGTCAGAGCAGCCAGTTCATGTATACTGGCTCGCAGCGCATGACGATGGACGGCCAGACCGAGATTCAGCTCGGAGAGGGCCTCCAATTCGTC
This sequence comes from uncultured Bradymonadales bacterium, assembly GCA_964386725.1. GTDB lineage: Bacteria > Myxococcota_A > Bradymonadia > Bradymonadales > Bradymonadaceae > CAYLTX01. The sequence goes on along the minus strand of CAYLTX010000101.1, from coordinate 18,060 downwards.
GACTATACAAACGTCGACGTCCTAGATAGCGTCGTCGCCGGAAACGATGGATATGGATGCTTCCTCGCCGAAGGCATCGACGGGGAGGCGAACTTCGGAAACGTCACCTGGCTGGAAAATGGCGAGCAGGGAGGCGGGCATCTGGCCGTCGACAATTATGACACGAGCGTAACCGGCGTAGCAGACTATCTGGAAGACAGCGAGGCGGACTCCGTCCCCAAGACCATCGATTGGGGAGACCCCGGCGAGCTTTGAACCGACTCAACTTGCGGGGGGCCAGCCCCCCAGGAGCGTTATGGCCCAGCCGATCAATCAGGGATGGCAGCAGCTTACTCAGGGTAATTTCGTTGCCGCCGAGCACATCTTCGAGCAATACGGCGGCTCCCGTGAGGCGCTCGATGGGCTCAGCCGGGTGGCGCTTTATCAGGGAGACGTGCGCAGGGCGGAGACGCTCGCGCGCGAATCGCTGTCCCAAAAGCAGACGCCCAGCGTGCAGATGCTCATGGGCGAGATCCTCAGCGCCCAGGGAAAACGCCAACAGGCCGAAAACTTCCTGAGCCAAGCTGCGCGCGATATGAGCACCGATGCCTACGCGCGCTCTCTTTTGGGCGAGCAGCGGGTCCGCCAGGGGCGCTGGGATGAAGGAACGCGCGACTTTATCGACGCGCTGGGCGATGACCCGGAGCGGGATGCCTACCGGCATACTCAGACGGTCATCACCGACCTGATCGATGCCTATGTCGCCGGGCGCATCCCCGAGAAAGCAGCCATGAAGTTCGTCAATCGGATCGACTACTCGGTGCCGAAGTCTTCTCCGGACATGCAGACGTTCTTCGCCGAGGCTCGCCGCGCCATCAACGCCCGGCAGTCATTGGCCAGCGGAAGCCACCCGCCACACGCCATGCTGCCGCAATATATACGCCAGGCAGCGGGCCGCTCTCGTGGCAGCTACAGTAGCCAAGCGGCTCCGGGCGGGACGTCCAGCGCCGGCGGCGCGCAGCCTGGACAGGCACCGCCGGCCCGATCGTCGGCCACGCAGTCCTCAGGCCCGCAATCCTCAGCCCAGCAGGCCACGCCCAGCCGCTCCCCATCGCGGACGTCTTCGCCGCCGCCCTCCTCCGGAGCGAGTCGCGCGGCCAACGGAACGGGCAGCGCCAATGAAGCGGGCATCGATGCCAACCAAAAAGACCTCAAAGAAGTCATCAAGCGCGAGCGCTCGCGCAACGCAGACCTGGTCGCGCATCTCGAGCAGATGGGCCCGCCCCAGTGGCCCTCGGATGCCGGTTACGACAGCATCGACACCGTACCGCGAGTATCGAACGAGCGCGGCTCGGTGCTGGAGGGCTCGCCGCGCATCGACACACGGGATTTTTATATTACCTCGGGCGATATCCTCACCGAGATCTTTTTGGAGCGTTGCCTTCGTCGGCTGATGACGGCCACCGAAAAGGACAAGGGTGGCAATTGGGTGATGCAGCCGGAGAGCATCGCCCAGATGGAGTTGAACTGCCGAGACGGACTGCTCGACCAAATGCCGCCGGTTACGCGCATCTTCGATGACCGGGCCGGCTTCGACAAAGTCCAAGAAGTAGCCCTGGCGACGTTTGTGGGCGAGTGCCTGGTCCATACCTACGACGCGACCTGGCGGTTTAATTCTCCGCCGAGCGAGACCTACCTCGAGTTGGGCGATGCGCGCCTCGAGCCTTTCGCGGTGGTCAGTCGCTGGATGGACGCCGAGGACAAAGACGACGTACACCTGGAGGTCCTCGCCCGACAGGCCGAGCAAGCCAGCCATAAGAGCACGTCTTTGACGTTGGCGTATCACTATATCGATCCGACCAAAGAGCTCCTGGAAGAAGCTCTGGCCGCGAAGCTCGGCGAATTGTGGTCGGAGTATTGGGTCATGCTCGGCGACGTGCCGTTTGCCGAAATCGCCGCGACGATCACGCCAGTGTCCGTCGAGGACGCCGCTATCATCTTCACCATCGGTGAGGACTGGGTCCCCGACTTTGGCCGAGGTCCCCAGTCAGCAGCAGTTCGAGACGACGGCACGGTCGGGATCGTCTACCTGCGGGATACCGGAGGGTTTGCGCCGCTGGCCAGCCGAAAGGCGGTCGAGCGCTACCTCGACGCCACCTTTGACAGCCTCGATCAGGAGGCCGCCCGGCGTGCAGTCGAGGTGCTGGATCGGTTCCACCGGCCGCAATGGCGGGTGGTCGATACCGACCGCCTCGCCCAGGCGCTGAGCGAGAATACCAGCCAGACGTTTTCTAGCCCATCGCTGCGACGCGGCCGCTCCAAGACGGTGCTCGACATCGAGGGTTCTTCGCCGCAGGGCAGAATAAGCTGGGAGATCAGCTTCGAGGCTGACGCGTTGATCAGGTGGCGGGTTGAGCAGTAGATTCTTCGGCCTCTTCCAACCAGATCTGAACGGTCTCGTCGAGTTCTTCGGCGAGTTCGGTCGGTGAGTGCACGCGCACGTTGGGGATCATACCGAGCAGAAAAGACTTGAATTCGGGGCATAACCCCATGTGGAAGTACACGTGGAGGGTCTCCGATCCCTCTTCGATCTGCTGTGAGGGGTGGACTTGGTAGCGGCGCAGGTAATTCGCCCAGGAGCCCGAGACCTCGAGGTGAATGTCGGCGACCGGATAGTTTTGAGCGTAGATGCCAAAGGCGTTGGCAAAATAATCTCGCAGGTCCTCATCATCGTCCAATAACGGGGGAGCCGGGGCGTCGTCTGCGTCTGCTTGATCTTGGTTGGCAGCCGGCGCGTCGACCCCTTCGAGTTTCTCGATGCCGGCGACGTCGAAGAGTTTCAGGCGATCTTCATGCTGAGCCAACAGCCACAGCCTTCCGGCGTACCACACCAGCTTTCGGGGCAGGGTCACGTAGTGGCGAACCTCGCCGTCGGAGCGTTCGTAGACCATGGCCAATCGGCGGTCGTGAAAGACCGCGTCGAGGATCGTCTCGACGTGGCCGGTCATCAACTCTTCGTCGACCGGCAACCAGGTGCGCCGCAGGTGCAGGGCTCCGGAGACGCGGTCGAGGCGCTCTCGCTGGCGCTCACCGACGCGGTTGCGACAGTGGTTCGCCAGCCGCTCGATCTCGCTGCGGTAGGGAGTGTCGCTAAAGACGTCCAGCGCGATCGAGCCCAGCTCGAGGGCGGCCGCGGTGGCCACCGAGACGTAGTCGGGATCGAAGCCCGCCCACGTCCACACCTTGACCCGTCCGTCGCGGTGGGTCGACAAGCCATAGAGCTCTTCGAGGAGTTTCAGATCCTCTCGGGCCTGCGGGTATTTGATGTCGAAATTGTCGATGACACGCTGAATGGTGACATCTTCCCCATTTTGGAGCCACTGCATAATGGCATGGGAGCGTCGTGTAGCCGCGAATGTGTTGCGTGCGGACATGTCTGATAGACTCTGGAGGAGAAAAAAACGTGGTTGGTCAGGTTCCGCAGTGTAATCAAACAATCAAATGGGTTACAAACTCGGCACTGAGGGCATTCCCGACGCGCGAGACTGGTGAGCGCAGTCGAGCGTAGAAGCTCGACGATCATAGACTGGCTCAATATAGTGGAAAAGCCGTGGCGCCGACAAGACTGAATGGCTATTCATTACCCGCTCATCGGATCCCAGACGAGCCCCGGCTGACCGGCCCGCCTTCCCGGGCAGTTCACTCGACGATATAAGGGTTTTGCCACATGGGTCGCTGCGTGGTACCAGAGTGTTCGTCAAAATCGAGGCCATGCGTGTAGTACATCGAGACGAATTATTTGAGATAAGTTCACCTCGAGACTGATTTCCTCGTGAGAAATAGACTCGAGGCACGCGCAGCCGAAGGTCTTCACAAGATTGACAGTTTCAGACCCTTGCGGTAATCGAGTGGGCTTCGTCGTGTGGCGATTCTCCACGCGTAGCAGGTTTATACGGAGGTTTCATGTTTCTCGTCGGGATAACCGTCTTTTTTGTTCTCCTCGGGGTCGGGTTCTTCGCCTACGGGGCGTTTGCCCTGTCAAAATACGCCTTCCGATTGGGAACGGGACCGGGCCTTCTGACCCTGTTGTTTCCGCCCTACACCTTTTATTTCGCGCTGTTTAAGCTCGAAGAAGAAGGAAAGTCTTGGCCCACGGCGAGCTGGTTATTCGGCATCGTGGTGGCCACGCTGATGGTGGTGGCTTTTTGGCCGGACCTGAGCGCGGTCGCCCAGGGCGACTTCTCGAAATTCGAGGAGGCCGAGGCTGCACAGACGGCCCCGGAGAAATCCGAGGAGGCTGCGGCCAAAGAAAAGGCTGAAAAACAGCTCGCTGAAGAGAAAGCCGAAGAAGAGAAGGCCGAAGAAGAGGCCGAGGCCGACGCTGGAGATGCCGGCGAGAGCGCAGACGGCGGAGAAAGCGAAGGTGAAGGTGAAGGCGAAGAAGCCGAGGAAGCAGGCGAAGACGAAGAATAAGATTGAAGCTTCGCCAGATGAAATTGAAGCTTCGCCAGATGAAGAGGCGCTGCTCTTGGGAGCAGCGCCTTTTTTATTGCGCCGTCTCGTGGTGCTCGTCGTAGATCAGCCGAAGCCCCTCGAGGGTCAAGAAGTTGTCGACCTCGTCGATGATGTCGGTCTCGCGAGCGATGATATGTGCCAAACCTCCGGTGGCCACGACCTTCGTATCGGCGCCGAGCTCCTCCTTCATACGCGTGACGATTTCGCGCACCAGGCCGGTGTAGCCATAGAGCAGGCCGGATTGGATGGAGTTGACGGTCGTCTGACCGATGACCGAGGGCGGCTTGGCGATGTCGACGCGGGGAAGTTTGCTGGCGTGGTGGAACAGTGCCTCGCTGGAGACGGTGACCCCGGGGGCGATCGCCCCGCCCATATAGGCGCCGTCGGCGGTGATGGCGTCGAAGGTCGTGGCCGTGCCGAAATCAACGACCACCAGACTGGTGTGGTAGCGCTGCCAGGCCGCGACGGCGTTGACAAGGCGGTCTGCGCCGACCTCGCGCGGGTTCTCGTACAGCACCGGCATCGATGGCTGGACGCTGTCGCCGACCACCGCCGGGCTGACCTCGAAGTAGTCCTCGACCATCCCGATCAGGGCGCGCTCCATGGGTGGAACTACACAACTGATAATCGCCTCCGAGATGGCGTCGGGGTCGAGTCCGGCGAAGTGAAACAACTCGCGCAGCAAGATGCCGTGCTCGTCGCTGGTGCGTCCCTGGTAGGTCTGAATCCGCCAGTGCTTGACCAACCGGTCGTCCTCGTAGACGCCCAAGACGGTGTTGGTGTTGCCCACATCGATGACAAAGAGCATGAAATTCACTCACTTGGAAAACTAATCGCTAGACATAACCCAGCGCTGAACACTATGTTCATCGCGCTGGCTGCGCAACACGCGTGGGCACGCATCTTTTTTAAACCGAGCGCAATTCTTTCGGTTCTATCATGGCCACATTTCTCATCCGCCGGCTTCTGGCTTCGGTGATCGTCATCGTGGGGGTGGTCACGCTCGTCTTCTTCGTGCTTCGCTCCGTGCCAGGCGACCCGGTGGAGTCCATCCTCGGTGAGCAGGCGCTGCAGGTCGACAAACAGGCGCTCAGGGAATGCCTGAACCTGGACAAGCCGCTGTGGGAGCAATACGGGCTATTCTGGGGTGACGTCGCAGACGGCACTCTGGGAGAGTTATGTGACGAGCGCGGGGTGACCGTCACCGACAAGCTGGTGGCGAATATCCCGGCGACCTTTCAGCTGGCGCTGGCGGCGCTCGCCGTGGCGCTTTTGATCGCCCTGCCCCTGGGCATCGCCGCCTCCTTGAAGCCGTATTCGTGGATCGACAATGGCTCCGCGGTGCTCGCCTTATTGGGGATATCTATACCTAATTTTTGGCTGGGGCCGATGCTGCTCATTGCGTTCAGCTTGACCCTGCAGGCGCTACCCAACCCGGGCAGCCAGGTCACCGGCTTGTCTGCGTTAATCCTGCCGGCGATCACGCTGGGCACCGCTCTGGCCGCCAAGCTCACCCGGATGACCCGGTCGAGCATGCTCGAAGTGCTCAACCAAGATTACGTGCGCACGGCCAAGTCCAAGGGCAATTCGGGCTTTACCGTGGTCGTCAAACACGCGCTGCGCAACGCGCTCATCCCGGTGGTGACCATCCTCGGGCTGCAATTCGGCGCGCTGCTGGGCGGGGCGATCATCGTCGAGAAGATCTTTGCCCGGCCGGGCCTGGGCACGCTGCTGCTCAGCGGCATCGAGTCACGCAACTACCTGATCGTGCAGGGCTGCGTGATCTTCATCGCGTTCTCCTACGTGGTCGTCAACCTGCTCGTCGACCTACTCTACGGCTGGGTCGACCCGCGTATTCGCTACGATTGACCAACGAGCAACACTGCCTCGAAGAACTCCATGAATTGGATCGTCAAACTTCTCGTCGACCGCCGCAATAACCTGGGCCCCCTGGCCTGGTTGGGCATGGGGATGCTCGTGGTGGTCTTGTTGGTGGCCGTCTTTGCGCCGGCGATCTCCCCGTATAGCCTCGAATACGTCGACGTCGCCCGCCAGCTCGAGGGACCATCGGCGCGCCACTGGCTGGGCACCGACGAGAACGGCGCCGACGTGTTGACCAAGATGATCTACGGCACGCGCGTGGCCGTCATTGTCGGGTTGTCCGTGGTAGCGATCTGCTCGACGGTGGGGATCTTCATGGGCTCGATCAGCGGGTATTTCGGCGGCTGGATCGACGAGGTGATCATGCGCCTGACCGAGATCTTGATGGCCTTTCCGGGGATCTTGTTGGCGATTCTGCTTATCTTCATCACCCAGGAGCCGAGTATCCCGGCGGTCATCGGGGCACTGTCAGTGTCCGGATGGGCGGGCTACGCGCGTCTGGTGCGCGGCCAGGTGCTCACCGAGCGCGAGCGGGCTTACGTCGAGGCGTCGAGGGCGCTGGGATTCCGCACGCGGCGCACGCTGTTTCGCGAGATCGTCCCCAATATCCTCGCGCCGGTCATCGTGCAGGCGACCTTCGGGGTGGCCGGGGCCATTTTGGCGGAGGCAGCGCTGAGCTTTTTGGGGCTCGGCCCCCAGGGTGTGCCCAGCTGGGGGGCGCTGCTCGACCAGGGGGCGTCGTACTTTTTGCTGACCCCGCACCTGGCGATCTTTCCGGGGGTGGCGATCATGATCACCGTCCTGAGCATCAACTTCGTGGGCGACGGCCTGCGCGATATTCTCGACCCGCGAGCGGTCACCCGGGCGGAGTGATGGGTTTGGGCGTGATGAGAATGTGACGAGCGGCGACCGTCTCGTGTGTATGTGTGATGTGTGTGGAGTGATGAGGATGTGCGAGCGGCGACCCTCTCTGGGGGTGCGTCTCGCCGAGTCGCCGGGTGGCGACTCGGCTGGACTTACCCCCAGTTATGGTTTGGTTTCGTGAGAGCCGCGCGTACGGGCGAATCGATTTACCCATATGATCGCTATAGCTGGGACCGAACCGTAGCCGTGGATAAGCCGACGCCGGTTGCGCCGAAGGCGCGACCGGGGGGGCGCACCCACGGGGAGCCTCGGGCACCACTAACGATACATTGAAGGAGATGATCTCGTGACCACCACCATCGCCAATACCCTCGACGACCTCACCGATCGGGACATCCACGAAGCCGCCGGCCAGTTGCTGGTCGTCGGCTTCGAGGGGGCGACCGAGGAACCGCCCGAGGCCATCGCCCGGGCGCTGGGCGACGGCACCATCGGCGGGGTGATTTTATTTCGGCGAAACGTCGACACCGTCGAGCAGGTCTGCGCGCTCAACGAGCGGGTGCATCAACTGGCCGCCGATGCGCCCGAGGCGCCGTTCGTGGCCGTCGATCAGGAGGGCGGCCGCGTGGTGCGCCTCAAAGAGCCGCTGACGCCGATTCCGCCGATGCGCGCGGTCGGCGATAGCCGCGACCAGCGGCTGATCTCGGAGGTCTCCGAGGTCATCGCCACCGAGGTTGGCGCGCTGGGCTTCAACCTGAATTTCGCGCCGGTGCTCGACGTCGACACCAATCCGTTGAACCCGATCATCGGCGACCGCGCCTTCGGCTCCACGCCGGAGGCCGTCTCGCGGGCGGCCGGCGCCTTCTTGCTGGGCCATCACACCGCAGGAGTGCTGCCGTGCGGCAAGCATTTTCCCGGCCACGGCGACACGCTCTTGGACAGCCACCTCGATCTGCCCACCCTCAAGCACGATATGAGCCGGCTCGACCGGGTCGAGCTCGAGCCGTTTCGGCGCGCGATCAGCGCCGATATCCCGATGCTCATGACCGCCCATATGCTGCTGCCGGCGCTCGACGCCGAGCATCCCACCACGCTGAGCAAGGCGGTCATCGGCGACTTGCTGCGCGAGCAAATGGGCTACGATGGCGTGGTCATCACCGACGACCTCGAGATGCAGGCGGTGGCCGAGCGCTACGAGATCGAGGAGATGATCGAGCTGGGCCTGCGAGCCGGCGTGGACATCTTTTTGATCTGCCACACCGAAGAGAAGTGGCAGCGCGCGCATCAAAAGCTCGTCGAGATGGCCGAGTCGAGCGACGAGGACCTCGAGCGGCTGCTCCGGGCGGCCGAGCGTGTGCGCCGTCTCAAGCGCACCATGCTCGGCAACCAGCGCCGGCCCTGGCGTCGCTACGACAATTGGCGATCGCTGCTCGGCTCCGAGGAGCATCGCGCGATCATGGATCGGGTCGATTGGGACCCCGACGCCGAGCGAGTCGATCCGACGGAAACAGATTGAGCGCGCTCGCTACTTGAACTGCGACGGTGGCGCGCACATGTTCGGCACTCCGAGGGCGAGGCTCTGTTCTAGGGAGCGCCCCATCACAGCGAAGTAAGCGCGAGGTACCGATATGTTGAAGCTGATCGTTCGTCTGCTCGTCAATGCCGTCGCCATCTGGGCCGCCGCCGAGGTCGTCGGCGGCATGACCCTCGATATGGGAAGCCCGGGCGGCGTGATCCTCGTCGCGCTGGTCTTCGGCATCGTCAACGCCGTGCTCAAGCCGATCGCGAAGGTGCTCGGCTTCCCGTTCATCATCCTGACGCTGGGACTGTTTACCCTGGTCATCAACGCCGGTTTGCTCGCCTTGACCGCGTGGATGGTCGACACGCTGACGATCAGCGGGTTCTGGCCGGCGCTTTGGGGAGCGTTGGTGGTGTCTGTGGTGAGTTGGTTTTTGGGGATGTTCGTGAGTGATTCGGATGACGATTGAGTGGAGATTGAGGCTGGCTTCTGTTCTGCTCGAGATCCGCGGGCTCCCTCCGGCGCCAAAAGGCGGGGCCTCCGGTCACCACGCGGCTACAAAGGCCCCCTTAAAAAGCAGGGGGCGGCGCTCCACTACGTTCCGCTTATCGAAAGGCTCCTCTCGGGAAATTGAAGCTCACCGTGAGGCCATTTGGGCCGACTGAGCCGTCTCCTGCATGAGCTTTGGCACGCCGTCGACCAGCGCGAAGACCCGATCGCCCATCGCCTCGGGCTGGTCGAAGACGGCGTCCTCGAAGAAGTGCTCGATGCGCTCGACGTCGAAGTCGGCGCTCGCGATTGCGCTCGCACGCGGTGGAGAACTGCTTGTTCATATTCTGTGACTCATATTCAGTACGCAGTTCATATCCAGTACGTAGAGTGGCTAGCTGGCGGCGGGTCTACGGCGCGTCGGTCGGGCCTCGGTGCGGTTCGTCGAGGCGGTCGCGCTCCTCGTCGGTGAACAGCCGAGATCGAGTCAGAAACCGCACCCCCTCAGGCGCCTCGAGTGAAAAGCCGGCGCCGCGACCGGGGACCACGTCCAGCGTCAGGTGAGTATGCTTCCACTTCTCGTATTGCTGCCCGCCGATATAGACCGGGAAGCCCTCGATGTGGCCGAGCAGGACATCGCGCTGGCCGATCTTGAAGTCACCGCGGGGATAACACATCGGAGAGCTGCCATCACAGCAGCCGCCGGACTGGTGGAAGAGCAGCGGTCCGTGCTGGGCGGCGAGCTTGCGAATCAGCTTGCGCGCCTCGTCGGTGGCGTCGACGCGTGAGACATGGGTGGTCATCGGTGTTCCTCGGGCTCGAAGGGGACTCGAAGGACAGGAGCAGGACGCCTGAGTCGGCGCCCTGCTCTAGTGGTGTGACACCGAGATTCGATTCACCTTCACCGGTCTAACACCACCAGCTTCGACGCTCACTCCTCGACGATGCGCTGCATCGCCTGCGGGGTTCGCATTCGAATCTGGCGGCGTTATCCTCGCCGAATGTTGAATCTCACTTCGGTGTCACCCCACTTGTCAGTTCAGCATGTATCAGCTCAGCATGTGGCTATCCCAGCTCTAGAAAAAGCCCATCGGGTTCTCGTCGTAGCTGACCAGCAGGTTTTTGGTCTGCTGGTAGTGGTCGAGCATCATCTTGTGGTTCTCGCGACCGATCCCAGACTGCTTGTAGCCGCCAAAGGCGGCGTGGGCCGGATAGAGGTGGTAGCAGTTGGTCCACACGCGTCCGGCCTGAATGGCGCGTCCGGCGCGGTAGGCGGTGTTCTGGTCGCGGGTCCACACGCCGGCGCCGAGCCCGTAGAGGGTGTCGTTGGCGATCGCGACGGCGTCGTCGTAGTCGTCGAAGGAGGTCACCGACAGGGCCGGCCCGAAGATCTCCTCCTGGAAGACGCGCATCTCGTTGGAGCCCTCGAAGACCGTGGGCTGGACGTAAAAGCCCTCGGAGAGCTCGCCGGTGAGCTCGGCGCGGCCGCCGCCTGTGAGCACCTTGGCGCCCTCTTCGCGTCCGACCTGCATATACGACATGATCTTTTCGTATTGGTCGCGCGAGGCCTGAGCGCCCAGCATCGTGTTGGTGTCCAGCGGGTTGCCGACCTTGATCTCGTCGACACGAGCCACGGCGCGCTCCATGAACTCGCCGTAGATCGACTTCTGCACCAGCGCGCGCGACGGACAAGTGCATACCTCGCCCTGGTTGAGGGCGAACATCGCGAAGCCCTCCAGGCACTTCTCGAAGAAGGCGTCGTCTTCGCGCATGACGTCGTCGAAGAAGACGTTGGGGGACTTGCCGCCGAGCTCCAGAGTCACCGGGACGATATTCTCGGAGGCGTATTGCATGATGAGCCTGCCGGTGGTCGTCTCGCCGGTGAAGGCGACCTTGGCGATGCGGTCACTGGAGGCCAGCGGCTTGCCGGCCTCGGCGCCAAAGCCGTTGACCACGTTGACGACGCCCGAAGGCAGCAGATCGCCGACAAGCTCCATGAGCTTGAGGATCGTCGAGGGGGTCTGCTCGGCGGGCTTGAGCACCACGCAGTTTCCGGCCGCCAGCGCAGGGGCGAGCTTCCAGGTGGCCATCAGCAGCGGGAAGTTCCAGGGGATGATCTGAGCGACGACTCCCAGCGGCTCTTTGACGTGGTAGGCGACGGTATTTTCGTCCAGCTCGGCCATCGAGCCTTCCTGGGCGCGGATGCAGCCGGCGAAATACCGGAAGTGGTCGACAGCCAGGGGAAGGTCGGCGTTGAGGGTCTCGCGCACCGCCTTGCCGTTCTCCCAGCTCTCGGCCACCGCCAACATCTCGAGGTTGTCCTCGATGCGGTCGGCGATCTGGTTCAGGACCTGGGCGCGCTCGGCCGGGCTGGTCTTGCCCCAGGCGTCCTTGGCGCCGTGGGCGGCGTCGAGCGCCATCTCGATGTCCTTGCCCGTCGAGCGCGGGATTTCGCAAAACGCCTGGCCGGTCACCGGCGTGACGTTGTCGAAATAATCACCTTCGACGGGCGGCACCCATTCGCCGCCGATGAAGTTCTCGTAGCGAGATTTAAACTGAACGATCGATCCGTCTGTGTTCGGAAAGGCGTACTTTGTCATGACATATCCTCCAGTGGGATAAGGGAGAGCGGAGAGGGGGCCGATTGCCCCAGATCGAGCGACTCGCGCTTATTGGGTAGCGCCAACTTGGGTAGCGCCAACTTGGGTCGCGCCAACTTGGGTCGCGCCAACTTGGGTCGCGCCAACTTGGGTCGCGCCAAATGACTGGAGGGAAAACGCCACAAATCTACGTGCATCGGCAGTTCGACCTGCCGATCACGTCAAACAAAGACCACCTCGGCACAGCGCGGCGAGACGCGACACTGCTGTGCAAGCTTCCAAAAGCGGCACCATTTCGTACGACGTGGAGATGTTAAGCACGCTTCAAAGATCGACAAGGCGTGCGGGCGTGCGACATCCGAGCGTCGCTACGCTCGGCGAGTCTGGCGCAACTTCGGCACGCCGTCGACCAGCGCGAAGACCAGCTCGACATCGGCGAGCTCGCCCTGCTGCGACAGAAAGTCGGCGAGGGTGGCGGTGATGTGGTTTTCGACCGCCTGGCGCAGCGGGCGGGCGCCGTAGCGCTGGTCGAAGCCGACGCTGATGAGGTGGTCGATGACCTCGTCCGTGGCGCTGACGGTGATATTTCGCCGCGCGAGGCCCTCGCGTGAGAACGCCTCTTCGAGGGCGCGCTCGACCAGTCGGCTGGCCGTGGCGCGTCCCAGCGAGCGAAACGGAATCACCCGATCGATGCGGCCGACGAATTCCGGGCGGAAGAACGCCTCCACCGCGCTCATAAAGTGCTGGCGCTCGACCTCGGCGCGCGATTTCGAGGCGTCGAAGCCCAGGCTCTCCGGGCCTTCGCTGCCCAGGTTGGAGGTCATGATGATCACCGAGCCGGTCATCGGCACCGTCTGGCCGAGCGCGTCGGTGATGCGGCCCTCTCCCATCACCTGCAAGAGCAGATCGAAGACGCTGGCGTGGGCCTTCTCGAGTTCGTCGAGCAAGATGACCTGGAAGGGCTGCTGGCGCACCTTGCGCACCAGATCGCCCTGCTCTCCTTTGTAGCGTCCCACAAGCCGCGCGGCCGACCACGGGTCTTGATATTCACTCATATCGAAGCGTAGCAGCCGGTCCTCGCTGCCGAATAGATAGCGGGCGAGCGTCAGGGCGGTCTGGGTCTTTCCGACACCGGTCGGTCCCAAAAATAGATAGCTGCCGAAGGGACGATCGGGCGGGTTCAGCCCGGCGCGGATGACCGAGACCAGATCGACCATCGCCTCGGTCGCCTCGGGCTGGTCGAAGACGGCGTCCTCGAAGAAGCGCTCGATGCGCTCGACGCTGAAGTCGGCGCCGGCGTCGAGCAACTCGCGCGGCAGACCGGTCTGCGAGGCAAATGCGTCGATGGCGTGGGCGGGCTGGAGCATGGCGCGCTCGTCGCCCTCGCCTTTGATGCCTTTGTTGCGGTGCGATCGGGCCATGCGCTCGGCCAGGTCGACGGCCGGCCCGGGCGCGGCGCCGGCGTCCGGGAAGCGCCCGGTCAGCTCGATGATCGATTGGCGCGTGTCGTCCGACAGGCGCACGCCGTGCTGTCGGCCCAGACGGAAGCTGACCCGCTCGAGCACCGCGTCGGTCTTGGCCGAGCTCATCGGCTCGACGGGCAGTCGCCTGAGCGCGCGCAAAAAACTCGGCTGGCGCTGCTCGACGTGGGCCAACTGCTCCGGGCGGGCCTCGGTGATCAACACGAGCTCCCCGGAGGTGATATGCGGCAGCAAAAGCCCCGGGATGCCCTCGGCGTACTTTTCGTTTCCGGAGGCCTCGAGCAGCTCGACGAGGTTGTCGGCGAAGAGGATCGCGCCGGTCCGGCGGACCTCGCTGATCACGTCGAGGACGCGCTCCTGCCACTGGCCGAGGTAGCGCATCCCGGCCATCAGGCGCCCGCCGCTGACCTGCCAGACGCGCGCATCCTCGAGTGCCTCGGGGGCTTTGCCCGAGATCATACGACCCACGGCGTCATGGACGATGGCGGTCTTTCCCACGCCGGGCGGCCCGACCAGCAGGACGCTTCGCTCCCACTCGTCGGATAGATAGCTCAGGAGGGTGTCGACCTCGGCGCTTCGCTCGAAGGCGCGCGGGGCGTCCTTTTTGTCCAGGCGCAGGTGCAACGGCTCACCGACCGCCTCCAAGGTGGTGACGTTGTCGGCGTCGGCGTCTTGGCCGGGGGCGGCGGCCAGCTCGACGTCGACCTCGACGCGCCGCACCTCGAAGCTTCGGCTCGGGCTGCTTTCCTGGCCGGCGCTGATGAATGTGCGAAGCTCGTCGAGGCGTTGCTCGAGCCCGAAGTGGTCGCATAGTCGCTCGCGGGCGGCGACCTCGAGCTGCGAGGGCTCGGCCACGGAGAATCCGAGCGGCACCTCCGGTAAAAAGACCTCGAGGCCGTCGTCGGTGCGCCGGGTGGCGGCGGCCAGTTGGACCTCGACCGACAGGATGCGAAGGCCGTTGGCGACCGGCAGATCGAAGCGCAGCATGGAGAGCTTGGCCGGAGGCTTATCGCCTGATCCATTGCCTGCTCCATTGCCCCCGCCATGGCCTTTTGCTCGCTTCGCAGAAAAGCGCCACGGCTGGACCGGGGCGACTTTGCCCACCAATTGGCGGATGCGCTCGAGCGCGTCGTCGGCCGTGTCCGCAGCCGCGGCGATGGCATCCTCGCCAAAGAGATAGGCGAGCACGCCGTCGTCGCGGACGTCGAGCAGGATGTCGAGCTCGAGGGTGCGCTTGGTCATGTGACCTCCAAAGAGGCGGTGTCCGTCGAGGTGTCGACCTCGGATAACTCGTCGTCCAACTCCCCGTATGTCGCCGCCAGCCGACTGAAGAGCAGTTCGGCGGTGAATTCGGCCATGCCGCCGCGCGCCTCGGGCACGGTCAACGTGTGACCGATCGACGGCACCTCGAGTTGGCTGTCTCGCAAGATATACTCGATGCGCAGGCCTTCGCCCTCCGAGGCGCCGCCGCCCTGGCTGTCGAGCTCGTCGATGAGCGCCGAGACATCGGAGGTTCCCTGGTCCCGTCCACTCACCAGAACCAGACCGTGGTGGCCGTGAGACGGCGGAAGCGGTGCCCACATATAACCCGAGAGCATCTCGAAGGCCGCGCCCGTGCCGGGATGCTCGGCCGAGACGGCCAGCGCGCTGGCCCCGGTGAGGTCGTCAGCTTCGCTCAACTCGCGCCAGCCATCGCGGGTCCACGCGGCGGCCACTAAATTGACGTCGTAGCCGGCGGAGAACCCCTCGAGCCAATCTCGCCAACGCCCGAGCAGCGGCTTGAAATCCCCGGAGAGCCCCTCGATGACCAGCGTGCCGGAGTCGGCGTCGGCCCCGGAGAGCGCGCGCATCTGACAGCGCACCCAGGTCATCTTGCCGAAGAGCCGGCCGACGCGCTCGCTCCAGCGGTGCAGCTCGGATTTGTCGAATTGCTCGAGCTCGGGCAGCCCGCGCTCACCGGTCTGCTCGGGGTCGACCAGCGCCTCGATCTGGCGGGCGAGCTCGCGGAACTGCTCGCGGAAGATCTCGCGCTGGCGCACGCGCTCGGCCAAGTCGTTGGAGATCGCCTCACCGGTCGACGCGCGCCGATTCAGCTCGGCCAACGCGGTCTCGTAGGTGGCGTCGATGCGTTGCTTCTGCTCGCTATTCTCGAAGGCATCGAGCCCCTCGACGAGATATTCGAGCCGGTCGCGCACGCGCTGGGCCGCGCCCTCGAGCAACTCGCCGTCGCCGGGCTCGATGAAAAGCTCGGCGCCGCGTGACTTCGAGGCCCGCCGCACAGCGCGCTCGAGCGTGCGCAGCTCCAGATCCATCTCACCGTCGTCACTCGCCTCTGCGTCACTGGGAGTCAGCACCGCCCGGGTGAGTTCGTCGCCCTGGCCGCGCGCGGCCAGCCGGCGGGCCAGCGGCGTGATCAGCTTCTGCTCGATGCGGTGCGCCAGGGTGCGCGCGCCGTAGCGCCGATCGACGACGCCGCCGACGAGGTGCTCGACCAGGCTGCGGTCGACGTCGACCATGATCTGGCTCTGGCGAAGCCCGCGCCGCTCCAGCAGCTCGCGCAGCGTGCGCCGGGCGATGCGCCTGAGCGTATTGGCCGACAGCGGCCGATACGGCACCACGCGATCGATGCGGTTGAACAGCTCGGGGCGAAAGAACTCCTCGGCGGCGCGCCGATAGTGCAGCCTGCGGTCGCGCTCGCCTTTTTCGGTGAAGCCCATCCACCGCTCCTCGCTGTCCGAGCCGAGGTTCGAGGTCATCAGCACGACCGTATTGCAGAAGTCGACGGTGCGCCCGGCGGCGTCGGTGAGTCGACCGTCGCCCAAGAGTTGCAGGAGCAAGTCGAGCACCGAGGCGTGGGCCTTCTCGACCTCGTCGAAGAGGAGCACGCAAAACGGCTGGATGCGCACCCGGCCGGTCAGCTCGCCGTCGGGCTCCTGGGAGGTGCCGATGAGGCGCGTCGCGGCGGCCGGCTCGCTAAATTCGCTCATATCAAAGCGCACAAGGCGGTCGCTGCCGCCGAAGAGCTCGGCGGCCAGCGCCTTGGCGGTCTCGGTCTTTCCGACGCCGCTCGGCCCGATGAGCAAGAAGCTGCCCAGCGGTCGCGTGGGATCGGTCATGCCCTGCTCGGTGGCCACGACCAGCGAGGTGACCACGTCAGTGGCCTCGGGTTGGTCGAAGACGCGGCTCTCGAAGGCATCTTTGACCGCCCCGGGCGCCCGGCCCCTCGCGGGCACCAGCAGCCTGAGCGGCAGGCCGGTCTGGCGGTGGACGACCTCGGCGACCAGGTCCGGATCGATGCGAGCCTCGGTGCGCGACTCGTCGGTGAGGTGGCGCACCGCCCCCGTAAAGCATTGGCGGGTCAGGCGCACGGCCTTGCCGGGGAATGCCTCCTGGCGAAGGTAGCGCCCGGAGAGGCGCAAGATCGCCTCGACCGCGTCGGGGGTAAAGCGGACCCGTTGCTGAGCCTCGAGCGCGCGCACCAAGTCAGTAAGCACGCCCAGGGTCTGCTCGCGATCGAGGGCGGGCACCTGGATACGCCGGAAACGCTCGACGAAGCCCGGCGCCTCGAGCCTGGCGACCTCGAAGGTCGCCTCGGTGGCCTCGGCGATGACGCTAAAGCGGCCCTGCTCGAGGTACGGCTCCATAAAGCGGGCGACGTTGGACTCGCCCTCGTAGGTCTTGCCGGCGCGCACCAGGCCGAGCAGGTCGTCGACGACCAGCACGTCGCCGCGCTCGGCGAGCTCGCCGCAGATCGCCTCGGCGCGCTGCTCCCATTGGCCGATGATGCTCATGCCGGCGATGATCCGGTCTCCACCGGTCTGCCACACGTCGCGGCGCTGCTGGTAGGCCTGTTGGAGCTCGAAGGTCTGCCGGGTGGCCTCCTCGATGGTGGCGGACTTCCCGGCGCCGGCCGGCCCGACCAGGCAGACATGCGCCGGCGTGGTGGCGGTGAGCACCTCGACGAGCTCGTCGACGAGCTCGCGGCGGCCGTAGGCGCGGCGAAGCCCGCCGTCCTCGGCGCGATGGGTCAGGTTCGATGCCACTTGGCTGAGGGCCTCCGGCCGGCGAAGCCTTCCGCCGGGCGGTCCGCTGGATTCGGCGTGCGGGTCGGCCGACGGAAAGCCTAGATCGACCTCCAGGCGCTCCAGGCGCGCCGGATGATCGGCGGCGAGCACCGACAGGTCGGTGACGTCGTTCTCGTCGGCCCACTCGACCACCCAATTGCGCGCCGCCTCGTAGACGTCCTCCATGCCGGCGATCGCGAAGCATTCGCCGGGCACGGTGGGAATCCAAACGTGGACGTTATCATCGCCCTCGAGCCTGCCGGCGATCACGTGCGTCCAAGCGCTCATCGCCACCGGCGGCCGCGACGGGTCGACCTGACGCTCGAATTCGAGCCAGACGTTGACCATCTGCGCGGACTTCGGCGGCAACAACACCCCGAGCTGCGCCGGGTTCATCCCGCCGTGGACCAGCTCCAGCGCCTGAAACATCAGCTCCTCTTTGAGCTGGGCCGGGCTCGAGCCCTCGACGGGCTGCGCCAGCGCGTCCACGAACGGAATCGACGCCCGGAAATGCCCTTTTTGCGGCTGCGCCACGTATATCTGGAGGTTTATTTGCAAAGTTTGTGATTCGCTTTGGCTGGATGATTGATTGTGAACTGGCTGCCTGTTGGGGTGTTCTTGGTTCTTGGTTCTTGGTTCTTGGTTCTTGGTTCTTGGTTCTTGGTTCT
>CAYLTX010000100.1:0-23616 GCA_964386725.1 uncultured Bradymonadales bacterium | reverse complement strand
AATCAGCGAATCAGCGGAATCAGCGAATCAGCGGAATCAGCGGAATCAGCGGAATCAGCGAAATCAGCGCCCTGGACCCCTGGACCCCTGGACCCCTGAACCCCTGCCTCATGAAAAACATCGACGACATTTTCGGCTCGGACGGAATGCTTAGCCGCGCGCATGCTCGCTATGAGCATCGCGAGCAGCAGGTCGCCATGGCCAGCGCGGTCGACGACGCGCTCGCCCAGCACCGGCTGAAACTGCTGCTGGTCAAAGTCGCTGATCGTCGAGGCGGCCACCGGCACCGGCAAGACGCTGGCCTACCTGGTGCCCGCGCTGCTTTCGCGCAAGCGCGTGGTGGTTAGCACCGGCACCAAGGCGCTGCAGGGCCAGCTCTTCGAAAAAGATCTGCCATTCTTGCAGGAGCATTGGCACCGGCCCTTCCAGACCGTCCAACTCAAGGGCCGGCGCAATTATCTATGCCTGCAGCGCTTCGACGAGATGCGCAACAACCCGCGTTTTCGCAACCGCGAGGACGCCAAATATTGGCCACGGATCATGAGCTGGGCGACCCAGACCGCCACCGGCGACCGCGCCGAGATCGAGGGGCTCCCCGACGACTATCCCGCCTGGAGCGATCTATCGGTCGGCTCGGAGGGGTGCCTGGGCAGCAAATGCCCGCACTTCGACGATTGCTTCATCTTCGACGCCCGCGAGCGCGCCCAGGAGGCCGATATCGTGGTGGTCAACCACCACCTCTTCTTCGCCGACCTGTCGCTTCGCGACATCGGCTTCGGCGAGATCTTGCCCGAATACGACGCGGTCATCTTCGACGAGGCCCATCACCTCGAGGACGTGGCCACATCTTATTTTGGGCTGCAGGTCTCCAATTACCGCTTCAAAGAGCTCATCGGCGACATCCGGCGCACCCTCGACAGCGAAGACATCGACGACGCCGACGTCGACGCGGCGATCGGCGATCTGTCGACGGTCTATACGGATTTCTTCAACCTCGTCTCCTTCGGGCTCTACGACGGGCGCTACGCGCTCGAAAGGGTCCTCGACGGCTCGCAATCGGAGAAGATCGCCGAGGCCCAAATCCAGGTCAAAGACGCGCTGAGTGACCTGCACAAGGCGGTCGCCACGCTCTCGGAGCTGGGCGAGGCGGGCGGGCGACTCGCCGATCGCTGCACCGAGATCAAGCTGAACCTGGCCACGATCATGGCTCGCCAGAAGAGCGAATTCGCCTACCTCATCGAAAAGCGCGACCGCGGCGTCTTCTTGCAGGCCGCCCCGATCAACCTCTCCGATCTGCTGCGCACCAAGCTGCTGGACACCCACGACACGCTGGTCTTCACCTCGGCGACGCTGGCGACCGGCGGCGACGTCGAGTTCTTCAAAAAACGCATGGGCATGAAGGACCCCGACCGCGCCGACTTCGAGGTCGACGAACTCATCCTCGAGCCGGTCTTCGACTACGAAGAGCAATGCGCGCTGTATATCCCCACGAAGCTGCCCGCGCCAAACTCGGACGATTTTTGCGACAACGTCGCGCTCATCGTCGAGTATTTGACCGACGTCACCCAGGGCCGCGCGTTCATATTATTTACCAGCTACGCCAATATGAACGCCGTCTATGACCTGCTGGCCCCCAAGCTCGAATTTCCGGTGTTAAAGCAAGGAGAGGCGCCCAAATCCGAGCTGCTCGACCGCTTCCGCGCCGAGACCAACTCGGTGCTCTTCGCGACGAGCTCGTTCTGGGAGGGCGTCGACGTCGAGGGTGAAGCGTTGAGCCTGGTGGTCATCGACAAGCTGCCGTTTGCCAACCCCAGCGACCCGCTCACACGCGCCCGCCTCGACGACATCGAGGCCCGCGGGGGCAACTCCTTCCGCGACCTGTCGATGCCGTCGGCCGCGCTGACCCTCAAGCAGGGCTTCGGCCGGCTGATCCGCTCGCGCAGCGACATCGGCATCGTCGCCATCCTCGACTCGCGCATCGCCCACAAGCGCTACGGCAGCTATTTTTTGGAGACATTGCCACCGGCCCCGGTGGCCTGGACGGCGCCGAGCGTGAAGCGGTGGTGGTACGGCAAGACAGCAGAGAGTTAGATAGTGAGAAAGTGAGAGAGTAAGAAGAGGCCTCGCCCCATTGAGCGTCGACGCTCGATCGAGAGCAGTTGCAGTATCTAACTCTCTCACTCTCTTACTTTCTCACTCTCTGCCTTTCTTACTCTCTGCCTTTTCTAAACGCTGTCCAAGCCGCACATCTAGATAAGCCCGCAAAAACTTCGGCTCCTCGATCAGCGAGCAGGCCACTAATTCGATCCACAGGGGGTCACCCTTGTCGTGGGGCATGCGTTTGGGGAAAGCCTGACGGGGCCAGACGATATTCTTGCTGCCGGGCACGTAGACCTGCTGGTCGGCCTCGAGGGTCTCGAGAATCTCGAGGTCGTCGCCGCCGCGGCCGTAGACGGCGCTCAGATCGGAGACCGCCAGACAGGCGTCGGCGGTCAGCTTGACCAGCGCGTCGGAGTCGTCGACGAAGACGGTCTCCTCGTAGACCACGTCGCCGGCCGCATTTTTGGCCACCACACGGGATTCGCCGCCGACGATCTCGACGCTACGCGCGCCCTCGGAGTCGACCTCGACCGGCTCGCGGCCCTCGATCTCGACCTCGAGACTCTCCCCGCCCATATTGAGCAGATAGACCTCGCCGGAGCCGTACATGATCTGGCGGTAGCCAAACCAGCCGGCGCCCGAGATCTGGCCGACCACGCCGATGATCAGGATGCCAATGAGCACCACCGCACCGACGACGATCAGGCCGAGGTTGTCGCTATCGTTTGGTTCTTCGAGTTCGGACATCTAAATGGGCCGGAAGCCTGCAGTTGCGTGCATAGAACGGCGAACGTCTGTCACCTTTCTACGTGCAACAACGGCCGATGTCGAGAAATTGCTAGGGACAGCAGAGAGTTAGATAGTGAGAAAGTAAGAGAGTCAGATACTGCAACGGCTCGCCATCGACCGGTGGTGGCCAGCCGAAGAGTCTTACTTTCTCACTCTCTTACTATCTCACTCTCTCGCGCAACGCGCCGTTTCGTTGCGCGTCGTCAAAACCATCAGGCCCGCCGTGAAGATGAACGCGGGTTTGGAGATGAGGAAGATCACCGCCATATCGGTCGGTGATAGCTCGATGAGCTTGTCGATGACGCCGAGATAGCTGGCGCTGAATATAAACGTCTCTATGAATTCCATCTCCGATCGCCTGGCCTCGAAGGAAATGGTGATTGCCCGGATGTGGCGCACATCTTGTCGTGCGGCCTACTGGTATAAGATTGGCAGAAAGTAGCCTGGTTTCAAATAGAGATATTTTGCGATAGACAACGACGGGCATAATTGAGGCCACCGCGCTGCGTATTGCCCCATGAAAAAACACACCGACATCATCGCCCGGTCGCTGGCGCTATTCGCCTTCGGGTTGATCCTCTTTGGACAGACGAGCTGTCAGGAGCCGGTCGACGAAGACGAGGCGCTCAAGCGCCAGCTCGAGCAGAAGAAGGCCGCTCAGGCCCCGCGTGCGGGGCTGAGCTTCGGCTACTATCACGAGCTCGAGGATATCGACGAGGGCGGCCCGGTGCGCGTGGAGACCGACGACGGCGCCCAGATCGAGATCACCGAGGCCCACCTTGTCGTCTCGGCGCTCGAGGCGCATCTATGCGAGCCGGAGCTTGCCGGCCGGCTCTACGACGTGTTGGTGCCCTCGGCCCACGCGCACGTGCCCAGCTCGGCGACGCGCCTGGGGATCCCGTTTGTCGAAGATCTCTTCGAGCGCTCCCGGGCCCGCGTCGTCGGCGAGATCGCCCCGCCGCTGGGCGAGTATTGCCGGCTGTATGCGGTGCTCTCGCCGGCCGACGACGACGTGCTCAACCTGGGCGCGCTCGACGTCGAAGAGATCGAGGGCAAGACCCTGCTGGTGCGCGGCCGCTGGCGGAGCGCTGCGGCCACTGGAGCCGACGCCGAAAACGCCGACTGGCAGCCGTTCGAGGCCTCCTCGACCGCGCGGCGCGTCGTCGAGATCGACGCCATCGATCCGAATACCGGCCAGGCGCCCCTCGAGCTCGACGATCCCTCGCAGACCAAGATGCTCCTGCTCGACAAGACCGTCTCCCCGGCCCTCTTCGAAGGCCTCGACACCGACTCACTTGGCGATGAGCACACCGCCGATCATGTCCTCGACCAAATCAGCGACGAGCTGCATATCCGCAGCTTCAAAGACGGCAATAACTAAGTGCAATCACCGAGAGCCTGTTGCATAGACTTTCGCCATGCGGGTCCGGGCTTGGGGCTTGGGGGCTTGGGGAACGACAACCTCAAGCCCCACGCCACAAGCCTCGAGCCCATAGGCAACTATTGTCCGCTTGGGCACAAACGGCACGAACCGTTCATGGCTTCCATGAAATCACCTAACTCACCGTCTTTTCCGGACATATTATGACATACCAAGCCACACCCGATTCGTTTGTCGGCGTCGCCCCGGTCAGCTGGGGCCTGGAGAACGCCGATATGCTCACCGATCTGCACGAGCGTCACTGGCAGGAGGAGGCGACCTATGTCGTCGAGCCGGTCGACGAGGCCGACGTGCAGGCGCGCGGCACGGTCACCTTCGCCGACGGCGCCGAGGCGCTGCTGCTGGTCGAGGAGCCGCTCGAGGAGTTGCACACGCTGGCCGGCACCAGCAAAGAGCCGTATACGCCCACCGAGGTCATCCAGCTCAAGCAGCATACGGCCAGTTGGCGTTTTGTGGTCAAAGGCGGCAAGCGCAAGGGGATCGTCCCGGCGCGCTACTTCGCGCGCATCGCCAGCACCATCGTGGAGGCCGGCGCCGCCGGGATCTTCATGCCGGGGCTGGTCACGCTGCACTCGCCGCGGTTCATCAAATTGGTCACCATGGACATCGACCAGACCCACAACCTGACCAACCTGTGCGTGCACGCCTGGCACCAGGACGAGTGGATGACCACCCGCGGGCTGACCGCCTTTGGCCTGCCCGAGCTGCAGACCTACATCGACGAGGGCATGAACGCCGCCTATTTTCGCCTGATGGACGTGGCCACCTCGATGCTCGGCAAGGGCGGCGCCTTCCCGGCCGACGCCAAGCTGACCATCGGCGCGGGCTCATATCGGCTCACCGACGCCCGCCAAGGTCCCGAAGACGAGCAAGTCCCGTTCTCGGGCACCTTCGGCGTGCAGACCATCGAGCCAATATAATCTAATGAGCAACGAGCGATCATGAGCGGCGAGCTCGACAAGAACTGGTAATTTCTCGCGATTTCCGGCATTATCGACATATTGCATTACAATACATTTAAGATGTGAACCCTCGTCGTGACCAAACCGCGATCAAAACGGTCCCGTGTAGCCGAGGCAGCTGCACTGGATCCGCTTCCACTGGGCCCGTTTGACCTCTTCGAATTACTCGGCGAGGGAGGCATGGGCCAGGTGTGGCGTGGGGTTCACCGCGAACAGGATCTTCCCGTGGCCCTCAAAGTGGTCACGGAGCCGCGCGCCCGCAGTGAGGAATACCGCCGACGCTTCCGCGACGAAGTCCGCGCCGCCGCAGCGCTGACCCACCCGGCGATCGTCGACGTCTTCGACTACGGCGACATCCCTGTGTCGGTCGAGGCGGCGACGTTCGGGGGCATCGTCGCCGGCAGTCCGTACTTGATCATGGAGCTATGTGACGGCTCGCTGGCCGATCACCGCCAGCCGCGAAGCTGGGACGAGCTGCGCGCGACCTTGCTGACTCTGCTCGATGCACTGGCCCACGCACACGCCCGCGGCGTCATCCACCGCGATATCAAACCCGCCAACGTGCTCACGAGCACCTCTCCGGCCGGCGACCCGACGATCAAGCTCGGCGACTTTAGTCTGTCATACCTCCTGGAGCAGCTGGGAGACTCCCAGCCGATCGACGACCAGAAGGCGTGCGGCACACCGTCGTACGCCGCGCCCGAGCAACTCACCGGACGCTGGCGCGATATCGGACCCTGGACCGACCTATATGGGCTGGGCTGTCTCGCGTGGGAATTGGCCGGCGGACGACCACCGTTTCGGGGCCATTCGGTCGTCGAGATCGGCCGCAAGCAGCTGTTCGCGCCATTGCCGCCGCTCGAGCCCAACTTCCCCGTCCCGGACGAGCTGGAGGCCTGGCTGCACCGCCTGCTGCAAAAGGCGCCCGCCGAGCGCTACAGCAAGGCCGCCGACGCCGCCTGGGCGCTGACGTATATGTCGGTGCCGAGCACAATCCGGCAAAATGACCAGCCGAAAGACGACTTGCCAACAGACGATTTACCAAAAGACAATCCGCCCACCCCGGAACCGCTCGAGATCTCCGCACCGCACATTCCGGTCGATTGGAAATACGGCGGCGAGCCTCGCCCCTCGGCGCATCTGCTCGGCGCTGGACTGCAACTGTACGGGCTGCGGCGCATCCCCGTTCACGCCCGCCATGACGAGCGCGATCGTCTTTGGGACGCGCTCCTAGAGGTCACTCGGAGTGCCGAGACACGGGCGGTGCTCATCGATGGCACCGCCGGTGCCGGCAAGAGCTGCCTGGCGCGCTGGCTCTGCGAGCACGCCGACGAGGTCGGCGCCGCCAATTCGCTGCGAGTCGCCCACAACCCCGGCAGCGACACCTCCGAGGGGCTGGTGGACCTGCTCGAGCGGTATTTCCGCTGCCAAGGCTTGGACGCAGACCAGATCGTCGAGCGCCTCGAAGCCTGGTGCGACGACCACGACGTCGACGACCCCGAGTTGCCCCGAGCCCTCGCCGAGCTCATCAGCGCCGAGGCCGACGACCGGCCCGACAAGCCACGCCCGAACGTCGACGAGCGCCACCGCCTCGTCGCCCGAACCCTGGCATCAATCGCCCGGCAGCGCGCGCTGATCTTGTGGCTCGACGACCTGCAGTGGTCCTCGGACAGCTTGACGTTTATGCAGTCGGCGCTGACGACCTACGCTACCGGGGACCTGCCGCTCTTGATCGTCGGGACGGTGCGCGCCGACTCCTCATCCGACAACCCACAGGCCGACGACCCACAGGCCGCCGAATTACTCGAGGCCATCGGCGAGCACGAGCGGGTCTCACGGATCTCGGTCGAGCCACTGTCGATGCGCGCGCGGACCGATCTGGTCGAACAGCTCTTGCGCCTCGAGCCCGCGCTGGCCCGCCGCGTCGCCGACCACACCGCCGGCAACCCGCTCTTCGCCGAGCAGCTCATCGGCCATTGGATCGAGCGCGGCGTCTTGGACGTGGGCGAGCGCGGCTTTGTGCTCGGCGACGGTGAAGAATTCTTCGTTCCCGAAGAGCTCTATTCGGTGTGGATGAACCGCCTCGAGCATGCGCTCGGCGGCGCAAAAGATGATATCTGGCAGGCGCTCGAGTTGGCCGCAGCCCTGGGCTTGCAGTGGTCCGAGGATGAGTGGCGTGCCTGCTGTCGCATCGCGGGCCACTCGGTGGCGCCACGCAGCCTCGAGAAATTACTCTCCCACGCGCTCATCACCCGCAGCGACGGCGACTACGCCTTCGTCCACAGCATGCTCCGCGAGAGCCTGGAGCGACATGCACGTGACCACGGCCGCTGGCGAGAGCATAATCGAGCCTGCGCGCGCATGCTCGCCATCCGCCGACGAAGCGGCCCGCTGGCCGCCGAGCGACTGGGTCGACACTACCTGGAGGGCGCTCAGTGGCGAGAATCGCTCGACCCGCTGCTCGAGGCCTTGAAGTGGCGCGGCAATATGCGCCAGACGCAGGCGGTCTATTTTCTGCTCGATCTTCGAGCCACCGCGATCGACGAACTCGACCTGAGCGATGACGACCCGATTCGGCTGGAGAATTGGTTTTTGCGCGCGCTCACCCACGCCCACTGCGACCGAATGGGCGAGGCGCTCGAGCTCGGAGGACGAGCCGTCGACAACGCCCGGGCCGGCGAAGACAAGGGTATTTTGTGCAAGGCGCTGTACCGAAGCGCACAGGTCAATCAGCTCTGCGGCCAGGTCAGCCGGGCGCTGTCGCTGCTCGAAGAATCCCACGCGCTGCTCGGCGAGCTCGACGCGGACGCCGAGGACTACGGCCACTTCGTCTCGGGGCTGCGCTTCACCCTTGGCGAGTTGACGCTGCGGCGTGGCGACGCCCGTGAAGCGATGGGCTATTTTGAAGAGCTGCTCGACGCCCCCGATATTCGCCGATCTGAGCGCGATCGGGCCAATACCGTCCGCATGATCGGCAATTGCAAGCGTGTGTTGGGCGACTTTGATGGCGCCCAACGCTGCATCGAGGAGGCCGCCGAGATCTACGAAACGCTCGACCACAGCGCGATGGTCGCCGAATGCCGCACCCTGCGCGGCAATATCGCGCGGGCTGCCGGCGACTTCGACCGGGCCGAGGCATATTATCAACGCGCCATCACTGCCAGCCGCGACGGCCACCGCCGCTATCACGTCAGCGCGCTGATCGGCCTGGGGTGGCTCGAGATCGAGACGGGCCGATTCGCCGACGCGACTCCACGATTCACATCGCTCCTCGAGGAGACCGAATCTCAGGGGAGCCATATGCTGGCCCACTTCATCCGCTGTGCGATGCTCCCCTGCCTGGCCCACGCCGGAGACTTCGCCCGGCTCGACGATATGCTCGACGAGGTGCGCGAGACCTTCGCCCAACACGGAACCTGCGATCCCGATCTGGCGGTCGCCGCAGAGATCGCCGCCGAACTCGCCGGCGAGTCCGGCGAAGACGAGCGCGTCCGCGCGCTGCTCGGCTTCGCCCGCTCTCAGCGTGACGGTTGCGCACTCACTTGAATCGCGCTTGGCAAAAACGCTCCGATCGCCGACCCTGTTCGTAATGCTCTTAGTAAGGCGTGGAGCCACCGAGACGTGAACGAGGATTCATACGACAACCCGACCCAATCGGTCCCCACACCGGCCTCCTCTGCACACCTCGATCCGATACCGGTCGGTCCCTTCGATCTGCTCGAGTTCATCGGGAAGGGAGCCATGGGCCAGGTGTGGTTGGCGCGCCACCGCGAGCAAGACGTGCCGGCCGCGGTCAAGGTCATCACCCACCGGGGCGCCGACACGGACCACTATCGGCGCCACTTCCAGCAGGAGCTGCGCGCGGTCGCTCGGTTGCACCATCCCGGCGTGGTCATGATCTTCGACTACCTCGAGATCAGCCGCGAAGCCGAAGAAGCCTCGTTCGGCGCGTTGAACTACGGAAGCCCCTCCCTGGCCATGGAGTATTGTGCCGGCGGCTCGTTAGTCGGCCGCCTCGCCAGTCTGTCATGGACCGAAGTGCGCGCGATCTTGTTGTCGCTGCTCGACTCGCTGGCCCACGCCCACGCCAGAGGCGTCATCCACCGCGATCTCAAGCCGGGCAATATCCTGCTCACCGACCGCAGCGGCGGCGGCGTCAGGCTGACCGACTTCGGGCTGGCGTTGTTGACCGAGCGGCTCGACGGTAAGAACTCGGCCAATCGCGGCGTCTGCGGCACCCCGGCGTTCATGTCGCCCGAGCAGCTCCACGCCGGCTGGAGAAATGTGGGCCCGTGGAGCGATCTCTACTCCCTGGGATGCCTGGCCTACCAACTCGTCTGCGGCCGGCCGCCCTTCGACGGCCATTCGATCGTCGAGATCGCCCGCAAGCATATCCACAAGCCGGTGCCTCGACTCGAGCCGCGCATCCCCGTGCCCGATCGCTTCGAGGCCTGGATCCACCGCCTGCTCCAGAAGAGTCCGCTCGACCGCTATCGACGCGCCGGCGACGCCGCCTGGGGGCTGATGCTCATGGAGCAGCCCCCAGACGACGAGGGCCCCGCCGACAGCCCGATCGTCTCGAACGCGCGGGCCAGCTCGCTGGTGCTCAAGCCGCTGCTCGACCTGGCCGGTGAGCATCGGCCGAGCCACAAGCCGAGCTCTCGCGCAGAGCGCGGCGAGGCCGAGGCCGACCTCGCAGATGGCCCTCGAGAGGATTCGGGCGATACCCCAGAGGTCGACCCGCACGCCATCATCTGCCCTCCGCTAACCCGCGACTGGCGCCATATGGTCCACCGGCGCCCCTCGATCAAGCTGCTCGGCGCTGGCCGGGGTCTATACGGGCTCCGCTATATCCCGCTGATCGGCCGCGAGACCGAGCGCGAATTTTTGTGGGAGCGCATCCGGCAGGTCGAGCTGACCGCCAGCCCGCGCGCGGCGGTGCTGCAAGGCGGCGCCGGCTGCGGCAAGAGCTACCTCGCCGAGTGGTTCTGCGATCGCGCCACCGAAAACGGCGCGGTGATCACCTTCAAGGCCACCCACAACTCCAGCCCCGGCGGCGCCGAGGGCCTGTCCCGTATGCTCGCCCGCCGAATCCGCACCGCCGGTCTGCAGCGCGCCCAAGTCCTCGAGCGGGTCCGCTCCTGGTTCGAAGCCGACGGTATCGACGATCCGTATGTGTGGGACGCTCTGACCGAGATCCTCTCACCGGCGACCCCCGAAGATGTCGAGGCCGGACAGCGAAAGATCCAGTTTTCGCGCCCCGAGCAGCGCTACGCGATCATCTTGCGCACCTTGAAGCATATCGCGCAGGGCCGAATGATGGCGCTGTGGCTCGACGACGTGCAATGGTCGCCCGAGTCGATCGGCTTTGCGCGCTATTGCCTGGAGCAAAACGAGGCCGAGTCCGCCCCGATCCTCATCATCGCCACGATACGCTCCGAGGCGGTCGCCGAACGACCGGCCGAGTCGAAGCAACTCGTGGAGCTGTTGGAGCTCGACAACGCCGACCGCTGTTGGGTCGAGCCGCTCCCGGCTGACGAGCACCTGGAGCTGGTCGGCGAATTGCTCCACCTCGAGCCCGCGCTGGCCCGCCAGGTCGCCGATCGCACCGCCGGAAACCCGCTCTTCGCCGTCCAGCTCATCGGCGATTGGGTCGACCGCGGCGTGCTCGAGGTCGGCTCGAAGGGCTTTGTGCTCCAAGACGGTGAGCGACCCCGCATCCCCGACGATCTGTATTCGGTCTGGTCGACCCGGCTCGACGACGTGCTCGAAGGAGCCGACGACGACGAGCTATTTGCCTTCGAACTCGCCGCCGCGCTCGGCCAGGAGGTCGACCTCGAGGACTGGCGGCTTTGCTGCGAGCTCGCCGACGTCGACTTCCCCGACGAGCAGCTCCACGACTTCTTGATGCAGCGACTCTTCGTCGACACCGACAGCGGCGTGCGATTTGTCCACGGACTGCTTCGCGAATGCCTGGCGCGCCGCTCACGCGAGGCCGCACGCTGGACGCGCGCGAACTTCGTGGCCGCCCAGATGCTGCTCGACCACCGCGACCAGACCGACGAGAGCGCCGAGCGCCTGGGCCGCTACCTCTTCGCCGCCGGCCGCCTCGAGGAGGCCCTCGATCCGCTGCTGCGCGCCGCGCGCTACCGCGGCAACCGCCACGAGCGAGCCACCGCGATGACTCTGCTCGACCTGAGGTATGAAGCGCTCGATCGACTCGGCCATCCCGAGGAAAGCCCGGCGCGCCTCGAGAGCCACTTGATGAGAATTATAGCTCTCGCCCACCTCCAACACCTCGACGACGCCGGCGCGCTCGCCGACTCGACCATCGAGAAGGCTAGAGCTGTCGGAGATGCACAATTGCTGGCTGCAGCCCTCCTCCGTCGCGCTGAGGTCGAAGAATTTCAGGGGCGCTATGATCGGGCCTGGGATCGCCTCGAGGCGATCGAGGCCCATCAAGGCCATATCGACGCGAGCTGGAACGCCCGCATACGACATAAGCGAGGATTCATATTGATGCGCCGAGCTCATTTCGACGAGGCGATCGTCGAATTCGAGCAGAGCGTGGCTTTATCCGAGCAGGCGCAAGACCCAGAGCGGCTGGCGTTCGCACTCGCAGATCTCGGAGAGTGTGAATTTCGCCGCGGCAACTCGACCGTCGGCAAGCGCCATCTCGAAGCGGCGACGAGGCTCTACGAGCAGCGAGGACGGCCGCTCGGCGCAGCACGGACGATGATCACGCTGGGCGATATCATTCGACATGAAGGGGAGCTCCGGGAGGCCGAAGCGCTCTACCGGCAGGTCTACAAAAAATCACGCAACGCAGCGCCACGGATCGCGCTGTTGGCCCGGCTGAACCTTGCCATGGTGCGCGTGCAACTCGGTGAATACGAGCGGGTCTTTGACGAATTGAAGGCATGCGAGCAGGCCTATCGGGCTCGCGGTAATGTGGTGATGCTCGCCTTCGCCCGCTGTTTGTTGCTCCCGTGCCTGGCCCATCGCAGCGAGTGGCAGCGCTTGGTGGAGATGCTCGGCTTCGTCGAGGACACCACCGAGGAGATGAGCGTCCACGACCTCGATCTAGCGGCCTGCGCCGAGTTGGCCGGCGAGCTCGCCGCGGAGGGTGGCAACACCGAGATTGCTCGGCGCGTCTACGAATTTGCCCGGCGCCAATGGAGCGGCCTCGGAAGGGACGGAAAAGCGCGCGCCGTGGAAAAGAAACTCGACGAATTCGAGCTCTGACCACGGCGCCGCGATTCGCTCACGGCATACGCTTGTCATCATCGGTATGACTGACCATCATCCCGGAACTCGACCCCGAGTTATCCGTGTGAATCGTCTCGTTATGAGTCAGATCTTCGTTATCCTCTAGGGACGAGACCCTGCCGTCGACCGCGGCGTCGTCGCCCTCCAAGATAAAGTCACTACCGTGACCACGCCCGATGATCACCCCGTCGACGCCGTAGGCATCGCATTCCTTATAAAAATCATCGATACAGTCGAGCTTGTCCTGCTCGGTCATGTTGCTGTCGAATTTTGCCCGATGATATACACGTTTGAAAGCCATATCGCTTACCTCCTGGCCGGGCGCAGTGCGCCCCAACAGAGTAGAATGACGGGCTTGCTCTTCTGAGCAAACCCTCGACTCGACTTCCCCCCACACCAAATGAGTTGGACATCTATGGCAGGGAAGCAGACTAAAAGCTCAGAGAACCCGTTGAACAAACGCCCTCCTGAGCTTTTAATAGGATAGTGAAACGACCCTCAAGAAGCAAATCCAGCCCCTACGTGATACGATCAAAGACCCGGCACCTCATCGAGTATCGACAAGCGTCCCCGCGGGCAACTCGATCGTATCGCCGACCTCTTCGCCCATCCGATAGGCTGCCAATAGGATATCGCTGGTCTTCGCCCAGCCGATCGTGCCCGCCCGGTCGATGGCGATCGCGCCCAGCGAATGCTCGAGCCGGTCGGACTCGGCGAAGGATTTTTGCAGCGCGTCGCCCAGCGCCATGCCGTCGCTGACCCGCACGACCACCCGCGCGGCCAGGCAAGCGTCGACGATATGCTCGCCGATGCCCGTGCAGCTGACCGCGGCGTGGCTGTCGGCGTAATTGCCCGCCGGCATCGCCGAATCGCTGACCCGCCCGATGCGCTCGAAGCCGCGCCCGCCGGTCGACGTGCCGGCGCACAGCCGGCCGTCGGCGTCCATGGCGACCACGCCGATGGTGCCCCGGCCGCGATCGTCTGGCTCGTCTGGCTCGTCTGGCTCGTCTGGCTGGTCGTCTGGCTGGTCGTCGTCTGGCTGGTCATCTTCGGCGACCACCTGCGCCGCCTCCTTCGCGAAGCCCCGCTCGCGCTGCTTGATCCACTGGCGAAACCTGCGCTCGACCAGCGGGTCGTGCGGCTCGAGGCCCAGCTCGCGCACCAGCTCCGCCGCCCCCACGCCGGCCACGATCCGGTCGCGCTCGGCCTGCAAGAACTCGGCGACCTCGATGGGATGGGCGATCCGCATGGCGTTGATCACCCCGCTGAAGCTCTGCGCCTGCCCGTCCATCAACGACGCGCTCATCCGGATCTGGCCGTCCGACTGGATCGCCGAGCCGGTGCCCGCGTTGAAGTTCGGATCGTCCTCCAACAGCCGACAGCCCTCGACCACCGCCTCCCGCGCCGAAGCCCCGCCCTCGAGCATCTCGTAGACCGGGTCGACCACAGCGTACAGGGCCTCTCGAATACGCTGCCCACGCGACGGATCTCTCATCGAGCTTCCGGCGCCGCCATGGATGATCAGACGAGGTATTTTGGGTGTTTGGGGCATGGGGTCTCCGTGGAGTGGGGATTTCAAATTTGCCATTCCGACCGCCTGCAACCACATTACCCAAAGCAGCCCCCCGAACCCAAGAAACCACCATGGAAGTCCTCGACACAACCACCGCCGACGCCCCAGTCGACGCCCAGAGCCCGACCGACCAGACCGAGCACGACGAACGCTCCGAGGAGGAAGAGGAGCTCAACTGCTCGGCGTGCGGCCAGGCGGTCACCCGGCTGAAGCTGCGCACCCGCGTGGGCGGCCGCCACGAGCACACCTGCGTGAACCCGGCGGGCGTGCTCTTCGAGATCGGCTGCTTCTCCGAGGCCGACGGCTGCCGCGAGGTCGGCGCCGAGAGCGACGACTTCACCTGGTTCGACGGCTACACCTGGCAGGTCGCCGTCTGCGTCGGCTGCCACGCCCACCTCGGCTGGCGCTTCTGGTCGGCCGATGCAGGCTTCTACGGCCTCATCCTGAATAGATTGGCATAATATCGACCGATGTGCAGACGTGACGGGTTTTTGTGGCCCCCTCCGACGGCTTCGCTACGCTGCGCCGCCACCTCCCCCAATCGGGGAGGGGACGTCAGACTTCGATAACCATATGCGCCACAAGAAGCCCTACGTCCCCTCCCCGAGCGGGGGAGGTGCCGAGCGTAGCGAGGCGGAGGGGGCCACAACAACCCACCAATCCCACCAACCTCACCTCACCGGCACCACCCGACTCGCATTGCGAAAATACACCGAGAACCCCCGAAACCGCGGCAAATGCGCCGCTTTGGGATCCTTGCCTCGCTTTGCTTTCTTATTGGCCGGCTCCAAGATCACCTTCTTGGTCGCCGGCTGCACGCCGCATTCGTACACGCGCCCCATATGCTCCCACAACCGCGGGAAGTCCTCGACGAAGCGCTCGATCTCGTATTTGGCGATGCCGAGCTCGGAGGTCAGATCCGGCCTGAGGTCCTCGGGCTCGATGAGGGCGAGCTCCTGGTAATTCTGGAGTCCGAGGGTCTCGAGGCGATCGGTGAGATAGTCCTGCGGCGCGCTCGGGCCGTCTGAGCTCCAGTGGCGCTCGTGCTCGGGCCAATCGGCCAAAACGCGCCACAGGTGCAGGTCGTCGAGCACCTGCTCGCCGGCGCCCTTGAAGAGCCGATTCTCGAAGGTCAGCTCCGCGACCGCTTTGCACAGCGCCCGGCCGCGCAGCGGCTCGCGGCGCGACGAGATCGTCACGCCGGCCAGGACGCGCTCGACCTGGGCGACGACCTTCGGCGGGCGGCGGCCGTGGACCTTTATTTGGCCGACCGTCTCCTCTCCGAGCTCCGCATCGGCGAGTTGGTCGTAGCTGCACGGCAGGACCATGCGGCCGTGGCCGCGAATGCCGGTGCCGCCGTCGCCGATCCAGAAGTGGTCGAGCACCAGGCCTGCTTTCGGCGCGTCGGGCTGCTCTTCGTGCTCGCGCCTGGGCGCCCGGTATGGCCACACGCCCAGCTCGACCTGCCCATTGGCCCACGGCTCGGAGCGCCCCTGGCGCGCCTTGCCTCCCTGGCGACGCTTCAGCGCGCGCTCTCGCACCACGAACGCCGCCTCCGGGATCCGGGCGAGCAAATAATCCGCGAAGTCCTCGGGCGGCGGCAGCTCCAAAGTGTCCTTGGTCGGAGCGGTGATCGGAGCATTGGCGAGCTGGCGCAGGCTCTTGGCGACCTTGCGGGTCTCGCGCAGCGCCGAGCCGTGCAGCTTGTGGCGGTGGGCGCTGCCGGCGCGCAGCATGGCGATCTCGACGTAGACCTCGTTATCCAGGCCCTGGCAGAGCTCGGCGCGGGCGCGGTGGACCTCGTGGTCGTTGGCAGAGAGCATCAACGTGCGGTTTTGCTGCAGCAGCGCGACCAGGTCGCAGACGGTGCCGGCCATCTGGTCATCGACCCCGATGAGCATGCGCGCGTCGTGGCCGTCGACGGGCAGCTCGGCCAGCGTCGCGCCCTTGTCAGTGATCCGGCCGGCGCGGTCGAGCGCGCCGACTTTGACCAGCCGCTCGCGGGCCTCTTGGAGGGCGAATTCGGGCGGCTCGGTCACCCACGGCGCGTCGTCCAGGGCTTCGCCATCGAGGCCGCACACCCCGGCGTGCAAGAGCACGTCGTCGAGCTCGATGCGCTCGATCTCCGGGGCGGTGACCGCGCTGGGCCGAAAGCGCCGGCTCCACAGCCGGATGCACCGGCCCGGGCGCACGCGGCCGGCGCGGCCGGCGCGCTGGTCCATCGAGTCCTCGGCGATCGGCACCATCGCCAGCGCCGATCGCCCGCTGCGGTGGATGCGCATGCGCGCCAGCCCGCTGTCGATGACGGTGGTCACCCCCGGCAGCGTCACCGAGGTCTCGGCGACGTTGGTCGATAGATAAATTCGGCGGGTATCCTCGCCCGAGGCCAGCGCCCGCTTCATGCGCTCGGGCGGCAGCCCGCCGTGGACGGCGACGGCCTCGGCGTTGCGGCCTTTGACCACGCCTGTGAGCGCCTGCTGGCAGCCGGAGATCTCGCCCTTGCCGGGCAAAAAGACCAGGATATCGCCGTCGTCTTCCTCGTCGAGCACACGCCGCACGGCGTCGGCCACGCGACTGTCCAGGTTATTCGAGGTCGGCGCCTTGGGACTGCCCTCATATTCGATGTCGACGGGATAGGTTCGCCCGGAGGCCTCGATGACCTCGGCGTCGAGCCGCCGGGCCAGGCGATCGATGTCGAGGGTCGCCGAGGTGATCGCCAGCGGCAGGCGCTCGCTCGGTCGGTCGCTGCGCTTATCGCTTCGTTCACGACGCGCGCATAGCG
The DNA here is from genome assembly GCA_964386725.1 of uncultured Bradymonadales bacterium. GTDB lineage: Bacteria > Myxococcota_A > Bradymonadia > Bradymonadales > Bradymonadaceae > CAYLTX01. The sequence goes on along the minus strand of CAYLTX010000100.1, from coordinate 6,700 downwards.
CCGCCATGATCAGATCGACCTGCCAGCTTCGCTCGTGAAATTCGTCGACGAGCACGCCCGCAAACCGAAAGCGCTCGGCGGCGAGCATCCGAAGCGCCACGCCGGTGGTGGCGAAGACCACCCGCGTCGAATCGCTGGTGCGATCGTCGAAGCGCACCGTATATCCGATCGTCTCCCCAACCCGCTCGCCGCGCTGCTCGCTGAGCCAGCCGGCCAGCGACCGACACGCCACCCGCCGCGGCTCGACGACCAAGATCGGCCCGTCGAGCTGCTCGGCCATCCACAGCGGCAGCCGGGTCGACTTGCCCGAGCCGGTCGGCGCGCTGAGCACGATCGGACGATCGGCGCCCAGCGCGGCGTCGAACTCAGCTCGAACTTCATCAACTGGAAGGTACATCAACTGCACTCACCTGCGAATTTGAAACGTCTTCGAATCACCCTGCGGCTCCAACCATTGCACGTCGATATCGTCGACTTTGGCGGCCTCCGGCCCCTGGTGGGCCCATTCGACGACGTCTTCGACGTCCTCCGCCGGCCCCTCGAGCGTCGCCTCGACGGTACCATCGGGCATATTCTGAACCCAGCCGCCCAGGCCGTTGGCGCGGGCCTGCTCGCGGATCGACGAGCGAAAGAATACACCCTGGACCTTGCCGGAGATCTTGAGCTCTGCGCGCCTCTTTTCGATCGCCATTTCGACCTCGTCGTAAGTTGCCATTGCAGTCGTCGTGTTAGCCCTCGAAATACTTATCCACCACCACCGAACAATCAAACACACCCCGAGAGAATCCCATGGCAACCGCGGCGACCTGACCAGCCGCACATCATCTGTTATCATCCGGCCACCATCTAAAACCGGCCCAGGATGAGAACTCCAGATGAAGACTCCCCACCGCGCTTTGCGCCTCTTCGTGATCGCCCTGTCCACGCTCGCCTTCGCCGCCTGCGGCTCCGACGGAGAGAACAGCGGCAATAATATCAGCTCGACGAATAACACCAGCCCGGACGCTGATCATGCCTCCGACGCCGAGGATGACGCCGACGCCGAAGATGACTCCGACGCTGAGGATGAGTCCGACGCCGGCGACTCGGGCGACGACCTGCCCGACGAGGTGACCTATTACCAGCACGTCAAGCCGATCATGGATGGGCGCTGCGTGAGTTGCCACTATGACGGTGGCATCGCCCCGTTTGCGCTGAGCTCCTACGAGGAGACCAAGCAGGCGCGCGCCGGCGTTCGGGCTCAGGTCAGTTCACGGCAGATGCCGCCGTGGCTGGCCGCCGACGGCTGCAACGAGTACGAGCACGACTACTCGCTGACCGACCGCCAGATCGCGCTGCTCGAGCGTTGGGTCGACCAGGACGCCCCCGAGGGGGACGCCGACAATCCCGGCGACCCGCTTCCGGATGTCGGCGGCGGGCTCAGTCGGGTCGACCTGACCCTCGAGATGCCCGAGGCGTACACGCCCCGACAATCACCCGACGATTATCGTTGTTTCCCGATCGAGTGGCCCGAAGACGCCACCAAATTCGTGACCGGCTTCGGCGTCGAGCCCGGCCAGAAGAGCATCGTCCACCACGTGATCGCCTACGTCGCCGACCCCAGCCTGAGCGGTGAAATCGCCGACAAGGCCGCCGCCGAGGAGGGCCCCGGCTACACCTGCTTCGGCGGGCCTGGCGTGGGCACCCAGGACCCCACCGGCAGCCAATCGGCCTCCTGGCTGGGCTCATGGGCGCCCGGCGGCCAGGGCCAGGACTTCGTCGACGGCACCGGCATCGAGATCGAGCCCGGCTCGACGGTCGTCTTGCAGGTCCACTACAACACGCTGACCGCCGACGCCGTCGCCGACCAGAGCGCCGTCGAGCTCAAGCTCGCCGACGACGTCGACACCCAGGCGATGTACCTGCCCTGGACCAACCCCCAGTGGCTCGACGGCGACAATATGCTCATCCCCGCCGGCTCACCCGACACCACCCACTCGTGGGGCTTCGACCTGGTCTCATTCGCCGGCAGCGACATCACCATCTACGACGTCAGCATGCATATGCACAACCTGGGTGAGACCGCCCGGCTGTGGATCGACCGCTCCAGCGGCGACGAGGACTGCCTGCTCGACGTCCCCCGCTGGGACTTCGACTGGCAACTCGGCTACCGCCTCAAACAACCGCTGACGGTCAGCTCCGGCGACAAACTCTCCATCGAATGTCAGTGGGATAATACGGCCGAGAACCAACCGGTCGTCGACGGTGAGAGGCTCGACCCGCGCGATGTGACGTGGGGTGACGGGACGACCGATGAGATGTGCTTGGGGATCTTTTATGTGTCGTTTGCGGAGTGAGGTGGGGTGGGGATTTCAGCTTGCTGTGGTCCCCCCACCGCCTCGGGCTCATGATTATACAAACGTGATTGCGCAGCTAGTGAGGTCGATTCGAGCCCGTGAACGTGAACGTGCACGTGAACGTGAACCGTAGTTAAATCTGCAGAACCCCCCACCATTTCGAGGCCGCTTCGGTTGGGCAACATGGCCCGCTTCGAGCCTTCTCGCTGACTCTACCGGATGTGCAGGGGGTACAGCGGTTCACGGCCACGTTCACGTGCACGTTCACGGATCTAGTCTGACTTTAGCGGCCGTGCGAAGGCGGTGGGGGGATCCTCAAAAAGCAAGGAACTACTTTACTACGCCCCCTGCCCCTCCAAACACGTCGCAATATAACTGGCAAACAACGGATGCGCCTCGGTCGGCCGGCTCTTGAACTCCGGGTGGAATTGGCAGCCGACAAACCAGGGGTGGTCGGGCAGCTCGATCATCTCGACGAGGACATCGTCCGGCGAGGTGCCGGCGATGACCATGCCGTCGGCCTCGAGCTGCTCGCGGAAGGCGTTGTTGACCTCGAAGCGGTGGCGGTGGCGCTCGCTGATCGACTCGGCGCCGTAGATCTCGGCGACGCGTGAGCCGGCGGTGATCTTGCACGGGTAGGCGCCCAGGCGCATCGTGCCGCCCTTGTCGACGATCTCTTCCTGCTCGGCCATCAGCCCGATGACCGGGTGCTCGGAGGACTCGTCGAATTCGATGGAGTTGGCGTCCTCGAAGCCGCATACGTCGCGGGCGTATTCGACCACGGCCAACTGCATGCCCAGGCAGATGCCGAAGAACGGCACCTCATTTTCGCGCGCATAGCGAATCGCGGCGATCTTGCCCTCGGTGCCGCGCTCGCCAAATCCGCCGGGGACCAGCACGCCGTCGCAGCCGGAGAGCAGCGCGTCGGCGCCCTTCTTTTCGACCTCTTCGGAGTCGACGAAGCGCAGCTTGACCTCGGTGTCGTTCTCGATGCCGGCGTGGAATAGCGCCTCGTTGAGCGACTTATAGGCGTCGGTCAGATCGACGTATTTGCCGACGATGCCGATCTCGACCTCGTGCGACGGATTCTTGATGCGATGGACGATGCGCCGCCAATCACTCAGGTCGGTGGCGCGCGACCAGATATTGAGCGCCTCGCTCAGCTCGTGGTCGATGCCCTGCTCGGCCAGCAGCAGCGGCACCTCGTAGATGGAGTCGGCGTCCAGGCAACTGATGACCCGCTTGGGGGCGACGTTGCAGAACAGCGCGATCTTCTCCTTGAGCTCGTCGGTCAACTGCTTCTCGCTGCGGCACACCAAGATCTCGGGCTGGATGCCGATCTCGCGAAGCGCCTTGACCGAGTGCTGGGTCGGCTTGGTCTTCATCTCGTCGGCGGCCGCGATATACGGCACCGGCGTGACGTGCATCGACACCGAGTTCTGCGGGCCCAGATCCAGGCGCATCTGCCTGATCGCCTCCAAAAACGGCAGCGACTCGATATCGCCGACCGTGCCGCCGACCTCGACGATGCCCACGTCGACGCCGTCGCAGGCGCGGTAGACCGATTCTTTGATCTCGTCGGTGATATGCGGGATGACCTGGACGGTGCGCCCGAGGTACTCGCCTCGGCGCTCCTTGCTGATCACCGAGTCGTAGATCTGGCCGGTCGTGAAGTTGTTGTCCTTACGCATACGGGCGGTGGTGAACCGCTCGTAGTGGCCCAGATCGAGGTCGGCCTCGGCGCCGTCGTCGGTCACGAAGACCTCGCCGTGCTGCAGCGGATTCATCGTCCCGGGGTCGACGTTCACGTAAGGGTCGAGCTTGACGAAGGTGACCTTCAGCCCGCGGTTTTCCAGCAACGCGCCGAGCGCCGAGGCAGTAATCCCCTTGCCCAGGCTCGACATAACACCACCGGTGACGAACACATATTTTGTCTGATTCCTCGGCATGATCTCTACTACTTCAGTGGGAGTGGTGAGGGCGCGTCGTTGCGCGCAAAATTACAGCAGCGCTCGCAATCATCATACGCTGGCCAAACGCGCGATCCCACCCAGACATTTCGCGCCTTTTGTCTGTCCAACAAGATATACTAAACGTATACCAAAGCCGGCGCCAAAACAGCACCGATTCCAATGGTTTATCAATTGATTAGTGGGTGTAAGCGAGCAAAACTTGAGATCCGCAGTGCGGGTCGGCGGCACTATAGAGAGGCGGACCTGAGTTGGCAACCGGCCAACAAAAAAGCGCCCCCGACAGCGTGACTTCCGCCGGGGGCGCTTACAGCGCGAGTCATAGCTCGACGCTCGAAGACGATATAGGCTTATTGGGCCACGTCGACCTTCTCTTGGTCCGAGGAGGGCAACGACGCGCTAAACTCCAGCGCGTCGCCGGTCTCGTCGACCTTCGCAAAGATCGTCGAGCCGGGCTCGAAGTCGCCGCGCAAGAGGTTCTTGGCGAGCTGGTTTTGCACCTCACGCTGCAGGACCCGCTTGAGCGGGCGCGCCCCGTACACCGGATCGTAGCCACGATCCGCCAACCAGCCTTTGGCCTCCTCGGTCAACTCGAGGGAGAAGCCCCGCTCGGCCAAGAGTTCCTCGACGTCCTCGAGTTGGATCTCGACGATGCGATCCATATGCCCGCGGGTGAGCCCGTGGAAGATGATCGTATCGTCGAGGCGGTTCAAGAATTCGGGACGGAAGGTCGCACGCAGCTCCTCCTCGACCAATTCGTTGGCCCTGTCGGGATCGCTCAGCCCGTGCTCCTGAATGTGGTGGCTGCCCACATTCGAGGTCATGATGATCACCGCGTTGGTGAAGTCGACGGTGCGACCCTTGCCGTCGGTGAGTCGGCCGTCGTCCAAGATCTGCAGCAGAATATTGAAGACGTCCTGGTGGGCCTTTTCGATCTCGTCGAAGAGCACCACCGTATACGGCCGCCGCCTGACGTGCTCGGTCAGGTAGCCGCCCTCCTCATAACCGACATAGCCGGGAGGGGCGCCGATGAGCCGGGCGACGGCGTGCTTTTCCATGAATTCGCTCATGTCCAAGCGCACCATATTTTGCTCGTCGTCGAAGAGGAACTCGGCCAACGACTTGGCCAGCTCGGTCTTTCCGACGCCGGTGGGCCCCAGGAAGATGAAGCTTCCGATGGGCCGGCGAGGATCCTGCAGGCCGCTGCGCGCCCGGCGCACCGCGTCCGAGACCGCCACGATCGCCTCGTCTTGGCCGACGACTCGCTGGTGGAGGCGATCCTCCATACGCAACAGCTTCTTCTGCTCGCTCTCGAGCATCTTATTGACCGGGATGCCCGTCCAGCGGCTGACGATGGAGGCGATATCCTCGTCGGTGACCTCCTCGCGCAGGAAGCTGCCCTTCTCCTGGAGCTTCTCGAGCTCGTCCTGGCGACGGGCGAGCTCTTTTTCGGCCTCGGGCAACTTCCCGAAGCGGATCTCGGCGGCGCGGTCGAGCTCGCCGCGGCGCTCGGACTGCTCGTACTCGATGCGCAGATCCTCGATCTTCTGCTTTTGCTCGCGCAGAGTGGCGATGACCTCGCGCTCGCGCATCCACTGTGCCTTCATGCCGCTGGCCTCCTCGCGAAGCTCGGCGATCTCCTCCTCGAGCTCCTCGAGCCGCTTTTGGCTGGCCTCGTCGGTCTCCTTTTTGAGGGCCTGCTTCTCGATCTCCAACGAGGTGATCTGACGCTCGATGGTGTCGATATCCTGGGGCAGACTCTCCAGCTCCATCTTCACGCCGGCGGCCGCCTCGTCGATCAGGTCGATGGCCTTGTCGGGCAGGAAGCGATCGGCCACATAGCGGTCCGACAGCTTCGAGGCGGCGATGATCGACGCATCCGAGATCCGAATGCCGTGGTGGACCTCGTAGCGCTCCTTGAGGCCACGCAGGATCGTGACGGTATCCTCGACCGACGGCTCCTCGACCATGATCGGCTGGAAGCGCCGCTCGAGCGCGGCGTCCTTTTCGATATGCTTGCGATACTCGTTGGTCGTCGTGGCACCGATGGCGTGCAGCTCGCCGCGGGCCAGGGCCGGCTTGAGCATATTGGAGGCGTCCATCGCCCCCTCGGCCGCTCCGGCGCCGACCAGCGTGTGCAGCTCGTCGATGAACACGATGATTTGGCCCTCGGCCGCGTCGATCTCGCGCAGCACCGCCTTGAGGCGGTCCTCGAACTCGCCGCGGAACTTCGCCCCCGCCACCAGCGAGCCCAGATCGAGCGCGTGGACCCGCTTGTTCTTGATCGACTCGGGCACATCACCCGACGCGATGCGTTGGGCGATCCCCTCGACGATCGCGGTCTTACCCACGCCGGGCTCACCGATGAGCACCGGGTTGTTCTTGGTGCGCCGG
>CAYLTX010000099.1:11758-23676 GCA_964386725.1 uncultured Bradymonadales bacterium | reverse complement strand
CTACTGACGACTGACTCCACGGTGCCTTAAGTGCTCGGAACCGGATCCAGTGGGCAAAAAACGCCCGATAGGGAGGAACTTACAGACGATCGGCGGCTTGGTCGGTTTGCGCTCGAGTCGCGACATGGCTGCTTTCTGAGACCACGAAAAGCAACCCCTGCGCGATCTGGCAGGGAGTTCCTCCCTTTGGCGCGTCGTTTGGCGCCAAGGGGAGGTGGCTTGCGCGCTTTACAGCGCAAGGCGGAGGGGTTTCCGCAGCAAACGTGGAGCTTCTGACTTGAAATACGCATCAAAAAGATGCCGTCACATCGCCGATCGTCGGTAGAACATTAGCTACGAGCATTCAGGCCGGGCAGTTGCGGTGTGTCTTTGATGAGGACGAGACACTTATTCGCATCGACGTGCTCAATGTGCAGGAACCCAACCTGGGGATGACTTGACTCCTTTTCCAGCAAAGGCCGGCCGCCGTTCAGCCACCGATTTTCAAAAAGTGCGCCATGACAAACGGCAAGAGCACGGCGCCAAGCCAAGGGCCGTACGTCCGCATTCGCTCGACCCAAGCGGCGACTCCGGTCGTGTGGTCGTCGATATCACACCAGTCTTGGAGGATGGCCCGAATCTCATCGCTGTTTTCGATATAGCCGGGGATGATGAGTTGCGTCCCATTTCGCGTCTCGACTCGCAGGTCTCCCCCGGGCCGTTCGTCGATGTCGCTCACCTGGTCGAGCATGCATGACTGCTGGTTATCGGCGAGCAGCCCGTCCGCTTCGTCAACGCTCAACTCGTAGTTACGAAACAAATCCTGCGTGGAAAACCATTTAACCACCGAGACCGCGACGGCTGCGCCCAGAAAGTAATGCCACGTCGCCAAGAACGTATCGGCAACCGTCGGCGCATCGAACACCCCATCATGAAGCAGCCCCACAAGTAAGATGGCTCCGAAGAAGGCCCACGGCATGAGCAGCTCGCGCGCTAATACTCGCGGTCGAGCACGAGGATCCAAGCCATACGTTTTCATCTTTTCCCCAGGGTTGATGTTCGGCGGGTGCGGGTTAGGGAGAGTATACGGCAGGTAAGTGTGGGAAACCACCAACGGGCTATTCGTTCAACGGCACCACACGCACGTCCTGCTCGATTCCATCCTCACATTCGGGGACGACTGTGGCGGCAAGTTCATCGTCTCTCCATTCAATTTGGCTGACATAGCCGGGTGCCACCGCGTCCGGCTTCTCAGCGATGACCGTGCCGCGGCGAAGATCGTAGACTTTGAGCCCTCCGTACGCAGCCAAAGGCGCTCCACAACCGCGGTAGACCACTGCATGCCGACGATCCGGCGATAGCTCGATGCCCGGACCACCTGGGCTTGTCTCCGCCGAACCGTCGGCGTGGCAGAGTTGGCTCAATGCAATGAAGGTTCCCGCGCCCCATCGTACCAGCGCACCTTCGCCGGGGACTGGGTCTAAAGCACTCCTATTTCGGAAACCGGATAAATTGGCAAAGTCAGGCCAGATGGATGTCGGTTTGGCCGATTGACAGGTAGCAGCGCTACATGGATTGAGGACAAACCGACAGACACTGGTCTGACGAAGCCAAGACTCCGGGTTTCGGAGTAGGAGTGGTTTAGTGAGGCATGTCTTGGCAGTCGTTTCACGACGTTCACCGGGCACCTTCCTGTGTGCTCGCCTGTTTGGGTTTCGAAGGCATCGACGACGTACTTCCCGTTGGGGTCCTGGTACAGCACGAACGCGTGCTTCTCGCTGTCTGTGAGCGTATCCTTCAGGATCTTGTTGTCGGGATTGAATTTCGCAATAGGGTCTTCAGAACCGGGCTCTTCGGAGCCACAAAAGTGTAGGGCCGCAGGCTGGGTGAGCCTCATGTCGTCGATCGGCGAGCCCAACGTCGCGTCTATAAGAGAGGGATTCCAACACAATTCGGCGGCGGGGTTGGCTTGGTCCTCCGAACGGCTAGCCGGCTCTGCGTCCTCTTGAGGTGCGTGCTTTCGAGGTTGTTCTTTCGTAGTTTCATCAGCGGTTCGAGCTGGAGCACGATCTGGGGCGCGCTGTTCGCAGCCGAACGCGACACAAAGGGCAGCGGCCGACAAGACGAGGGGCGGATATGAGGCCAGACGACACTTCTTCATCTCATCTCCACGGGACATTCTCTCGGACGCTGAGGTTCACTCAGTAAGCTCGAATTTTATGCGCTTCTCTCTCCACTAGCAACGCCACGCTAGCCTTGACCCGCGCGCACCCGAAAGCGATCCTCCCAGACGGCTACCAGCAAACTTAAGTACCAGGTGGGGCGACATGACACTCGAGCAGGCACGGTATGCCATCATTCTTGTTCTTAGCGCATCTCTTGCCGTACCGCTGCTGGGAGGTTGCAGCAGCGCGAGTCCACCTGCACAAGATGCGCAAGCGGACGCCGTTGAGGCGGGGCCTGTCGCGGATGCCCCTTCGTTCGTTCGTGGTGCGCCGGCAGGCACGCGGCTGCTCGCCGAATGGAAATCCACGGAGGCTGGAACGGGCGAGGCGATTTTGTCGGAGTTGCTCGCGCGGGGTGCCGATTGCGGCGACATTGAGCCCGAGACTGCGATCGAACGGGTGTCCGTGGTGTGGGCTGCGTCTGACCTGTGGCGCGTGGAGGTGGGCGGCTCGCTCGAGCCGGGTCAGGTAGCGTGCCTGCTTGGTGTTGGTACAGACGACGACGCGCGTAGCCGCGACGGGCGGTTGGAGTTCGAGAGCGTCGAGGGCGGTGGCACTGCGATGGTGACGCCTGGGTACGCCGAGAGTGACGGCCAGGTAGACGAGAGGCTGCTCGAGCAGTTCGTGAGCGTCTACAACCAAGGTCATACGGTCGCCGCATTGCGCTGGGAGCCCGAGGGGAAGCCGGCGTTCGTCGCTGTTTCATCCGAGCCGACGCGGTCGGATTTCCGGTTTCTCTTCTCCGACAGCGACCACTTGGCGCGCTTTGATGAGACGCTCACCGAATTCCTCGGCGAAGCGCCGGGCGGCGGCGATATCGCGCATGAAGCGAACACCTCGGAGAGGGCCGTCTCGGTGAGCGTCGGTCGAGCAGGGCTGTCCTGGTTCGTCCGCTCCGGGTTGGTCGAATTCTTCAAACAGGCGAGCGGCTCGATGCTTCCGAATATGAAGGTCGGCGAGCACATCGCGGCCTTGAAACAGCCACTCCTGCTCGCACCGCCGGACGCTGGTGACGTTATCGTCTTCGACTTCCCCCAAGAGTCCGCCCGCACATACCTCGCCGAGCAACCGGAAAATCAGCGCGCCTGTATCGGCCCACAATCCCTCGATGCGACTCCTGCGCCACGGATGGTGAAACGCATTGTCGCGACTGGCGGTCAGATGGTCGAGGTACGCGAGAACCGACTCGATGTCGACGGTGAGCCGACGGCACACGACGTCATCGAGAAGCAGACGACAGGCAACTTCCTCTATCCGAATCGCGCCGTCGCACAGGAGACCGTCGGTGGCCGAACTTACGGGGTCCAATACTCGGGCGCCGATCCGGACTTCGGCCCCGTCGAGGTCCCGCCCGAGCACGTCTTCGTGCTCGGCGACAATCGCGACAACAGCTCGGACAGCCGCTGCTGGGGCCCTGTGCCGCGTGCGAGGGTCGTCGGGCGGATCGAGGCGGTCGTCTGGGCGCAGGATGATGACGGCCCGGATTGGTATCGAATCGGTGAGCTGCTGTAGTGGTCGAGGCAGGGAGTTCCTCCCATTGGCGCGTCGTCTGCGCCAAGGGGAGGTGCTTTGCGCGCTGTACAGCGCAAGGCGGAGGGGTCTCCTCAGCAATCACGGAGCTTCAGTCTTGAAATGGGCATCACAAGAGGCCGTCAGGTCGTCGACCAAGTGTAGGGGCGTGAAATGGCCTCACCGGCCGCTATGCTAAAACACCCGCAAGGCGATTCGCGGCTTCGGCTCGGCGACCACTTACTCCTCGACGTCGTCGCAATCCACAGCCACACCTTTGAGGGCGTCGCAGGACAGGTACGGCGAGTCTTTGAGGGCTCTTCTCCCCTCTCCGCGGATCTCGTAGCTCGAGAGGTCGAAGTAGGTCAGCGAGCTCAGGTGCTTGGCCTGGGCTAACAACTTGGCGCCCTCGTCCCCGATCTGATTGCTCTGCAGGTCGAGGCGCGTCAGATTGCTTAGATGGTCGGCTTCGGCCAACGCCCTGGCTCCTTCGTCTCCGATCTGGTTGGAGCCGAGCTTGAGTATCGTCAGTGAACTGAAGTGTTCGGCGCTGGCCAGAGCCCTGACCCCTTCGCGCCCAATCTGGTTGCCCTCGAGGTCGAGGTAGCTCACCGTATCCATGTGCTTGGCTTCGGCCAGCGCTCTGGCTCCTTTGACGGTGATACCGTTGAAGGACAGGTCGAGGCCGGTCAGCGAGCCCAGATGCTCTGCGTTGGCGAGAGCCCTGGTACCTTCGTCTCCGACCTGATTAGTCCAGAGGCCGAGGTGGGTCAGCTCGCTCATATGCCTCGCGTCGGCAAGGGCCTTGGCTCCTTCGACGCCAATGTCGTTGCCGGCAAGTTCGAGCTCTGTCAGCTTACTGAGATGCTTGGCTTCGGCCAGCACCTGAGTCCCGGTGTCTCCGAGATCATTGGACCTGAGATCGAGGGTTGTCAGCGAGCTCAGGTGTGTGGCTTCGGCCAGGACCTTGGCGGTGTCGGCGTCGACGTGACTGTTCCGCAGGAAGAGGTGAGTCAACGTGTTCAAATGCTTGGCTTCGGCCAGTGTTCTGACTCCCTGAGAGTTGAGGCCACAGTCTCTGAGATCGAGGTACGTGAGCGAACCCAGATGCTCGGCTTCGGACAACGTCTCCGCGGCCTCGTCTCCGACGGCGTTGTAGCCGAGGTCGAAGTGAGTCAACGAACTCAGGTGCTCCGCGTTGATCAGGGCTTTGGCTCCCTTGGGACCAATATCGTTGGACCACAACGTAAGGTGGGTCAGCCCCTCGAAATGCTTGGCTTCGGCCAGCGCCTTGGCTCCGTCGTCTCCGATTCGATTGGCGGGCAAGACGAGGTGGGTCAGACCACTCGCGTATTCGGCCGTGGCCAACGCACGGGCTCCTTGGTCCCCAATGTTGTTGGCTCTGAGGTCGAGGTGAGTCAGCGACCGCAGGTGCTTGGAGTTGGCCAGCGCCTTGGCCCCGGCGTCCCCGATGTAGTTGCTGGCCAACGTGAGATGAGTCAGCTCGCTCAGGTGCTCGGCTTTGGAGATAGCATTGGCTCCCTCCTCCCCAATTCGAGCGTCGGTGAGGTCGAGGTGAGTGACCTCGACCAGTTGCCTCGAGGCGATGAGCGCCTCGAGCTCGTCAGGGCCAAGCTCCTGCTCCTCGAAATCGAGCGCTCGTGCGAATCCCACCATCGCGACCGACTCGCCTTGCAGAAGTCTCGTCGCCCACTCGCCAGGAGCCACGCGCGCTTCGTTCGGCCAGGCATCCAACGCCTTGTGGACGGCAGCCGACTGCTGCTCGTCGAGCGGTCCCTGCGCCTCAAGGTAGCGCATCAGCGCCTGGAAGTCCTCGGCACTCTCGCCTTCGAGCCACGCTTGCACCTGCGATCTCTCCAACAGCGATCTCTGGGATTCGTTGCTCTCGTCAGCCATGACTGATTTCTCTGTGCTCGAAGAAGGTTTGGGCGATGAACAGGACAGAGCTAGCCCGCATAAGATCAGAAAAACCAAGAATTGTTCGGCGCAGCACTTCCAGGTCATTCTCGAGCCCTCGTTTAATTTGCCTAGCACAACCCAACTCAGCACAACCTAATGACGATGACCCGCTTTCGCGGACACTCTGAGTCTTTCATGCAGCGGTGTCGGTTTGGTTCCTTTGTTCGTAGTTGATCGGCGACAAATAATCGAGCGCTGAGACTTCTTCGGCATGAGACTTGAGGCGGGGCCGATCACTAGGCGGTTTCTGATCGCACTTGTTATTTAGCGCAAAAGCACTTCGGAACTCCGGTGACGCGTTACCGATACGTTCAACTTCTCCCGTCTTGGCTCGTTTGCGGTAGCTTCGCCAATGCTATGACGAGGTGGGCCGTGAGACAACGTGCAGCGGTTTGAGGTTGGCATCAATATGCAGGTTGGAAGCGCAATGTATCGTATGTTGACCGACCGATGGATGACTCGCCGACATCCGCCTCAATTGATACACTCGGTGAAACCACCATATCTGCATCTAGAAGGGGCTCGAGCCATGAGCGACTCGCGGGACAAAGCAACGCCAGAACCCAGCGCAATCCCAACCAGGGACAGAGTCGTGCAGACCGCCCTCGCCGCGGTGCTCAGCGTCTTTCTTGCGGGAGCGGGGCAAGCTTATAACGGCCAGTGGGCGAAGGGCTTCGCGTTTGTGGTGGCGTCGTTTTTGATGTGGTTCCTGCTGCTCGGTTGGGTGATGCATATCTGGGCGGTCATCGATGCCGGCGTCGTCCGCTGGTACCAAACTGGTGCGGCAGAGGCCGGCGAGCGAGACCATTGGCGGGAGTTGGGGCTCACAGTCGCTCTCGTTGTGGCAGCGAAGGCTTTTATCTGCACTGCGTTGTGGTTGGGCGGAGTCTTTCCGTTTTGAGGAGTGTCATGCGGCGGCAGCGGATCGAGTTCGTGCTGCAGGTACGCGGCTAGGTTTTGTGGTCTCTCGGGAGGTTCGGGTTATTGAGAAGCCCCTCCGTCGAGTGCTGTAAAACGCACTCGCCACCTCCCCATCGGGCAAAAAACGCCCGATAGGGAGGAACTTACAGCCGATCGGCGGCTTGGTCGGTTTGCGCTCGTATCGCGACACGGCTGCCTCTTGGGGCCACGAAAAGCAACCTCTGCGCGATCTAGCAGGGAGTTCCTCCCTTTGGCGCGTCGTTCGCGCCAAGGGGAGGTGCGGGGCGCGTCGTACAGCGCAACGCGGAGGGGTCTCCTCAAAAGTCGCGAAACTTCCGTTTTGATTTGTACCTCGACTAAACTCCGTTACAAGCACGAGTTCCTCGACCACTAAGCTGCAGGATCCCCCATGACCTGGGCAGACCTCACCACATGGCCCGGATGGTATATCGCCAGTTGGGCGGCGTTTTGCCTGCTCGCGTTTGCCTACTGGCTGCCAAATCGCCGCGGCTTCGAGTGGGCGTGGCCGGCGTATTGGCGCTTTTTGCTGGCCCCGTGGCGGGTGGCGTTTTTCGTGGCGGCGTTCATCGGCATCAATGTCATCGCGCCGTATACCGGCGACCCGACCTGGGACTATGTCGACGCGAGCTTCATGGCGATACTCGCCTACACGACTGCGCCGGCCGCGGTGGCGATTCTTTACGGGGTGGCCAAGCGTCATCGCCCATTGGGCTATGCGTTCGTCGCCGTTGCGACCTGGTTGTTCTCGGCGAGTTGGTCGTACGACATCTACCTGTACTTTCGGGATGGCTCGTATCCGCTGACTTGGTCGGCGAATATCGCTGCATCGTCGTTCCTATACCTCGCCGCGGGCATGTTCTGGACGCTCGACTGGCAGCCGGAGCGAGGAGTCTATTGGGCATTTACCGACCGCGACACGTGGCCGCCCGAGCCGGTTGCGGGTGCGGGATTGAAGTTGATGCGGGTGGGCTGGATGATTGTGGTGCCGGTGGCGTTCTTCTTTCTGATCTTTTTGGTGCCGCCGCTTCGCGACGCGGCGGTTTGGATAGCGACGACGTTGTCGCCGTAGGTGGGCGGGGAGGTCCTGCAGGTGCGTGGCGGGGTTTTGTGGTTTCTCGCGACGTTCTGGTTATTGAGCCGCCCCTCCGTCGAGCGCTGTAAAGCGCACGGTCAACCCGCATAAACGCTCGCCACCTCCCCATCGGGCAAAAAACGCCCGATAGGGAGGAACTTACAGCCGATCGGCGGCGTGGCTGCTTGTCGTTCGGGTCGCGACACGGCTGCTTTCTGAACCCACGAAAAGCAACCCCTGCGCGATCTGGCAGGGAGTTCCTCCCTTTGGCGCGCTTTACAGCGCAAGGCGGAGGGGTCTCCCCAGCAACCCGAAACACCCAACAAGACGCCCCCAAACCACCCCTCACCTCACCTCAAAATCCACATGATAATGCTCGTCATGCCGCACCCACGCCTTGCCTGGCATGAACGTCACACGCCGGCGCACCTCGTCGCCTCGTTCGGTCGCAAATAGCTTCCTGCGCAGCTCCGGTGCGAAAATCACCCGCCTCATCTCGAGACCCTGCTCACCCGCCGCGTCGTCGAGCGCCAGGAGGTGCTCGGCGATGGCGGCAAAGTCGATTCGCAGCCCGTCGTCGCGTCCGTCGGCGTCGAACTCGACGGCGTAGCCGAGCTTCGTCCACGGCCAGGCCGGGAAGCTCGCCGGATCGCCGGTGTCGTCGACCACGGGCACCATGAAGTCGACTGACAGGCCGTTTTGGTGGGTGCGGTGCGGCCGCAGGCGGCCGCCGCCCCAACACCAGGCAATTTCGCCGTAGGTGAATTCGGTGCCGGGCAGGGAGTCGGCGAGCGTGGCGTAGGCGGCGAGCATGGCGTCGCGGACCTTGTGGTGGGTGCAGGTGCGTCCGATCAACGAGCCCAGACTCGAGTAGGTCACGAAGTTCTCGCCGCGGCTGGGAATCCGCTTGCCGTTGACGAGCTCGCCGTCGGAGATAGAGCCAATGCTCCGGCTCGGTGCGTCGGATTCGAGCAGGCGCAGCAAGTCGTTGCCGAAGGGCAGGGCGAGGATGAATAGGAGTGCGATGAGCATGAGTGGGAGCTTTTTTCGATAGGGCATGAAGGTGGACGCGGAGTGGGAGTTGGCTGTTGAGTGATCATAGCCCCGGAGCGATGATGGAGCCACTGCCTTAGCGCACCTACTGCGGTGAGCCATACAGGTCCTCAAGACTCCACATCACGACCGGAAGGCCGGCTTCCTCTGCACGCGCTCGAAACCCCTCCTCGAATCCGCCCGCTGCGGCGTAGAGCAGCATAGAACCTTCTTCCTGTGCTTCGTGGGCCCAGCGGTTTCCTGAGTCGGCGAGTCGAGCGAGGTCGCGCATGTGGTCGCGGTGCAGGTCAGTGCCCACAGGTGATCGATTCCACTTAATGGCGCCGGTAAGCATGCCGCCGGTTGTCAAGCGGCTGACTATGTCCATCTCGACGCTTTGTCCTGCGCGATCGGATCCCTCCCAGCGCCCCCATTCTTGGATGAGATCGAGACCGTGGCGCTTGCGCAGCCGGTGGTAGGCTTGCTCGACGATGTGTTCGAATAAGTGGCCCATATATCCGTCGAGTTCGGGGGCTACATGTGCCTCCCACACATCCGCCGGGTCGCTGGTCTCCAGTGTCGTCTCAAACCGTGTGACGAATTGGTGGTAGAATCGAAACGCTGGATCAGCGAGTCGGTACCGCCATGGGGTGGTGCGTCCGGCGCCAAAGTTGCGTTGTTTTCGAACATATCCGAGTTCTACCAGGCGCTCGACTTTCTCGCGCACCGTGGTGTGTTTGGCCAAGCCGGCCAGGTCTGCGATCTCACTGAGCTCGGTGCGTCCGCCGCCGATGGCGCGCAGAATGCCGATATACTTCGGGATGTCGCGTAGTCCTTGCTCCTGCAGAATGGCCGTTTCGACCTGGCCGCGGACATCTCCTCGCGGTGATAGTATCAGGCGAGCGACGTTTTCTGCGAAGGTTCGATCAGTGTCGATTGGAGCAAGGTAACGGGGCATGCCGCCGAATACGCCGTAGGTATATGCGCGATCGCGCAAGCTCTCGAAGGGGGCCATCGCAGCGGCGTCCCAGTAGTCGAACGGCTCGAGTTGGGCCTTCCAGGCGAGTCGGCCGTGAAGCGGAGCGCCGCCGGTGTCTAGCGCTTCCATGGTACGGATGGCCGAGCCGGACAACACCAAGAGCACCGGGCGGGTAGGGCGCTGTGGACCTTCCCAGACGGCGTTGAGCTCCGAGGTGACGCGCGCCAGGTCGTCCTGATCCTCTCCAAGATACTGAAACTCGTCGAGGACGACGATCAGCGGCTGAGTGCCATTCATCGAGAGCAGCAGTCGAAAGACCGTCCGCCAGGTGGGATAATCCTCGGGTCGATGTGACTGACCGGTCCACTCGGCCACGTGCGCTATCAACTGTCGGCGGTTTTGCTCGGGCGTGACGGTCGAGGCAGTGAAATAAAACGCCTGCTCCTGATTCCACATATGCGTCAACAAATAGGTCTTACCCACTCGTCGCCGCCCGTACAGAAGCGCCATCTGAGGTGAGGCGTCCTCGGCGAGTTCCCGGAGCCGCTCCTGCTCTCGTTCGCGGTCGATGATGATGGAGTTCATCGCAATCCATGCTTTAGTGTTACGGCACTATAGTCCTACAACACTATAGTGCTGCGGGCTGTGAGTAAAGATGCAGGTTGTGGCGCTTGTAGGGGCCCCTTTGGACCCGATCCGCCCGCATGATCGACCGACCAGAAAGCCAAACCATAGCCGCGGGTAAGCCAAGCCGGTCACGCGTCAGCGTGGCCGGCGAGGCGCACCCGCGGAGAGGGTCGCCGCTCGGCACACGTCGACAAAACCGCCAAGGGCCTTGAAGCTAACCTCTCGCACCTATAGTTTGGCGCCACAAATCAAATACCAACTGGAGGAATGACCATGACGCTAAGCTATGATGCATCGGGACTGAAGCCGTCGATCGCCGGCGAGGAACGCGGCGTGTCCGGCGAGGACCGCGCCGGGCTCTCCGATCGCCTGGGCACGGCTCTCGAGGATGTGATGAAGGCGAATCGCCGCGGCGAACTCGGCTTTATCGACTGCCCGGATATCGACGCGGCGCCCATTGTCGAGTGGGCCGAGCACAAGCGTCGAGGTGATTTTACCGACCAAGTGGTCATCGGCATCGGTGGCTCGAGCCTGGGGGCGCGCGCCATCTACGAGACGATGAATGGGCCTTCGGGCAATGAGAGCAACGGGCTGCGCACGCACTTTGCTGAGAACGTCGACCCGGTCGGGGTGGCCAACCTCTTCGACTCGCTGGACCTGACCAAGACGCTCTTTGTGGTGGTGACCAAGTCGGGCTCGACCATCGAGACGATGACCAAGTTTTGGTACGCCTTCGACCGCCTGGTCGACGAGGTCGGCCAGGAGCAGGCCAGCGAGCACTTCGTGGCGATCACCGGTCCGGATAACACCGGGCTGCGTGCGATGGTCGACGAATACGGCTTCGATAGCTTCGCGGTCCCGCCCAACGTGGGCGGCCGATTCAGCGTGCTGACGGCGGTGGGCCTCGTCCCGCTGGCGTTGGCCGGCTACGACATTACGGCATTGCTGGACGGCGCCAAAAAGGCGCGCGAGAACGCCCGGGGCACCGACGTGGCGCAGAATCCGCTGCTTCAGGCCTCGGCCGACGTCTACACGCTCTACGAGCGCGGCGTCGACCAAATCGTGATGATGGCCTATAGCGACCAACTGTTGGGACTCGCCGATTGGTTTCGCCAGTTGTGGGCCGAGAGCCTCGGAAAGGCCAAGAACCGCCGCGGCGAGGACGTCCATGTCGGCATGACCCCCATCAAAGCGCTGGGCGCCATCGACCAGCACAGCCAAGTGCAGCTATATATGGAGGGGCCCAACGACAAGCATGTGGTGTTCTTGGAGGTCGGCTCCTTCGAACGCGAGTTCCACATCCCCGAGCGCGAAGGCCTGCCCGACAGCTTGGCACATCTATCGGGCCGAAGCCTCTCCGAGGTCCTCCGAGCCGAGCTCCGCGGCACGCGCCGCGCGCTGCAGGAGGCTGGCCGCGCCACGACGACCTGGCGCCTCGAGCGCGTCGAGCCGGAGGCTATCGGCGCATTCATCTTCTCCTGGGAGCTCATCACCGCGATTGTCGGAGAGCTCTTCGATATCAACGCCTTCGACCAGCCGGGCGTCGAATTGGGTAAGAAAATTGCGCACGGGT
>CAYLTX010000099.1:0-11748 GCA_964386725.1 uncultured Bradymonadales bacterium | reverse complement strand
GGCCGAGAGGGCTTCGAGAAATGGGCCGCGCTCGCTGAAGGCGGAGACGAGGGCGGGGGCCAAACGATCGCATGAGCCGGGTCTGCGGCCCTCGAAAACAGGGGACTACTCGCCTCGGGGCGCACGTAGGGCGCTCGCGGGGCGAGCAGGCTGTAGAAAGCTTTGCATTTATGACGATTCTCTGATTTAATCGAAGAAGACAAGCACCCTTGGCAAAAAAATTAAGACACCCCTTTACGGGTTCGGTTTTCCCGAGTGGGTTGACAGCATAAGGGCGTCCGCAGAGGCGGGCACGCAACAGGACTGTCATCCGAGAGCGGAAGATGGGCAACGACAGTACCGTAGTTACAGTTATCAACAAGCCTCCTGAACAGGAACCGTCTGGTCAGGAGGCCTGTCTCGTGGTGATCAACGGGGTGGATCTCGGCAAGAAGTATAGCCTCGCCCAATCTTCGACGGTCATCGGTCGCTCGAGCAAAGTCGACATCCAAATCGACGAAGACGCCATCTCCAGAAGCCACGCAATCATCGACGACCAGGGCAGCGGCTTTGTGGTCCGTGACCTCGACTCGACCAACGGCACCTACGTCAATGACCGGCCGATCGGCCAGCGGACCCTCGTCGACGGCGACCAGGTCAAGATCGGACGCACGATTTTCAAATTCCTGACCGGCAGCAATATCGAGGCGTCTTATCACGACGAGATTTACCGGCTGACCACCACCGACGGCCTCACCCAAATCTACAATAAGCGGTATTTCCTCAAGGAGATGGAGCGCGAGATGAGCCGCTCCATTCGCTACGACCGCGACCTGTCGCTGGTCATGTGCGATATCGACCACTTCAAGCCCATCAACGACACCTACGGCCACCTCGCCGGCGACTACGTGCTCAAGCAGGTCGCCCAGCGTGTGTTGGGTCATATCCGGCGCGACGATGTGCTCGCTCGCTATGGCGGCGAAGAATTTGTCCTGATGCTGCCCGAGATCGCCAAGGCCGAGGCGGTGCGCATCGCCGAAAAGATCAGAAAACTCGTCGAATCCGAGCCCTTCGAATTCGACAACGTCTCCATCCCCATCACTCTCTCACTGGGTGTGGCCGACCTCGCAGAATACGCCCAGAGCAATGAGGTCGCCGCGGCCAACGAGACCTCCGAGATCAACTGTTTCGCCTTCATCAAGCTCGCCGACGACAGGCTCTACAAGGCCAAAGAGAGCGGCCGGAATAAGGTTGTCGGCAGCTAAGTGTAATTTCCTAGCTCTTCCGGCATTCAACCTCATCAGCCTTCGTTGAGCTCTTACGATTGAGAGAGTGAGAAAGTCAGAAAGTTAGAAAGTTAGAATGAGGCTCCAGCCACCGAAGCTCGGCTAGACGTCCTTGTTGTATCTCACTTTCTCACTTTCTCACTATCTTAGGCTCTTGTAGCCGATCAGCAGTCATATCTGAACTTGCGAAAACTGTTCGTAAGTCGATTGTGCGGCGTGCTGGCACTAAGAGCCCGCCGTTCAAGGAATGCGGTGGAATTTGATCAGGTTGGTCTCTGAACTTCCTCCGGCCGGCGAGCCCATCACCACCAGAATCTCATCGCCCGACTCGGCGCCGCGCTCCTCGATCATCAGCCGCTCGACGCGCTTGAGGATCGCGTCGGTGCTTCGGAGTAGATCGATCTTATAGGCTTCGACTCCCCAATACATGCCCAGTTGGTGATAGACCCGTTCGTTTGGCGTACAGGCCACGATGGCCTTGGTGGGGCGGTAGGTCATCATCAACCGAGCCGTAGAGCCCGACTCGGTGAATACCACGATGGCGTCGACGTTGAGCTCGTCGGCGGCGATGGTCGCGGATTTTGCCACGGCGTTGGGGAAGGTCTTCAGGTGCCGGATGAACTCCGGGCCGCGCTGGGTGTGCGGCGGTCGGCCGCGCTCGACCTCTTCGACGATGCTCGCCATCATCCGCACCGACTCGACCGGGTATTTGCCCGCGGCGGTCTCGCCGGAGAGCATCACCGCGTCGGTGCCGTCGAGGACGGCGTTGGCCACGTCGGAGGCCTCCGCGCGGGTGGGCCGGGCGTTCTCGGTCATCGACTCGAGCATCTGTGTGGCGGTGATCGAGATACGCCCCAGCGCATTGGCCTGCTGAATGGCGCGCTTTTGGATGAGCGGGACCTTCTGAGGCGGCAGCTCCACGCCCAAATCGCCGCGGGCGATCATGACCCCGTCGGACACCGAGATGATATCCTCGAGCTCGGTGATAGCCTGAGGCTTTTCGATCTTCGAGATGATCTTCAACGGCCGCTTGCTCTCGGGCAGCAGGGCGCGAAGCTGGTGGATATCCAGCGCCGAGCGCACAAAGCTGAGCGCCAGGTAGTCGAAATTGAGCGTCAGCCCGAACTCCAGGTCTTCCTTATCCTTTTCGGTCAAGCTTGGGGCAGAGACCGCCGCGGTGGGTAGGTTGATGCCCTTATTATCTTTGAGAAGCCCGCCGATCTGGACGACGGTGCGCACGTCGGTGTCGGTGACCTCGACTGCCTCCAGTCGGAGCAACCCGTCGTCGAGCAGCAGCACATCGCCCACATCGACGTCTCGGGCGAGTTGCTTATAGGTCGTCGACACCCGCTCTTTATCGCCTTCGATATCCTCGATGGTGATGACGAATTCATCGCCCACCTCGAGCTCGACGGGGCCGTCGGTAAATTTGCCCACGCGGATCTTGGGGCCCTGTAGGTCCTGCAGGATGGAGACCGGCCGCTTCAAATCGCGCGAGACCTCGCGCACGGTATTATAGAGGGTTCGGTGATACTCGTGGGTGCCGTGAGAGAAGTTGAGCCGGGCGACGTTCATGCCGGCCAGAATCATCTCCTCGATGGTCTCGGCAGAGGCCGAAGCCGGCCCCAGGGTGCACACAATCTTGGCGCGTCTCATATGGTTGATCCGGAAAAAACATTCAAAAACTAAATCACGAAGTCATTGTCGGCACGACCCGGCTGGAGCGGCGGCCAGGAATGGTGCCGAGATAGCATAAACGCGGTCTTCGGTCAGGTTGAGACCCGAGCAAGTCGAGACCCGAGCAGGTCGAGCCTCGATCAGGTGGACACGCAGACGTAGCGGGCCGAGCCGTCGTAGTCGGTGCGCACCTCGCAGTCGATCTTAAGATCGTCGCCGTCGGGGTCGAGAGGGCAGACCTCGCTGTTGCCCGGCGATCCGTCTCCACAATTTGGCGCGCAATGATAAGTGCCGCCTTCGAGCTGCACACAGGAGGTGCCATCGGGGCAATTGCCGCTGCATTCGAAGGTGCAGATGCCAAAGTCGAAGTGGTCTTCGTAACAAGTTGTGCCCGTGCAATTCGTATCCGAGGTGCACTCCTCGCCGATATTCACGGCGGTGTCCAGTGTGCATCCCTGAGCATACTCCAGATCGCCGGAGTCGCGGGTCGGAACGCTGGCGCAGGTGAGCCCGGCGATGGGGCAGCTCTGGTCACAGGTGGGCACGCAGTGGTCATAGCTGGCGCCGTTGAATGCCTCCGAGTCAACGCAGACTTCGTCTGGCCCACAGCTTCCGGGTGTGCAGGCCGCTGTACAGTAGGTGCGCGAGGGTGTCGGGCTGCATGATTCAGCCGAGCCGCAGCGGCACTTGCCGCCGGCGCAATCGGCGTCGTCGGCACATTCGGTGCCGTTGGGGGCACCGGTGACGCACGCGCCGCTCAGGCAAGCCTCGTCGGTCTCACAGGACTCGGTGCGCCAGCCGCTCTCGTCACCGCGGCAGATCAATCGGGTCGTGCCGTCGTGACAGCGCGTCTCGCCGGCGTCGCAGACGGGTTCGTCGACGCAGGTGGCGTCTTCGCAGATTTGGCCGTCCCCGCAGGGCTCTTCGGTGTGTTGTGAGCCGTCGTCCTGGCAGACGCCGACCATATCTTCGGTCAGGCAGGTGCGCTCGCCCGGACAACATACGCCGCAAGCGTCGGCGTCCTCGCCAGCATCTTCGGGGCCGGCGTCTTCGGGGCCCGTATCGGGTGCGCCCGAATCATCTTGTGCATCAGGCGCAACGGATCCGTCCTCGCCCGCGTCTTGCGGGCCGGAGGTGGCGTTGGGGTTGTCATCAGTGTTGCCGCCCGCGCAGCCGGCGACCAGCGAGAGCATAACGATAAATATTTTAAGTCGGACAAACTGCACGCCACGTTCCCGTTCGAGAGTAAGCGCGGGGCCGTGCCCGCGACACTTGTCAATTCACACACGACTCAGCCTACGCCGAGATGCCTGTGTTTTCAACGTGGCAACATGCAAAGTGGCCGAGGTCACTCGGCGGACGCGGCCGAGTCCTCGGCTTGCTCCGCCGCTTGGCGTGCCTGCTCGTCGGCGATGAGGGCCTGCTCGAGAAGCATGGCGCGCTGGCCGATCTCGTCGAGATAGCGCTGGTGGTTAGCGGTCTGCGACTGGCCATAAAACCAGCCGGCGACCGCGCCCAAAAGCGCCCCCGGCAGCCGGCCTTTGAGCAGCGAGCCTTTGCCCGAGAAGAAGCCCAGCTGCGAGCCGATGATGGTCATCTCCATGGGGAATTCGAGCTCGCGCATGAATTGGTCGACTTCCTGCCGAAACCCCTGTAGGCGGGCGGCCGCGGCGCGCTTTTCACCGCGACGCAGGTGCGCCTCGATACGCAGAAGTCGCGTGGCATACTCCCCGATGCGCTGCTCGGTGCGGGCGTTCAATTTCATGAAATTTGCCATCGTCATCTCCACAAACGTGTTTGTGCCGACCCAAAACGACTCTGGCCGTGCGTGAGTCTACAATAACTCTCGAAGTTTCTCGCCAACATATTTCTCGCCAACATTACGGCCCCTCCGAACTTAGCGCAAGCCGGTGGTATCTCAACCTGCAGCTGCACGATGGGCAGCCAGAACCCCGCCTGGGGGGATTGTGGCCGCGGTGGGTCGCGCTATTTCTATGACCGACGGGGCAGGGCGCATATCTTTGCCCCAATAGAAGACAGCCATTGGGGAACGATTGCCCCGGCCGAGGCGTTGGCTTGCACGAGCACCCCTACGGGCGCATCTCGTCGCCTGGTCCTTTCGATACAAAC
Organism: uncultured Bradymonadales bacterium; assembly: GCA_964386725.1. Taxonomy (GTDB): domain Bacteria; phylum Myxococcota_A; class Bradymonadia; order Bradymonadales; family Bradymonadaceae; genus CAYLTX01. The sequence goes on along the minus strand of CAYLTX010000099.1, from coordinate 6,676 downwards.
TGAGACCGCCATGAATACGTATATTTTCGAGTTGCCCCGTGGCTTCGAGCCTCGCCACGCCTTTCTCGCACTGCTCGCTGTCACGTCGTTGGCATTCGCCGCATCCTGCGTCGAGGAGCAACCTCGAGGCGACGAGAGCGGGGGCGATCAGAGCCGAATCGACGAGTCGCAGTTGACGGCCTATGCGTCCGGTGCCCAATCGGAGGCGCCGCCGGCGGCTGTCCAGGTTCGCAAGGCCCGCACCGCCTCGCAAACGGCCCGTCTCGACCGGATCCGCCAATTCGGCACCGCGAGCACCGACTCTGCCGAGGCCGTGGCCGCCGGTGGCGACGCGGTCTATGTGGCCGGCGCCACGGACGGCTCGCTCGAAGGCCGGCGCACAGCCGAGGAGGCCGACGCCTACGTCCAAAAATACGACACCTCCGGCCGACTGCAGTGGACGCGCCAATTTGGCACCGACGCAGCCGATCACGCTCGCGCCGTGGCCGAGGCCGACGGCTCGGTTTACGTGGTCGGATCCACTGGCGGTGCGCTCTCCGAGGAGGGCAAGTCGGGCACGGTCGATGGATTCGTGAGAAGATACGACGATCAGGGCAACGCCCTGTGGACTCGCCAGTTGAACCTAGAGAGCGACGGCGCCTCGCTGGATGACACCATCCACGCCGTCACCGTCTACGACAATATGGTCTATGTGGTCGGCGAGAGCACCGCATCGACGAGCCGTTCGGGCCATTCGAGGAGCCTGGCATTTATCCAGAGCTACGGCGCCGACGGTGAACTCGCCTGGAGCGACCAATTCTTCGTCGACGACCGCTCCAGTCGAGCGTGGGATGTGGCGGCCAACGGAGACGGCGTCTATGTCAGCGGCGATACGCCGTCGACGACCAGCGCGGCGCTGACCACCTGGGACGCCTTCGTTCGCAGATACGACTCGGGCGGCTCGTGGAAGTTTACCCGCCTCTTCGACATGAACGAGGAGGTCGGCCCGGACACCGCGGTCAGCGTCGTCGTCGATGACGCAGCCGCATATATCATCGGCGAGAGCTTCCAGACGGCCGGCGCGTCCCAGCGCACCCACTTCGTGCGCAAACTCGACGCCAACGGCAACTTCGAGTGGACGCGCTTCCTGAAGAAGACCCCGCGCGCCATCGCCCTCGACGCCGGCATGCTCTACGTGGCCAGCGGCACGCCGCCCAACCTCTTCGCCGGCCAAACCCCCGCAGAGAACGGCGTCGAGGTAAAGAAATTCGACACCACCGGCCAGCTCCAATGGACCCGCCGACTCGACGCCTCCGGCCCGGTCCAGGTCAACTCCTTGGCCGTATCAGCCGCGACCATCTACGTCGCCGGCTCCACCGACGGCACCTTCCCCGGCAAGACCAACGCCGGCGGCACCGACGCGTTTTTGGCGCGGCTCATCGAGCCCGTGGACCGAAAGAGCCGGCGGCGCTGATAGTTTCGTGAGTGAGGCTGAGCCTTGCGGGCGGGACGGGACGCTCTTAGAATTCAATCACCCCGCCATACGCATCTCGCATGGCAGGTTGTTCCGACGACGAGGGAGTGCGCAATGGATATCAAGCTGACACCGAGGCTCGAAGACTGGGTTCGGGAGCGATTGGCCACCGGCCTCTACGACTCGGAAAGTGAAGTCGTCCGGGAAGCTCTGCGCATTATGCAGCGCCAACAGGAGTTGTTGGAGCGACAACGAGATGAGCTGCGCGAAGACCTCCAAGCGGGTATCGAGCAACTGGACCGTGGCGAGGGCCGCGATTTTGATGCGGACGCCCTCGAAGAGATTAAAAAGGCCGGCCGTGAAAAGTTGGGACACAACTTCTGATGCCACACCAAGTTGCGCTTTCACCTGCCGCAGAAGACGATCTTAGCGACATCTGGGCGTATATTCTGCCGACGATCCCGGCGCCGCCGATCGCTTCGTCGAGGTCCTCCACGCCAAATGCCTTGCGCTTGCACACGCGCCGCGGATGGGGCGTCGTCGCGATGACTTGATCAACGGGATGCGCAGTTTCCCATATCAAGCCTACATCATCTTCTATCGTATCACTGACACCACTGTGCAAATCGTGCGTGTGCTTCACGGGGCCAGAGATATCGGTACGACGTTATTCTGAGTAGGTTGCTCCCGAACACCTAAATACGCGGCCCTGGCGTCGCTCAACTAGGGGGGCGATGGTCCTCGCTGCGTACCAGAACCAGCGTGGTTGACTAAGTGCAGAGTTGAAGTGGTGAAAATAGCTAGGCATTGATGTCGCGCTGCTCGGCGGCCGCGGATGACGCTGAAGAGGCGGCGCGCTTCGCACGCCGCAAAGGAAGGGAAGAGGGCACGACCTTAGCTAGCTGCTCAAGCTTTCCGTCCGGCGGGACAAGCACGGTCAACCCGCATAAACCTCGCCGGGGCGGCTCCTCAGCAATCACGAACGTCACCAAGAAACAGAAAAGCCGCGCATCAGCGCGGCTTTTCTGTTTAGGCTTTGAAGTGGAGCCAGAGGGACTTGAACCCTCGACCTCTACACTGCCAGTGTAGCGCTCTCCCAGCTGAGCTATGGCCCCATTCGGGCTTCCGTTGGCGGGGTGTTTTGCCGCCGCGGGACGCAGTTTATAAGGGAGGATGAAAGGGCTGTCAATGAGTTTTTTCGCCTTCCGCGACGACCTCGTTTCCGCTCCCCTTCAGGCGGTCTCTCAGGTAGTCGGCGTAGCTGCCAAAATCCGAGGCTGGGTAGGCTCTGGCCAGCTTGTCGAAGTGCTCGAGCGCCTCGGTGAGGTCTCCGGCTCGAAAAGCGAGCACGCCGCGGGCGTATTCGGCGTTATAGTCCGGATCGTGGCGGGCGAGGCGCTCGAGATATTTGCGGCGATTTGCGTCCGAGACGCCGGTGGCGTGCTCGACGCGCCAGCGCTCGAAGGTGATCAGGCCGTAGGCGGTCAGTTGGGCCTCGGGTTTTTGCTGGTCGTGGATGACGTGAGCCCAGCGGTAACGGTTGAGCAGGTCGACGATGATCGGGGCCTGCTCGAAGGCCCATTCGGCGTCTTCGGTGACCAGGCCGCGGTCGACGAGCAGCGGCAGGAAGTTGCCGCAATTGTCGCGGTAGGTCTCGAAGGTGTCCGCCGGTGGGGCCTCTCGAGCCTCCTTCATGCTCAATTGGCCGGTGCGCACCGCCTCGAGCAGCTCGTCGAGGCCTTCTTTACATTGGTGAAAGAGGGGCTCTCCGCTGACGACGAACCCCTGGTAGCCGGTGGCGGGGATGAGCTCGTTGGCGTGAAATTTCATCTCCAGGGTCAACTCGGCCGCCGCCGTCTGAGACAGGCCGGTGAACTGACCGCGGTTGAGCTTGCGGGCTGCGGCCAGAATTCGTTGCCACTCGGCCTGCGCCGTTCTCAGGTTGATATCGCCGTACTTTTGTTGGCGTTGCCTATCGAGGCGCTCGCGGTCGATTTGAATCTCGTCGAAGGCGAAGCTGTCCTCGGAGATCTGATCGGCCTGACTCAGCCGCCAATAGCCGAAGCCGGCGGCGAGCAGCGCGCAGATGGTAAAGCCGAGCACAATCGTCCAGTCGAGGCCGGGCTCTTGTGCGGATTTGGGGCGAAGACTTTTAGACATCGATAACTCCAGCACGAGGGGGCGACGCACGCCGTAAGTCAAAGACAGCTTGTCAGCGCTGGCGCCTACATGCAGATTAAAGGCCACTGCCCGACCGAATCAATGCGGAAGTGCCCCATGGATCTGCGTCACAAAGTCAGGCGAGCGCTCAGACACCCCATCACCGAGGCGGTGGTCGCGCTGCTCATCATCACGTCTGTGGTGCTGATCCTCGTCGAGGCATGGCTCGAGCGTGGCCATTCTTACCACCGCACGGTGGTGTACGCCAACGATGTCCTGACGCTGATCTTCGTCATCGAGTTATTCATCCGCTACTACGCCGAGCGCAAAAAAGAGCGCTTCTTGCGAAAGTGCTGGTATGACATCTTGGCGGTGCTGCCGGTGTTCCGGGCGCTGCGTTTTTTGCGCGTGCTCAGGCTCTTGCGCCTGTATCGGGTGGGAATCATCGCCACACGGCGGCTGCGCCGATTCTCCACCGCCTTTCGGGTGGTGCGCGTCGAGTACGTGATCATCGGCCTGACTATCCTGACGGTCGTGCTGATGGGTGGGCTGTCGATTCGCGTCATCGAGGGCCGCTTCAACGCCGACTTCGCCACCATGGAGAACGCGCTGTGGTTCTCGGTCATGACGCTGATCGGCGCCGAGCCCATCGGCGGCACACCCCAGACGACCATGGGGCGGGCGATCACAGTCATGATGATGCTCAGCGGCATGACCGTCTTCGCCGTATTTATCGGTACGGTGTCGGCGATTATGTTCGATTTGCTTCAAAAGGTGAGGCTGCACGGCATGGAATTGGACGAACTATACGACCACGTAGTCATCTGCGGCTGGAACCAGGCCGGCCCGCTCATCGTGCGCGAGTTGAAGAACGACGATCGCTACGACCACTTCGTGATCATCTCCGAGAGCGAGGACATCGAAAACGAGCCGCTCGTCCAGCAACTGCCCGACCAGGTGATGACCCTGGTGGGCGACTATACCCGCATCGACTGCCTCAAGCAGGCTGGCATCGACCGGGCCTCGGTGGCGCTTCTGCTCGCCGACACCACCATGGAGGAGCGCTCCGCCCAGGATCGCGACGCTCGCTCGGTGCTCGCCGCCATGCTCATCGAGAAGATCAACACCGGCATCTATACGACCGTGCAGCTTTTGAATCGAGACAACGAGGCCAGCCTCAAAGAGGTGGGCGTCGAGGAAATCATCGTCAGCGAGGAGTATGTGGGCAATATCATGGCCACAGTCACCCGCAATCACGGGATCGTGTCGATGCTCGACGAGCTGTTCACCACCGCCTACGGCCACCAATTTTATCGGTGTGAGGTGCCATCAAATTTGGTGGGAATGAATATTGGAGAGGCGATCTCGCATCTAAAGAGGGACCACGACGCTACGCTCCTGGCTGTTGACGTGCAGGAAGACTCGGAGGGCACCTCTGTGAAGGTGAACCCGCCGACCGATTTGAAGCTGGAGCAGGAACACATTATTTATATCGCGGCGCCGGCACCGATCGGCAAGTCGTGAACCGGGCAATCCAAGACTCATCCGTGAAGAGGGACCATGCTGACCGAGATCTTATTGGACGCGGCGCTGATCGGCGCCGAATGGGTGCTGTGGGTGCTGGTCATCCTCAGCTTACTCAGCGTGCTCGTGATGCTCGAGCGCGCCATTTTCTTTGGCAAGCGCGCCGTCGATGTCCACAAGATTCGCGGCCGCGTCGAGGGCTTGCTCGAGCAGGATAAATTCGAGGAAGCCGCCGAGTTGCTCGAGGAATATTCCGAGACCATGGAAGCGCGCGTGGTGCTGTTCGGGCTGCGTGATTGGGAGCGCGGCGCCTCCTCGGTCGAAGAGCGCATGAACGGGGCGCTGTCCTCGGAGAAGAGTCGCTACGACAAATACCTGGCGTTTCTGGGCACGGTGGGAAATAACGCGCCGTTTATCGGCCTATTCGGCACCGTGCTGGGTATCATCGGTGCGTTCGAGAGCCTCGGTGAGGGCAGCCAGGAGGCCGCCCAACAGGTCATGGCCGCCATCGCCGAGGCGCTGGTCGCCACCGGCGTGGGCCTTCTGGTCGCCATCCCGGCGGTCATCGCCTTCAATACCTTCAAGACGCGGATCAAGCGCTCGGTCGCTCAGACCGATCTGCTGGGGCGCACGCTGCTTGCCTATCTGCGCAAGGAGCCCGCTCCGGGCGAGGACGGCGACAAGTCCAAGGCCACTACCCCGGCGCCCGGCGCAGATGGGTTGGCCGAGTGATTCGGGCCCAAGCAGCAATCCTTCACATTCATCTCGATGCCTTAGACCACGCGAGAAACCATGGCTGGGTTTAATACAGGAGGTGGCGACGACGACGTCATCTCGGGAATCAACGTCACACCGCTGGTGGACATCGTGCTGGTGCTGCTGATCATCTTTATGGTCACCACCTCCTATATCGTGCGCCAGCAGATCAAGGTCGACCTGCCCAAGGCGGCCAGCGGCGAGTCCGACGTGGAGTCGACGATGGTGCTGTCCGTGACCGGCGATGGCACCTACTACCTCGACGATGAGGCGACCACGCTCGACGAGATCGCCGAGCAGACCGTCACGCGTCTGGAGGCCGAGCCCGAGCTGCGGGCGATCATCGCCGCCGACAAGGGTGTGGAGTACGGCCGCGTCGTGGATCTGATCGACACCATCAAGCAAAACGGGCTCGATAAATTCGCCCTCAATATCGAGAAGAAGGAGAACGTCGCACCGTGAGCCCGAAGACGCCCCAAAAACCAGAATCGGCTGAGCGAGACTCGGCCGAACAAACGCCGCGCAAAACGGCCATACGCGACCCGCTGGCGGCCGAGGAGAAGAGCTTCCTCAAAAAGCTCTTCTCGGGCGTCTGGGGGCTCGTCGGCGCGGTGTTGGTGCACGTGGTTGGCGCATTCTTGCTGATGACCCTCGCCCCGATGTGCAACGTCGAGTCCGGCGAGGACGTCGAGGAGGACTCGGTCGTCGAGGTGGCCGTGGTCGACGAGCCGGAGCCCGAACCCGAGCCAGAGCCCGAACCGGAGCCAGAGCCCGAGCCAGAGC
>CAYLTX010000098.1:0-23836 GCA_964386725.1 uncultured Bradymonadales bacterium | reverse complement strand
CAAGAACCAAGAACCAAGAACATCAACGTAAGCCGATCAATCAGCGAGACGGCGTAGGCCGTGCGACAAGCAGATAGTTCTCGTAAGGGCAATCAAACGTGCCAGGGGGCGGTGCGTTGCTCGCGCAATTCGACGAGTCGGGCTGCTGCCTCGGTGACCGCCGGGTGTAGGTGGGTGGAGTTTCGGACCTTGCGAAGCTTCTGGATGCCGAGGGTGGCCAGGAGCTTCAGCGAGATGCCGGTGGCGTTGTACGGGTTCATGACCACCGTAAATCGCACCTCACGGCGCACGTACCACCGCTTGTGGAGGACGACCGTCTGCAGGATGTCGGAGGTGTTCGGCCGTCGCGAGCCGATCAGCACGACGTCCTGTTCGGTCAAATGTCGGTTGTCGAGCAGTTGAGCGACGACGACCTGGCTGGGGTCTAGCAAGAGCCGCTCGAGAAAGAGCCGGTTGTTGCCGCGGGCCATCTGTCGGCGCTCACCGAGGGTGATCTCGTCGCCTTTGGGCAGGTCGGGCTCTGGAAGGCGCTTGCCCTCGGGGAGTTCTTTGTGTGGGGGCGGGTCCCGAAGCACGGCGAGCACGGCTTCGCGTTCGTCGCGGTGGGCGGCCTCGAAGATGCTCTTGAGCAGGTCGTAGTCGTCGTCGAGGCGCTGTCGGATCAACCACAATGCGCCGGCCATCATTGCGTCGATCGCCGGCGAGTGACCCCACAACGCGCCGCGCATGACCTGGTCGAGGAACCAGGCCGCCTCGCTGGGCGGCTGCTCGCGAATCGCCTCGTCGATCGCAGCGACCCGCATATCAATCTCGGGGAGTCGCTCCACGCGCGCCAGCATACGCTCGTAAGCGTCGTGCAGCGCGTCAAAGCCGTCGCCCTGGGGAGGTTCGTATACCTGAGGGCGCTGGTCGTTGTCGTCGCTCATCGTCTCCCTCGCCTCAGTCGCCGGGTGCGGCTTCGGGGGGCTGATCGGCCGGTGGGTTACTCTCGGCAATCTCGACGTTATAGAGCAGGTCGGGGTTGTCGAGGACTTTCTTGGGCACGTCGTTAAAGACCAGGCTAAACGGCTGGGTCGAGCCCTCTGACAACGCGGCTGCGTCAGTGGGGAGCAAGGAGGCGGCTTCGTCGGCGGAGGCCGCTGCAGCGATCTCGGATTGGAGCAGTCGGCCCCCCAGCGGTGCTTTGGTCTGGGCGACGACGCGCTCATTCTTGTCGTAGAGGATGCCGCGGACCACGACGTCGCTGAAGTCGATCTGGCCGATGTTTTCGGCTTTGCCGCGCACCAAGAAGACTGCTTCGTCGGAGTCGTCGAGCGCGACCCGCGTGGCGAAGACGCTGTTAAAGCGCACGGGATCCTCGGGGGCGACGGCGACCTCCGGGGCCGCAGCGCCCGTCCACTCTTCGCGCGGCTCGAATTCAGCGCCGTCGAAGGCGACCTCGAGCATGTGCGGGAAGCGTTTGAAGTCGAGCACCCCGCCGCTGAGCGCGGCGAGCAGGCCGAAGAAGCCCACGACCACGATGAGGGCGATCAGCGCGAAGTTGGCGGTCTTTTGCAGGCCCGAGCCTCCCACCGTATGCGGTTCGATGGGACCGAGCGAATCGTCGACGGGGTCGACGTCCCAGCTGGCCTCGGCCTTGGCGGAGGCCGGCTGAGCGGCGCCAGAGCTCGCCGGCTGTCGGCGATTGGTTGGGGCGGCTGCGGCCGGTGAGGTTTGAGGTTGATTGGCCGCCGGCTGATTGGCTGTCGGCTGGTTGGCTGCCGGCTGATTGGCCGCGGGTTTATTCGGGGCGACGACGCCCTGCTCGGGATCGAAGCTCGGCCCGCCTTCGCCAAAGGATGGGTCGACCATATCTTCGGGGCGATAGGCGTTGTCGGTCTGCCAGGGGCTGCTCTTGCCTTCGGCAGGCGTGTCTTGGGTGGGCTCACCGGCCTGCGCAGCCGCAGCGGTGGCTGCCGCAGCTTCGGCGGCCGCTACCGGCGCGGCTGCGTCGGTGGGAGGCGCTTGCTTTGTCGCTTGCTGGGGCTGCTTCGTGGCCGTCGCGGCCGGGGCAGGCTTGGCCGAGGCGGGCGGTCCCGTGGTCGCTGGTCCCGTGGTCGCTGGTCCCGTGGTCGCTGGTCCCGTGGTTGCTGGTCTCGTGGTTGCTGGGCCGGAGCCGGGCGCCTTCGCAGTGGTCGTGCCGGGCTCGGGATTCTCGTCGTCCTCGTCATCAAAGGCACCGCCAAAGGCGTCGGCCTCTTCGTCGGCCTCGTCGTCGAAGGCGTCGCCAAAGGGGTCGCTTTGATCGACGCGTGTGGCGTCGCCGTCGTTCCAGTCGAGCTCGTCGTCGCCCGGGCCCGTATCCTGAGACGGTTCGGCGTCTTGATCGCCATCGTCTTCGGAGGACGACGCGCTCGGCGAGCTCTCCTTTTTGGCTGTGATGTCGAGGTTTGCGTGAGGGAAGGGGTTATAATCCGAAGAGGCACTCTTGGAGCGCTTCTTCGCTTTCTTCTTGGCCTTCGCTTCCGCTTTTTTCTTGGCTTTTTCCTTCGCCGTCGGCATTCCGAAGGCGGTCTTGTTGCCGTCCACTGCGGCGGCCTGCTCTTGTTCTTCGGAGGCGTCCTTGGAGACGGCCCGTCCGGGCGTGCCGATCTGGGTTCGCTGGGGCTCCTCCCACTCGTTGTCCTCGGGCTTGTCGGCCTCACCTTTGTCTTTTTCGAGCTGGGCGTTCCGCTCCCGATCGCTGTCGTTGTAGAAGATCTCGGTCTCGCCGTCGTCATCGATGCGGAAGCGAAAGACGTGGCTACACTTCGAGCAACGCAGCTTGACTCCCTCATCGGAGACTTGATCTTTGGGGAGTTTAAAACCGGTCGAACATTCCGGACACCGGACAATCATGGGGCGACCTCACGAGGCTGCAAACGGACGACTTGCGGGATGTGATCGTTGTGCATGGCCAACTGTACTACCGCCGTGGCGATTTTTCCAAGCTATTTCGGGAGGCTTCACCAAGCCCCGCCGGTGATCAGGGAAGATTCTGGTGGGGATCGGTGGTGGTGGCGTGTCTGGGCGTCTGTGTGGCATGCACGTCCTTCTCCATACGCTCCAGGCGCGCCTCGAGCTCGATGACACGCCGCTCGAGCTTGTGCATGTCGCGCTTCATCTCGGGGATGTGGGTGAGCTGGTCGACCGCATCGCGCAGCCTATCGTCGATGCGACGCTGCATCTCGTCGATGGAGCGCTGTGTGGAGTCGACGAAGTCACGCACGGCCTTTCCCCCTTCTTCGATGGCCTCGGCCTTGCGGCGAAACTCATCGCGAAATTGCGTTACCGGTGATTGCAGGCGGTTGATGAAATCCTCGCCCGACTGGATGATCCCGCGCAGCGCCGACAGCGGCAGCATGCGCTGCTGGGAGCGCTCCTGCTCGAAGATGATATGGGCGAGGGTGACATTGGTGATGTCGTCGCCGGTGGAGTTGTCGACGATTTTGACGTCTCGTCCCTCTTTGACCATCTCTTCGATCTGGTCGAGGGTGACGTAGCTGCTGCGCTCGGTATCGTAGAGCTTTCGGTTGGGATAGCGCTTGATGATCGTGGTCATGTGTCGACTTCGAGGAGGCACGGAGCAACGTGAATGGATGCGTCAGAATGAATCACGCGGGCGAGGCCGGGCGGCTTGTAAAAAGTCACAAAAGCCGCCGCGACCCCATTCGGCCCGATGCTCGCGCCTAATAGTACAACGTCACTTTCGGCGTGAGTAGCTCTCGGCGAGGCCAGATGGTCAGTGGCAAGGCGGCGGCTCGCATACGGTTAAACCGCATAAAGGCGATGTGAGTAGCATCGTCGAGAGACGGCAACGTAGCCAATGGCCATCTGGACCGACGAAGCGCCACGCGGGAAGTGACGTTGTACTACAAGGACTTAGAAATCAACCCCTGCACTGAGGTTGACCTGAGTGACGTCATCGGCGTAGGTGCCCTCGAGGGTAAAGGCCAGCATCCACACATTGAGGCGCGCGCCGGCGAAGAAGCGGTTGATCGTCTCGTGCTCTTGGCTGAAGACGAACTCCGGAGAGAAGTCTTCGTTGGAATTTGCCGGATCGTCGGCGAATTGCGGCGGCCGCGGATCCTGCGGGTAGGCGTTGAGCAGTCGGCTCGAGGCGATCACATGCAGTTGCTGGTAGCCGGCATAAGGGGCCAAGGACATCACGCCCGAGATACTAAACGCCTTGGACATCGAGATATCCCAGCCGGCGTTGACCAGGTTGAGCTCCTCGGCGCCCATGATCGTGTTGACCGAGCCGCGAACGGCGATGTCCGGGAAATAATAAAAGCCCTCGTTGAGCGCCCACTTCAGGTGGCTGCCCAGCGCGAACATCTCACTGGCGTATAGATAAGCCATATCGCCGGAGATCTCGAACGAGAAGGGCAAACCCTTTCGGACCTGAAGATGTGCGGTGAACATGGCGTCGCCGGGCGCTTCGTCCTCGACGGCGGTCTGCCAATAATCTTCGTCGTTGGGGATGAACGACAGGCTGGTCATCAGGTTGACCGCAAAGCCGGCCTCACCGAGGGTCTCGGCGGGGTTGAGAAACCGGGGGGCGAAGACCTGTCCGACGTCGCGGGCGAGGCTGCGAAACCCTTCGGTGTCCTTTTCGACACGCCGACAGGGACTCGCGTCGGCGTCGTCAGTTACACACCGACCAAAGCGCGATAAGACGAGATCGTTGTCAGCGGCCTCAGCCGGGACAGCGCTCAACGTCACGACAAACAGCAGGCTAACCGCCAATATGCGTTGCATCTTGGGCATCATACATATACCTCCGGCCGCAGATGATGCCGCACCGGACATCAAGCTATCAATAACAACAAACAGACGCGTCCTTTTTGAGACTTGCAAGGTCTAACAAGGGGCCTATGGCCCGTCAAGTTTGTGCGGAGCGCCCTCATTGGTGCAGCATTTGTGCCGATGATAGAGCATTGAAGCCGTCGGGTCCAATTTGAAGGTGATTGAATTGTCGGGCGATCCGGGCTCGTTGGCTTTTTCTTTACAAAACCGTCTTGAAAGTTCACTCTACCAGCTGTTGAATCATAAGGCATGATTTGCCGACTGCGCGCAAATGCGCCCAGTCGATGCGGTCAGCCCCTGTCTCGAGCGCGGATGCAGTAACCCGTGTTTCTTACCTATTCATCAGCACCCAGACCATTTCCGATCCGATCGGTGTATCGGACCTCCCCGTTTTTTAAGGAGTCCTTTCACTGGCTGGAGGCGGGCTGGAAGAATGACGAGACGCTGGTGCTTCTGCACGGGCTGATGGCTCATTCGATGGCCTATCGAAAGATCGTGCCCAAGCTGGCGTCGCGCTATCGACTGGTGATCCCCGACCTGCCCGCCCACGGCCGAGATCTCACTTTTCGCTCGGACTCACTCGCCCCCCGGGTCGACGGCCTCGTCGATTGGCTGGCGGCTCTGCTGGAGTTGGTCGACGCCGATCGCCTCCACCTGGTCGGTCATTCACTGGGAGCGCTGGTCGGCTATATGGCCGGGCGCAGGGCCCGGGCCTTCGATCGCCTCGATTCGCTGACGCTGGTCAGCCCGGGCATTCGCATCGGGGTGCCCTCCTGGCTGCATCATGTGGTCGGTCGCCTGCCGCTTCGCCTGGCTCGGCTGGGTGCCAGCTCGTTGGGGATCCGCGCCTACGAGCCGATTCAGTGGCGAAAGAGCCGCATGACGAGCATGGAGATCGACGCCTACGTCAAGCCTTTCCGCCAGCCCGATCGCCTGCGCTTTATGCTGGATATGGGGATCGATCTGGTCCGAGATCCCGACCGCCTGGTCGGCGCCCATCAGATCGAGCGGCCGACGCTGATCGTCTGGGGAGACAAAGATCACCTGATCAGGCTCGAGTCCGGCCACATCCTTCATTCGATGATCGACGACGCGCAACTCGAGGTGATCGAAGGGGTGGGGCACTGCCCGATGGAGGATTCACCAGATGAGTTCGTGCGTATCCTGCAGGGTTTTTTGAGCCGTTGAGCCCATCCGCGCGGCGTGTGCGCTCAAACTTCTCGCAATAACAACTCACCGGGGTTCCGACCGCCGATCTTCTCGCGCAGTTCTCTGCGTCCGTCGTCGAGCTCGTCGACGAAGATGCTGCCATCTCCGCTGGCCAGGCTGCCGTCATCGAGGACGTGATGCCACAAGAAGTTGAGTTCTTGGCCCTGCACCGAGCCGACGAGGTGGCCGCGCCTGACCGGCGTGCCGCGGTAGCTGGCCTCGAGGATCGAGCCGGCCTGGCGGAATAGAAATACGCTCCCGGCAGGCAGCGTGGCGTCGGTGGTGGTGTTGTGGATGAGTCGAAAGGCCGAATTGTCGAGGCCGCGCTTATTGGGCTTGTAGCGGCGGACCATCGGCTGAGAGTCGGCGCCGGCTTGGACGAAGATCGGATGGCGGGCGACCGGCTCGGGCAGCTCGGTGGGGTCGAGCTTCTCGAAGGAGAAGCCCGCGAAGAAGTGGGTGGCCACCCGCGTGGTCAAATAGACCTCGCGCACCGGAGCGGTGTCCATGATTTCGCCCAGTACGGTGGCGAGTACCGAGGCGCCCACGCCGCTGCCCCGAGAGGGCGGGGCGACCGCCAGGGAATGCAGCAGCGCATAGTCGTCGTGGCGCGTCCAGCCGGCGCAAGCGGCGGTGCCGCCGGCGGTGGTGGCCGCGACCAGGTAGGTCGACGGCTCCCAGGGACCGGCGCCGGCGGCGTCATCGATGGCCTTCAGGCCGCTTGCGCGCAGCAAGGGGCGCACGCGCGCGACCTCGCCGGTATTCTCCAGGTTAAAGCCCAGGCTGGTGATGTGCTGATTTTGTGGCACGCTGTGGCCTCTTTGCTGCAGTTTATTCGCCTTCAGCGACCTTGTCGGCCGTTTCGGAACAGTCGACCGCGCCTTTGGCCGTATCGACCTGCGTCTTGATCGTGTCGTCTGTGACGCCGTCCAGCGAGAGCTCCTCGAGCCGCTCGCACAGATACGCCACCGTCTGTTCGCGGCGCTCGGTGAATAGTTCCTGGGTCTCGGCGCGCTTTTTGCGAGTCTCTTCGAGCTCGTCGCGATATTCTTGGGCGCCTTCCTTGTCGCCTTCCTTCTCGGAGGCTTCGGCGGCCTTGATGAGCCACTCGTCGCTGGAGCCGTCGGCGCTCAGGATACGATCGATCTTGTCGATATAGGTGCGCACGTGGTCGACGGCCAGGTATTGGGCGCGGGCTTTGGCGTCGGGATTGTCGTTCTCCTCGGCCCAGGCCACGGTCTCGTCGAGCTGCTTTTCGGCGTTGTCGCCGATATGTGGCGGGTTTTTATCGTCTTTCTTTCGGGTCTCGGTGCGCAAGTCGAGCAGGTTCTCGAGGCGCCGCAGGCGAATCCAGGCGTTGTCGGGCATCTGCTCTTGGGCCTGCGAGAAGTGGCTCTCGGCGTAGCGGCGCGAGTCGACGTCGATCTCGCTGCCCTCGATGGCGTTCAGGGCGCGCTCCAGGGAGGGCCACTCGGCGACGAATAGCGTCCACACATCGGTCTTTTTGCTGATGCGCGTGCCCCAGCGGACCGGCCCGGTATAGGCGTGCGCGCTGACGTCACTGCTCATCTCGAACTTCTCGATCTCCATGTCACAGGCGGCCTTGAAGACCCGCTCGGTGTCGTCGTTGCCACGCAACTCGAAGGTATAGAACATCCCTTCGGGCTCGGCCTGACGACATTCTTCGACCTTTTTGGTGATATTTTTGAGCGCCTTTTCCTTGGGGTCCGAGCAACCGGCCAGGGTGGCCAGCGCCACGACCGCGGCGAGCAAAAGGGTCAATCGGCGCGAAAACGAGCCGGGCTTCGAGGTGGTATAGTCCATGATAAACATCTCCGTATAAGTCTCATCGCGCCCCGAACGAGGCGACGGTGTACGAGGCAATTTTGCCACAGAATTATCATACACCGCTCCGATGATACAGAGGCGGACATCCACCCGAGCCGAAAGTGCCTGCGTCGCGTTCGCCTGAATAGCCCTACTTACGCTATAGTGAAGGCCATGAGCGAATCACAGGCACAATTGGAGCTATTGGCCAGCGGCGCCGAGGTGCCCCAGGCGAATAACTTGAGGTTATTCGTGGGGCTGATGGAGGCCGTCGACGCCCAGGAGTCCGGGGTCGAGGCGCTCGCGGAAGCGCTCGAGGTCGACGGGCGTACGGTGCGTTATTATGCGAATCTAGGCAGCTGGCTGGGGTTTTTGCGCCCCACCACGGAACGGGTCTGGCAGCCGACCGGGACGGGGGCGACCTTCGCCGAGAGCGTCTCGGCGCGCGGGCGTCTGTTCAGCAAGGCGCTATTTTCGAAGGATATCGTCAAGCTGGCCAACGCCATCAAGCGCCAGGCGCTCGACGCCGGGGAGGCGCTGGCCACCCGCGAGGCGTGCCTGCAGGCGATCGAGCGCACCACCGAGCTGTCGGAGTCGACCGCCCGGCGCCGCTCGTCGAGCCTGGCGAGCCTGCTCGAGGCGGCTTATCGGCCCTCGCGGGTCGACTGGGAGACCGGGCGCATGCTCGACGATCGTCACCATCCGGCGCTCGAATTTGCCGGCGAGTCATTTTTGACGGCGCTGGCGATGATGAGCTTGGGCGTCGAGCATCGCATGCAGGTCGGTTTTCCGCGACAGGTCCACCGCTTCGTCACCGGCGAGGCCCACAAGCTCGACGCGGCGCATTGGAGGCGGGCGAGCTGGTCGGCCGGCGAGAACACGCAGTGGTTTGGGGGCGTGCCGATCAACGACGTCACCCGCGAGATCGCGCTCAGAAAGGGCCGCGACCTGCGCCAACTGCTGGTGATTACGGTGCCCCATATTACGCTTTTATGCGCCTGCCTGGCGCTTCGCGACCCGCTCGACCGTCCGCTGGCACGTATGACCGAGGATATGTACGGGGGGCGGCTGTGGTTCCACGAGACCGAGCTCGGCGCGCCGCGCGACGTGCTCGAGAAGCTCGCCGAAGCGCTCGGCCTCGAGCCGCACGACCAGCCGCCTCATATCAGCGGCGACGATGCTCCCGACGCCCGTGCGGCCAGCGACGCCCAGCTCATCGAGGTCGTCCTCGAGGCGGGCATCTGCCGCCGTCGCGACACCGTCATCGAACTCGCCCCGGGCGTCGCCCAGGAGTGGCACGACGGCAGCGACGACGCCCCCTCCATCGAGGAGCGGCTCGAGCCGCTGCGCGACGATATTCGTAAGATTTTGCGGGAGTGGTCTTGAGTGCCATCACGCCGAGATCTGGCTTAGAGATGGTTTTCGCGGTGCCGACAGTTGTTGCTGATCGGTGAAAAGAGAGTAAGAGAGTGAGAAAGTAAGCAAGTTAGATACAGCAATGGCCTCGCGGCGAGTTCGGTCGTTTGGAGTTTTGTTCTCACTTTCTCACTGTCTGACTTTCTCACTTTCTTGATCGAAAGCACTCACCGAAGGCTGGCGGGGGCAAGTGCCGAAAGACCATGCTAAATCAGTTAATGGCCAGATAAGGTACGCGCCGGATCGACGTGGCTGGCCTGGAACGCCGGCCACAGCGAGCCCAACCAGCAGAAGAAGACGCCCACCAACAGACCACCGGCGAGCATCCACGGCTCGATGATGAAGAGGCTGTCGGGCTTGAACGGGAAGTTGCCCACCTGGGTGGCGAAGAGATAGTCCGCCAGTGAGATCGCCCCCCAACCCACCACGAGGCCGGCCAGGCCTCCAAAGAGCCCCAGCACCGTGGACTCGACGATGACCAGCCAGCGGATATCACTGCGTGTGGCGCCCAGCGCGCGCATCAGGCCCAGCTCGCGCCTTCTCTCGAGGATCACCATCAAGAATGTGTGCATGATGTTGACCGCCGAGATCGCCAGGATGATCAGGCTGATGAAGTTGAATACCAGCGTGAGCAGCATGATCAGTAGGCCGGCGCGTTGGGCGTTCTCGTAGCGATCGGAGAGCGCGAAGCCCATCTCCTTGATGCGCTGGGCGACGCGGGCGACCGCCTCATTGCTGTCGGTCTCGACGACGATGGAGTGAAATTCCTCGGCGGCCTCTTCGTCGCCGAAGCGTTTGTTGAGGCGTTCGACGTAGCCAATCGGGATCGTCGCTCCGAGGTCGATGGCCTTGTCGGAGAAGCCCACAAACTCCATGCGGTAGGTGATCTGCCGGCCGCGCGCGGAGCGGCCCACGAAGCTCTGGCCGAAGACGCCGTCGAAGCGAACGCCCACCAGGGCGTCTTCGGAGAGCTTGGGAAGCTTCGAGAGCATCCCGCGCGCGCCGCCCATGGCCGTCTGGAAGCTGCCGTTATAGATCTCGAGCATCTTCGGGGAGGCGATGACCGGGATGGGCATCGTGCACTGGCCGGTGGCCTCGTGGCAGTAGGATTTTCCGGAGCAATCCGGCCGACGCGCCGAGCCGCATGAGGCCGCCTCGCAGATGCCTTCTTCGCAGGCGTGGCTTTCGGGGCAGTCGTCATTCGACGAGCAGCTGATCTCGGCCTGCCAGTCGCGAAACCCCAGGTCTCCGGGGAGCTCGTCGTCCTCGACCAGCCTCGGCGGCACGCCGTCTGCGATGAGTTCACCGACCATATCGCGGCCCAGGAGGCTCTTGCCACCGCGGACGCTGGCCGGGAAGGTCAGCTTCATCTTCGGGTAGACCTCGGCGACGTCGTCGATCTCGGCCAGCCGGTCGACGGTGGCTTCGTCGAGTTTTTTGCCGCCGAAGAGCCCGCCGGTGCGGATGCCGGCGATGTCGACGGACTTCTTGACGACCTCGAGCTGGCGCACCACGAAGATCTCCTCGAGCACGACCTGTTTGATGCCCGAGCCGAGCGCGGTGAAGAATAAAAGCGTGCTGATGCCCACCACGATGCCGATGCTCGACAACAGGAAGTCGCGGCGGTTTCGGCGGATCGATTGGCTGACCAGACGGCCCAGTTCGGCGATCCTCACGGGGATTCTCCGGAGTCTAAAGGATCGATAGACACGTCGGCGGCTTCGGCGTCGAGGCCGATCAGATCGATTTCTTCGGGCGCGGCCGGCTCGTTGGGTTGGTCGGCGACGACCCTACCGTCTTCGAGGCGCACGATGCGCGAGGCCATCCTGGCGATATGCTCCTCGTGGGTGACCACCACGAGGGTGACGCCCTGATCGCGGTTGAGAGCTTGGAAGAGTTTCATGATCTCGAGGCCGGTTTGGCGGTCGAGGCTGCCGGTGGGCTCGTCGCAAAAGATCACCGAGGGCTTTTGGAACAGCGCCCGGGCGATCGCCACGCGCTGCTTTTGGCCGCCGGAGAGTTGCGGGGGGAGAGCGTCGAGCTTGTCGGCGAGGCCGACCTTGTGGAGTAAAAAGGAGGCGCGTTGCTCGGTGGAGGCGCCGTCGCCGGAGCTTCCATTGGGTTTACTGGGGTCGAAAAACGACGGAAGCTCGACGTTCTCACGCGCGCTCAGGTGGTCGAGCAGGTTGAATTGCTGGAAGACGAAGCCGAACTCGCGGTTGCGTATGCGGGAGACGTCCCGATCGGAGAGCTCCTCGAGTCGCTGGTCGCCCAGGAGCACCTGGCCGTCGAAGGTCGTGTCGAGCCCACCGAGAATATTCAACAGCGTGGTCTTTCCAGAGCCGGAGGTGCCGACGATGGAGATGAAGTCGCCGGGGCGGATGCTCAGGGAGACGTCCCTGAGCACCCGCACGCGGCCTTCTGCCTTCCCGTAGGACTTGGAAAGGTCTGTGGTTTGGATCTGCACGGTGGCGCTGATCACTCCTTGTCGCCGTCCGACTTGTCGCCCTCAGATTGGGCAGCGGCGGCCTGCGGGGTCAGGTCGATGCTCAGATCGAGGAAGGCGCCATTTTCGTTGACCTCGGTGGTCAGCGAGGCTTCTTCGAGCTTGTCGATGAAGCTCATGGCCGGCTGCGGCAGGCTCTGGGAAAGCAGCTCGCCGAGGTGATTTTTGGCGCGCACGAAGTTCAAGTACAGGCCATTGTACTTTTTATTGGTGGCCAGGTCAGCGCCGAGATTGAGGTCATCGATGTCGCTGAGCTTCTTCTCGTCGCGCTTGTCGTTGATGTAGTCGGCGACCGAGTCGTCGGAGAAGACCTCAGAGGCCCACACGAAGAGATCGTCCTTGAGGTAGAACGAGCCGACTGGCCGCTCGACATTCATCTTGAGCGCCTCGACGTCGCCTTTGACCGAGCTCTTCGAGAAGCCCATCGGGGCCAGCGCCGCGCTGAACTTCTCACGCGCTTCCGGGGTCTTGAACTGCAGCGGAACCATCAACGCCAGCGCCTGTACGGGGTTGCCGAACGCAGCCATGAGTTGACCGCCGGCCGCTTCGATCATCTGTTTGTCGACACCGTAGAAGTAGATGGCGAGGTTGCCGGAGAGCTGGTTGATGATGTCTTTTTCCAGGTCGAGATTGGCCGCCTTGGTGCCCTGCTCGAGTTGGTTGACGATCTGGTCGCGCTGGGCGGGAGGGGCGGTCTCTTTATAGAACGCCCACAGCTTGGGCATATCGACCGACATGCGCAGCGCCATCATGGTGTTTTCGGTGCTGAAGTTGCCCATCGGCGCATCTTTGGTCGGGGTCATGATCTCTTGGGCGCGCTTGGCGACGTCCTCGGGCAGGCTCGCCCAGGTGCGCAGCTTGATGGTGTTCTTCTCGGCGTGCAGCCCGAAGCCCATGGCGGTGACGTTCTCGTCGATCCACTCGGCGGTCGCCCCGGCCGTCGGGTTTGCCTGGCCCTTGAGCTGGTTCATACGCTCGTCAGTCAGGGCCGCGTCGGTGTTGATGAAGACGGCCATCGACTGGTCGGTGGCGAGGGCGTTGTTGAACTTCTTATAGCCGTCGATCGAGGCGAGCGAGCCTTTCTCTTGTTGGCCGGCGAGGTCGGCGACGACTTGCTTGACGTCGCGATCGTCGTCTTCGTCGGTCTCGATTTCGTCGGAGGGCGGGAAGCCGATGATGGCCAGTTTGCCGTCATAGGCCCAGGCAGCGGTTTGAGCCGGCTCTTCGCCGAGCACTTTGAGTTGCTGGTCTCCGACGGTCTCGCCTTTGGGCATGCCCTCGATGTCGAAGCTCTTTTTGAATTGGTCGCTGAACGCTTTCTCGAATTTCTGCTGGTCGTCGACGTAGGTCAGCAGCACCGGGTGTTTGCCGGCCACGGTGATCGTCATCGCGCCGTCGGCGACGATTCCGGTGTCTTTGAAGCTCTGGGCGTCGAAGAGGTCGATGCCCAACTCGTCCTTGGCCTGCTCTTCAACCAGGTCAGCCATCGGAAGGGTATCGCCGAAGGTGTCCCGGGTGGTCGCCAGCGAATCGCGCATCTTGGCGAGGTCACCGACGACGAAGGCGACTTCGGTATCGGCCGGCAGATGGCTGGCCATATCCTGGGAGCGTCCGTCAGCCGAGCCAGGCATGCCGCCCGGTCCGTTGCAGCCGCAGCCGCCGTCGCAGCCGAAGGCGGCCAACACGAAGAGGGCCATCGATACCGCCAGCAAACGTCCTCGGCCGGCGGTGAGCTTGAAGAATTGCGATGAAAGGTCCATGAAAATCTCCTGAAAGTGGCGCCGCCATCATAACTCAGTTCACGATGCAGCCATACGCCCACGGGTGCGCCAACGAAACCCGCAGGAGATTGTTTCGAGTTCTGCATCTAATAGATGGGGAACTACATAGCAAGTGAGGTGACGCTCGTCACGCATCATTTGCACACCTCGGGCGGCGATCAAGCTGCGGGATCCTGCTGGTGATTTGGGTCTCGATCAGTTACATTTTGGAGGAACTCATCTCCCGATGAAAAGCCAGTGTCTGGCTCACCTGGTTCGCATGTCGAATTACGAAGATGGATCTACGGTAGCGGGCCGCTTCGTCGTCCTCGAAAAGATCGGCGCCGGCGGCATGGGGGCGGTCTACCGCGCACTGCAGACGTCACTCGATCGCGAAGTGGCGCTGAAAGTGCTGCACTCTGACAAGGCGTTCACCGCGCGTGCGCGACGCCGCTTTGGTCGTGAAGCGCGTGCGATCGCACGGCTGAACCACCCGCATATCGCCGGGGTCTTCGACTTCGGCACCGACAACGACGACCAGACGCTGTGGCTGGCCATGGAGCTGGTCGACGGTTTCGGGATGAGTCGGCTCAAACGCGAAGATGTCGACGTTCTGCGTTTGGCCTCCTTGACCGACCAGGTGCTCAGCGCGCTGTCGGCGGCCCACGCACGCGGCATCATCCACCGCGACCTCAAACCCTCCAATATCTTGGTCAGCCGCGACGACGAAGGTCGCGAGATCATTAAACTAGTCGACTTTGGGCTCGCCGCCACCCAATCGGGCGATTTGGACCTGAAAAATGCGCCCGGCGGCCTCGGTAACGAGCAGAGCGAGGCGCAAAAACGCCGCGTGATCTTGGGGACGCCGCGCTATATGGCTCCGGAGATTTTTAGGCGAAAGCCGGTCGACCCCCGCGTCGACCTATATGCGTTGGGCGTCATCCTCTTCGAGATCTTGGCCGGCACACCGCCGTATCCGGGCGATGATCCCAAGAAAGTCATGAAGGCCCACCTCCACGCCCCCATCCCGCAGCTCGAGGTCAGGGGCGGCCGAGACGTGCCCGCCGAGTTGGAGCGCAGCGTTTACCGGCTGTTGGCCAAGGATCCCTCCGAGCGCATCCAGTCGGCCGCCGAGGCCCGCGAGAGCATCCAGACGGTCATCAACCAATTCAGCTATGTGCCGTGGATGGTCACCGGGCCGCAGGTCTCCAACCCGAATTCGATGAGCCACCCGGGCAATATCTCGACCGGTGGATTCTTGAGCGGCTATGGCGGCCAGACGGTGCCGCCGTCGGCGATGCTCGGGGGACGCTCGGGTTACGGGATGGTCTCTGGCCAGAAGGCGCCGCTGGTCGGACGGGTCGAGGAGCGCCGGAGCATCGAGCGTCGCGTCCGTCGGGCCGTCGATCGCGGCGAAGGCGGGCTGATCTTCCTCGAGGGCGACGCCGGCACAGGCAAATCGCGGCTGCTCGAATGGATCCGCGTGCGTGTCGAGGAGTCCGGGCTTATGCGCGTCGCTCAGGGCACCTTCCAGCGGGCCAGCGGCGGATTTAACGGTGTTCGAGCAGTGCTCGAGTCGGTCCTGGGCACCCGAGACGCCTCTTATGAACAGCTTCCGTACGTGGTCAGAACGCGCCTCGAGCAATGGGGCTTTTCGGAGGCAGAGATCGAGCTGACCGTGCGTCTGATGCAGCCCGGGGGCGAAGACGCGGTCTTCGAGCCCAGCGACTTCGACGGCACGCGCGCCACGGCCAGGCGCGAGCGCGTCTTCGCGACGCTCGAGAATATCCTCAAGCGCGCCGCCGGCGAGCGGCCGATTCTCGTGATCTTGGAGGACTTACACCACTCGGGCGAGCCGACGTCGGCCTTTTTGGAGCATTTGTCTCTGGGGCTGCAATTCGACCCCGCCTCGCTCGTGGTGGTCGGCACGGTCAGAACCGGAGAGCTTCGCAACGCGCCGCATTTGGCCGAGGTGCTCGATCGGCTCGCCAAGGTCGGCTCCGAGGACGTCCAACGGATCGCGCTCGATCGGCTGGGCGATGATGACATCGTCTCGCTCATCGAGAGCCTGGCGCCGGTCGAGATGGGCGTCGCCGAGGAGATCGCCCGCCGGGTATCGGGCAACCCGCTGCACGCCAGCGAGCTGCTGCGTTATCTGCAGGAGAGCGGCAAGCTGCTATACGATAACGGCAGCTGGAAGCTCGCCGAGGGCACCGATATCGACGCCGAGATCCCCGGTGAGATCGCCGATATGATGCGCTACCGGGCGCGTCAGGTCTGGGAGGGCTATTCGGACGCCGAGGCGATGAAGGCCATCTTGGAGCGCGCGGCGATCTTGGGGCGGCGCTTCGACTACAGGTTGTTTCGCTCGATGATCACCAGCGAAGCAACAACCCCCGAGGCCGGCGCCGACAAGCAGGCGCCGTACGCCGGCGAGCTCGACGCCGCCCTCGAGATCTTGGTGCGCGACGGTATCCTGCGCGAGGTCGGCCACAGCGGCGAGGATATCCTGGAGTTCGACCATGTGCTGATGCGCGAGGTGCTTCTGCAGGATATGGGCGGCCGGCGCGAGCTGCGCGCGATCCATAAATTGGCCGCCGAGGCCAAGATCGCCTTTTATAGCGACCGCATCGACGCGCGCGCCGAGGAGATCGCCGAGCACTATCGTCGCGCACGCCACCCGAAGGGCGTCTATATCTACACGCTCAAGGCGGCCCGGGCGGCGGCGAATTCCTCGGACCTGAAACGCGCCATGCAGCTGTATCGCGAGGCCGAGCAATTGTCCGAATCGGCCCAGGCGGGCAAGGCCGAGGGCGCGCTGGCCGAGGCGTCCTACGTGCTGCAGAGCGAGGAGGTGGCCCTGGAGGTCGCCCACCTCGAGCGGCGCGTGGGCGAATACGACTCGGCGCGTTCGCACTACCGAAAGCTTCTGAGCGGCGATAATCTGGCGGTCAGTCTGTGGGCGCGCTGGGGTCTGGGCAAATTGGCCGAGCGCCAGGGCGATCTGTCCGAGGCGGAGGGCTGGTATGAGGCTGCGCGGCGCGAGGCGCGAAGCGCGCGTGATACCGGCTATACCGAGGTGGCCGACAACGTCGACGCATTTTGCCTGTGCGCGCTGGGCGCGATCGCGTCGATGCGCGGCAATTATTCGGCCGCCGGTGTGCTCCTCGGTGAGGCGCTCGAGAAGGCCGAACAGGTCGACGAAGCCTCCCTGCAGGCCGAGGCGCTCCAGCAACTGGCCCAGGTGCGCGCGCGTCGCGGAGACCTCGACAACGCCGAGCTCTACAGTCGGCGCGCGGCCATCTTGGTCGAGAGCATCGGCGACGCTGAATTGACCGCGCGCATCCAGATGCATGCCGGTGTGCTCCTGGCCGAGGCCGGCGAGTCCCAACGCGGCTTGTCGATGCTCCAGGAAGCGCTCGAGACCATCGAAGAGCTCGGCGAGAAGCACCTCAAGGCCGAGTGCCAACTTCGCCTGGGACAGATCTACTGGCGCCGAGGCGACTTCAAGCATGCTGCGCGCAGCCTGCGCAGGGCCCATAAGGCGTTTACCGGCTTCGACGACCGGCGCGGGGTCACACGCTGCAAATTTCACCTGGCTCGTCTGGCCCTGAATATCGGCCGGCATAAAGAGACCATGTCGCTGGGCCGCGACGCGCTCGACGGGTTCCGCGCCCTCGAGGACCGCCGCGGGATCGCCGCCTGTCGGCTGCTGTTGAGCCGATTGCAATACGAGCTGGGCAAGGAAGAAGCCGCGCTCAAATTCGCCGAGCGCGCCGAAATTGACTACGAGTCGATCGGCGACGTGCAGGGCAAGCTCGCCGCGCGCGCGCTCCAAGCTCTTTTATTCGAGCGAGAAGGAGACTCCGAGCGCGTCGACGCCTTGCTCGACAAGATCATCGAATCCGAGGCGGCCGAGCGTACCTCCTCGGAAGGTGTCGCGGCGGCCTTCGACGAGCTCTCACAGCTGCTCAATAAACGAGATCCCGCGCTCGCCATCGACATCGACGAAATCGCCGAGGCCGCCTATCGGCGCCTCGGGCGCCCGGCGAGTGCCAGGCGCAGGCCCGGCCAATCCGCCGCTACTTGAACCGAAGTCCACACGCATGAATCCAACCGAGCTGGAAGCCAATCTCAAACCCTATGTGCTCACCGTCGGGACCAACGTCCCCATGCTCGACGTCGACCTGGAGTTGGACGAGCCGATTCAGGTGATGCGCATCGAGGACGAGAAGCATGCGGAGTTTTGCTCCATCCTCAACCGGGGCAATCAGGCTGCCTTCGGTGGGCCCAAGGATATGGGGATGCCGCTGTGGGTGATGCTCGATTGTGCGATCCTGCCGTCGGCGATGGTCGGCTTCATGCTGCCCAGAGAGGTCGTCTCCCCGGAGATCATCGACCGGCTCGACGTCGACGAGGACTACGACGGCTTCGTGCCCATCTCGGAGTATTGCGCCTGCCCGACCGTCGAGCCGAACACCGTCTCGGGCTTTTCACTGCACAGCCACGTCCCCGGCCAGGGCATCGCCACACGCACCAAGGCGTTGGGGTTGGCCGTGTTGGGGGCGCGCCGGCAGGTCGGAGTGACTCAATTCGACAACCCGGCTATCCGAGTCCACGTGCGCTTTGGGCCGATGGAGGTCAGGATCCACCGTCCGATCGTGCATACCCACCCCGACGATAGCTTCGTCTATAGCTTGGATTTGCCCGAGCAGGACACCTTGCTCGAGATCGCCCGCGGCGAGAGCGAATTCGGCGCCGGCCAACTCCCCACCGGCCAGCGGTGGACCTTCATGCACGACGACGAGCTCGCCCACGGCCGGCTGCGCCAGCACCTGGCCCAAGACGGCCGCGCCTGGGTCATCCCACCGGGCTGGCGCGCAACCGAACAGGGCTACGAGATCTCGATGGTGTTGGGGGAATGATTTTTCAACGCGGAGGTCGCGGAGGGCGCTAAGGAAAAGAAGAGCAGGTTAAAATGGCTCTTTCGTACACCCTACTGTTTTTGCCTGGCGCACATTTATCTGCAGCAATGGGCATTGGGTCCGGACACCTACTAGAGCTTATAAAAATCTCAGCGCCCTTTGCGCCCTCTGCGTTGAAATCGCTGTTCGTTGTTAGCGTGATGCCCGTTCGATCAGGCGGTCGAGGCCGACGCGCTCGGCCAGCTTGGGGTCGCGCTCTTTGGCCTCTTTCCAAAGCTCGGCGGCCAGCTTGCGATCTTGCATCTTCGAGAACGCGAATTGCCCGATATCGTATTGCTGGCGGGGAGTCAGATCGTCGCGCTCGGCGAGCTCGCGAAGAGACGTGGCGAGTTGATTGCGCGAGGAGTCGTCGTCCTCCCAGCCGCTTCGGATGATCCCGAGGGTGGCGGCGACGTTGGTCGGCTCGCGCTCGAGGGCCTCCTCGAACAGCTCTTTGGCGCCGCTGGCGTCTCCCTGGCCGAGCGCCATGTCGGCGCGGGCGAGGGTGATGGCGACCGGTTCTGCCTCTTTGGTCTCGTCGGGTGCTTGTGTCTTCGGCGCCGGCTCGCCGTCGGCGGCGGACTGGTCGTGGTGAGCCAAGAGTTCGGCGTCTGCTTCGGGCGATTTGGCGTCGGCGAGTTCGGCATCGTCGAGTTCTTGGGGCTCGTCTTCTTGTTCGGCTTCGTCGGTCTCTCGGGGCTCTTCGTCTTGGTCGGCCTCGTCGGCCGGAGCCGCACGTTCCTCATCCAGCTCGGCGACGGCCTCGCTGATCGCCTCTTGGGAGGCCCGCTGACGCAGCGCCTCTAGCTGCTCGCGCAGACTGGGCAAGTCGGCCCGCCCGAAGCCCTCGAAGTTCGGGTCGAGATCGAGCACCTTTTGCCAACTCGCGACGACCCGCGCGACGGCCTCTTCGGAGCCCTCGAGCTTGGGCAGCCAGAACGCGCCGTTTAGGAACCAGGTTTGCGGCTCGTTTGGACGCTCGGCGATCATCTCGTCGAGCAGATCGCGAGCTAAGTGGCGCTGGCCCAGGCGCAGATAGTGGCGCACCAGCAGCGGGGCGGCGCGGCTGGAAATACCTTGTGTGTCGACCACATTTTGATAGATGGCTACCAGGTCCAAGTAGTGGCCGGTAGAGATGAAGACCTGCTCGATTTGGGGCAGGCGCGACTCGATGTCGCCGCGCGCAAAGAGCGCGCCGGCGTTCTCCGAGAAGCCGTCGATGATCGGCTTGACCTGGGCTACCTCCTCGTCGGACGGACCGTCGGGCGCGGCGACGCGCTCGGTGCGCAGCTCGTCGCGCTCGAGCGGAGCGAAGTAGACGGTATCAGCGCCGTCGTCGACGACACCTTCGCCGCAACCTGTGCTAAGGATTGCGAGCGCGGTGATAATCGCGGCGAGACTCAGAGCTTTAGACGGGCGCAACATCGGTGGCCGTGGTGGTAAAATCATGAAAGTAAATCCCGACAACGTCTTCCTCGGCATGGGCTCCAACCTCGGAGACCGCGCACAGAATCTCGAGCGCGCCGTCGAATTCATCGACGCGCTCGAGATGACCCGCGTCGAGGCGGTCAGCGCGCTGTACGAAACCGAGCCGCGCATGTACGGCGATCAGCCCGACTTCCTCAACGGCTGCGCCAAGATACGGACAGGCTTGTCTGCGCGCAACCTGCTCGACCGCTTGCTCGGCATCGAACAGGCGATGGGCCGCATCCGCGAGGTCGAAAACGGCCCGCGGACCATCGACCTCGATATCCTGCTATGCGGCCAACAGATCATCAGCGAAGAGGGCCTGGAAATTCCCCACCCGGGCATCGCCGAGCGGGGATTTGTGTTGGTTCCGTTGGCTGAGTTGGCCGCTGAGGTGGTCCATCCGGGGTTTGGTGAGTCGATTGGTGCCTTGCTGGACAAATGCCCCGATGCCGGTTGGGTGCGCCCCGCCACAACAACCCAAAACGGTTCTAACACCTAACTCAAATTGCAGTTCGCGACGTCGCCGTTTGACGTCGCCCCAAATAGAAGATGCTCGGTTCCTGCGAGATCTTCTATTTGAGGCGCCACAACAACCCAAAACGGTTCTAACGCCTAACCCAAATTGCAGTTCGCGACGTCGCCGTTTGACGTCGCCCTAAATAGAAGATGCCCCGCTTCCTGTAAGATTCTCTATTTGAGGCGCCTGAACAGCGGCGCAAACTACAATTTGGGTTAGTTCATAGCGGCATTTGTGGTTACTGAGGGTATTTATTTCAGATCCGCCAAAAAGCTCGTGCCGACCTCCCACTCCACGCCAAAATAATCCGCCAGGGTAGCCCCGATATCGCAGAATGACGAGCGCGTGCCCAGGTCCTCGCCCCAGCCGCCACCTTTGATGAGCGCGACCAGCGGGACGTACTCGCGGGTGTGGTCGGTGCCCTCGTAGGTGGGGTCGTTGCCGTGGTCGGCGGTGATGATCAGCAGATCATCGTCCTCGAGGGCGTCGATGATCCCGGGGAGTTGCTCGTCGAAGCGCTCCAGCGCCTGGGCGTAGCCCTCGGGGTTTCGGCGGTGGCCGTATTTGGAGTCGAAGTCGACCAGGTTCGTGAAGATGAGCCCGTCACGCTCTTTGATGCACTCGAGGGTGACCTCGACGCCGTGGTCGTTGCTCTTGGTCTTGATCTCCTCGGTCATCCCGCGGCTGGAGTAGATATTGCCGATTTTGCCGACGCCGGTGACGTCGACGCCGTGGTCGTTGAGCGCCTCCATGACCGTCTTTTTAGGCGGCGGAAACGAGAAGTCCTTGCGGTTGGCGGTGCGCTCATAATTGGGCCACTCGCCCACGAACGGCCGGGCGATCACCCGCGAGATGCCGTGCGGAATGACGATATCGTAGGCGGCCTCGCACCACTCATAGAGGGTCTCGACGCTGACCACGTCCTGATGCGCCGCGATCTGGAAGACCGGGTCAGCCGAGGTATAGACGATCGGCTTGCCGGTCTTTTCGTGCTCGCGGCCGAGCTCCTCGATGATCACCGTGCCGCTCTCCGGCTTGTTGCCAAGCACGCCGTCGACGCCGATCCGCTCGCAGAATTCGTCCAAAATCTCGTCGGAGAAGCCGTTCGGGAAGGTCCGAAACGGCTTGTCCATCAGGACGCCGGCGAACTCCCAGTGGCCGCTGGTGGTGTCCTTGCCCGGGCTGACCTCGTTCATGCGTCCGAAGTTCGCGCACGGCTCGTCGGTCGGCTCGAAATAATCGACCCCGGTGATATTACCCAGCCCGAGGCTGCGCATATTGGGCATGTCGAAGCCGTCGACGGTCTCGGCGATATGGCCGAGCGTGTCGGCGCCGACGTCGCCGAAGTCGGCGGCGTCGGGCAGCTCGCCGATGCCCACGGAGTCGAGGACGAGGAGGATGGCGCGTTTTTTTATGGTCATGGTCTTCTCTGGTGTGCGTTTGTTCGTTAATCTCTGCTTATCGGGGACCCCCCACTGCCTTCGCTTTGCTACGGCATCTCCCCCAGGGGGGAGAGTTGTTCGCGCCAGTACGCGGAGGGGCTGCTGCTTGAGGCGCCTCAAAAAGCAACCCTCACGCATCACGCGGAAGCATCCCTCCCCTGTGGGGGAGGTGCCTCGGGCGCTGTACAGCCCGAGGCGGTGGGGGGCCCTCAACAAGCAGCCAAGCTGCATATATCAAACCCTCTTCAAACCCTCATGCCACAGATCCAAATGCACTTCGCGCTCGGCGGTGGTCATCTGGGGCTCGAATTCTCGGTCGACTCGCCATTCGTCG
This sequence comes from uncultured Bradymonadales bacterium, assembly GCA_964386725.1. Classification (GTDB taxonomy): domain Bacteria; phylum Myxococcota_A; class Bradymonadia; order Bradymonadales; family Bradymonadaceae; genus CAYLTX01. The sequence goes on along the minus strand of CAYLTX010000098.1, from coordinate 1,564 downwards.
CGGATCTGGTCGAGGCCGGTGAAGATGCCCTGGTTGAGGCCGGCCAGCAGCGCGGCGCCCAGGGAGGTGGTCTCGGTGATGGCGGGGCGCACGATCTTGCGGCCCAAGAAGTCGGCCTGCATCTGCATGAGCAGGTCGTTGGAGGTCGCGCCTCCGTCGACCCGCATGTCGACCAACTCCGCGCCGGAGTCGCTCTCCATGGCGTTCAAGATGTCGACGTTTTGCAGGGCGATGCCCTCGAGCGCCGCGCGGGCGATGTGGGCGTCGGTGGTGCCGCGGGTCAGCCCCCAGATCACGCCGCGGGCGCTGGGCTCCCAATGCGGTGCGCCCAAGCCCGACAGCGCCGGCACGGCGACGATTTCACCGGAATCGTCGACGCTGCGGGCTAGCCGCTCGATGTCGGCGGCGGATTCGATGATACCAAGGCCGTCGCGCAGCCACTGGACCATGGCGCCGGCGATAAACGCGCTGCCCTCCATGGCGTACGTGACCTCGCCGTCGATCTGCCAGCCCATCGTCGACAACAGCTTGTGCTCGCTGTGGACCCGCTCGCTGCCGGTATTCATCAATAGGAACGCGCCGGTGCCGAAGGTGCATTTGGCCTGGCCGGCCTCGAAGCAGCACTGCCCGAAGAGCGCAGCGTGCTGGTCGCCGGCCATCCCGCAGATCGGCGTGCCGTCCTTGATGCCCTCGATGCCGCGGGCCACCCCGTAGACCTCGGAGTTGCTGGCGATCTCGGGCAAAAGCGGCCGCGGCACGTTGAACAGCTCGAGCAGCTCGTCGTCCCAGGCGATGTCCTCGAGGTTCATCAGAAGCGTGCGCGAGGCGTTCGACGCGTCGGTCTTGTGGACCTCCCCGCCGGTCAGCCGCCACAACAAGAAGCTATCGATGGTGCCGAAGGCCAGCTCGCCGCGCTGGGCGCGGGCGCGGGCGCCGTCGACGTGGTCCAATATCCACTCGATCTTGGTGCCCGCAAAATACGGGTCGAGCATCAGGCCGCTGCGCTTTTGGACCCACCGCTCGTTGCCGTCGTCGATGAGCTGCTGGATCCGCCCGCGCGTCCTGCGGTCCTGCCACACGATCGCGTTATGGATGGGCTCGCCGGTCGCGCGGTCCCAGATGACGGTGGTCTCGCGCTGATTGGTGATGCCGATCGCCGCGATATCACCCTCGGCCAGCCCCGCCTCGCGCCGGGCCGCAGCCACCGTCGCCAGCGTCGACTCCCAGATCGCCTCCGGGTTGTGCTCGACCCAAGAAGGCTTCGGGTAGATCTGTTCGAATTCCCGGTTGACCTTGGCGCGGATCTTCAGCTCGTCATCGAGGATGATGACGGTGGTTCCCGTGGTGCCCTGATCGATAGCGCAGATAAAACGCGGCATGGTTGTCCTCGTCACGATTAAGGTTGTCCTTCAACAAGCTCAATTTCGCATAGTTGTAGGGAGATGCAAGGGAGGTCGAGCATAGAGCGTTGTGCCTTTCAGACGCCGCGCATCCCCCCGGGACTCCCTACGGTCGCCCCGGGCTACAGAGATGATATGGGCCGCCTCCCGGGCGTGATTCGCGG
>CAYLTX010000097.1:0-24031 GCA_964386725.1 uncultured Bradymonadales bacterium | reverse complement strand
CCTACGCTTTTTACACCACACCACCGGGCCGCTTGCCGCGACTCGACGGCGTTCGCCCAGAACTCCCCACGCGGCGCAAGAAAGCGGCGCCTCTTCAGTCGCCCAGTACAGCCGCGGAATTGAATTCAACCCCCGCAAACGACCGCAAACCCGCATCAACACTGGGTTGTAGCGTGCCTGTCACCCATTCTTGCCTGCCGCCGGCATCCTCCATGCTGCTCCATGTGCTCTTCCAGGCCTCCACGCAGCAATGTTTCAAGCTTCCAAGCCTCCAAGCATCCCTGCCGGCAGGATGCCGGCGCTCCTCACTCAGCCCCAGCGTACGTCCCCGCTGTCCGCATCGCGCCGCATCGCAAAAGGCGCAACCTCGCGGATGTCGTCGACGTCGGCGGCGAGCATGAGGATGCGGTCGAGGCCGACGGCGACGCCGCTCGACGGGGGCATGCCGCGCTCGAGCGCGGCGAGGAATCGCTCGGGCATGGGGAGTTCGGGGAGGCCGCGGGCGCGGCGGGTGATGTTGTCGGCGGCGAAGCGCTCGCGTTGCTCGACCGGGTCGGTCAGCTCGCCGAAGCCGTTGGCCAGCTCGACGCCGTCGACGTAGAGCTCGAAGCGTTCGGCCAGGCGCGGCTCGTCGGGCTTTTTGCGGGCGAGGACGGCCAGGTTGGACGGCCAGTCGGTGACGAAGACGGCTCCTCGCTCAGTGAGATACGGATCGAGGTGGGTGACCTGCAGCTCGAAGAAGAGCTCGTCCCAGCGTCGGTTGATTTTCGCGCGATCGAGGGAGCGTTCGGGCAAGAGTGAGTGCGTCTTGGCCGCGTCAAAGAGGCCGTCGAAGTCCAGCGCCTCCAATAGGTCGAAGCCGCAGGCTCGTTCGACGAGCTGGCGCATCGTCATGCGCTCGAAGGGTGGCTGGACGCGCTCGCCGAGCAGCTCGCCCACCAGCGCCTCGACGTCCTCGATGATCGCGTCGACCGGCTCGCGGGCGCGATACCACTCGAGCAGAGTGAATTCGGGGTTGTGTTGCGGGCCGATCTCGCCGTTTCGCCACACCTTGCACATCTGCCAGATGCGCTCGAGTCCCTCGACCAAAAGCCGCTTCATGGCGAACTCCGGGGAGGTGTGCAGATAGCCGGTGATGTCCTCGGAGGGCTGCTCGGCGAAGTCCTCGTAGACCGCGCGCACCGGGTCGAGGTGGACGTCAGTGCCCGGTGCGGCCACCCAATGGGGCGTGTCCACCTCCAGAAAGTCGCGCTCCTCGAAGAACGCGCGAACCGCCTTGTTGGCGCCGGCCCGCAGCTCGAGCGCCTCGACGAGTGGCAACCTGCGTCCGCCTGTCAGCGCCGAACCCGCCGGGTCGGGCAGAGTATCCGTGCCGTCTTCGCTGTTATTCATCTTGCGCGCCATGGGTAGCCCCTATAAGTTGTGGACGTGCGTACACTCTCAAAATTTTGTACCTCGCCGAGCCAGGCGCGGCCGCAATGGCCGTCGCAAATTTACTCGCGATTTCGGAGAACTAAATATGTCCGGATATGAAACACTCGTCGATCTGTTCGAGCAAACCATCGAGAAGCACCCGAATAATCGTCTATTTGGCGTGAAAAAAGATGGCACCTACCAGTGGACGTCATACCAGAAGTTCGGCGAGGCCGTCGACGCCTTCCGCGGCGCGCTGGCCGTTCGTGGAATCGGCGAAGGGGATACCGTGGCGGCGATCGCCAACAACCGTCCCGAGTGGGCCGTGGGCGCGTATGCGACCTATAGCCTGGGGGCGCGTTTTTGCGCGATGTACGAAGCGCAGATGCCCAAGGACTGGAAGTTCATCATCGAGGATAGCGACGCCAAGATCGTGCTCGTCGCCGACCAGGATATCTACGAGAAAGTCCAGGACTTCAAAGAAGACGTCGAGGGCCTCGAGCATATTGTCTTCTTCGACGGAGCCAAGGACCACGAGGACTATTACGGCAACCTGATCGAAGACGGCAAGGCCAATCCCACGCCGGCCGTCCACCCCAAGGCCGACGAGCTGGCGACGTTCATCTATACGTCGGGCACCACCGGAAACCCCAAGGGCGTCCGGCTGACCCACGCCAATATCTGCTCGAATATCAACGCGGTCGCCGAGCGATTCCCGATCACCGAGGACGACGTCAGCCTGTCGTTTTTGCCCTGGGCGCACAGCTTCGGCCAGACCGCCGAGCTGCATATGCTCTTCTCCAAGGGCGCGGCGCTCGGCCTGGTCGAGGATGTCTCCACAATTATCGAGAACCTCTCCGAGGTCCGTCCGACGCTGCTATTCAGCGTGCCGCGTATCTTCAACCGCATCTATGACGGGGTGCAAAAGAAGATGGAGCAAGAGGGCGGCTTCAAAAAGAAGATGTTCTACGCCGCGCTGGAGAACTCCGAGCGGATGCGCGAGGAGGACGAGGCGGGGGGCGTGGGCATGATGACCGGAATGAAGGATAAATTCTTCGACAAGCTGGTCTTCAGCAAGATCCGCGACCGCTTCGGTGGCCGGCTCAAATACGCGTTCAGCGGCGGCGCCGCCCTCAGCCCGGAGGTCGCCCGGTTCATCGACAACCTGCATATCACCGTCTACGAGGGCTACGGTCTCAGCGAGACCTCCCCGATCGTCACGGTCAACAGCCCCGGCGAGCGCAAGATCGGAAGCGTCGGCCGCCCGATCGCCGACGTCGAGCTGAGTATCCGCCCGGTCGAGGGCTATCCGGAGGGCACCGGCGAGGTCTGCGTGAAGGGGCCCAATATCATGCAGGGCTACCACAACCTGCCCGACAAGACCGCCGAGGTGCTCGACGAAGACGGCACCTTTCATACCGGCGACCTGGGTCGTATCGACGAAGATGGCTTTCTGTGGATCCTCGGACGCGTCAAAGAGCAGTATAAGCTCGAGAACGGCAAATACGTGGTGCCCGGACCCATTGAAGAGCAGCTCAAGCTATCGGGCTTTATCAACCAGGTCATGATCGAGGGCACCAATAAGCGCTATAACGTGGCGCTGATCGTGGTCGATGATGAATCGTTGACCGAGTGGTGTGCCGAAAACGGCATCGATCGGGAGGGCGCCCTCGAGCACCCGAAGGTGCGCGAGCTGTATAGCGACGAGCTCAAGCGGTGGGGCAATAGCCTCAAGGGCTTCGAGCACCCGCGCAACTTCGCGCTCATCGACGAGGAGTTCACCCCCGAAAACGACATGCTCACGCCCACGCTCAAGCTGAAGCGACGCGTGGTCATGGAGAATTACGGGGACGTGATTGAGGAATTGTACAACGAGTAGCGCTAGATAAGCGACTCCGCGAGCCCTTCCGCCTGCTCGAGGGCCTCTTTTTCGCGGTCGTCGATGCCGAATTCACCCAGCATGGCGGATTTGTCGCGGGCGGCGGCGGCGCGGCTGAGCACCGACAGGACGCGTTGTTGGTCGGCGCGGGCTGCGTCGTCGAGGTCGGCGTTGGAGGTCGAGCGGTACGGGTCGAAGCGGCCTTGATCGTCGACGAAGACCTGGGCGTCGAGATCCCCGATATCCATCGTCTCGATGATATGCTCGATGCCCGAGGCGCTTCGGTAAAGCGGCAGGCGCAGCACCGTGGTGATGGTGCCCGCCTCGGTCGAGGTCAGCGTCGTGCCGAGTTGGTCGATGACGTCTCCGATGGACACACCCATGGCCATCTCGGCTTCTGATACCACTCCGCGCGAGGTCAGCGGTGGTAGCTCGGCGCCCAGCAGCACGTTGTCACCGGCGTCGCGAAGCCAGACCGCCCAGCTCATCAAGACGCGCAGGGCGGCCAATTGTCGCTGCGCAGACTCTCGGGCGGTGATATCATAGCTGGCCCACTCGGCCGTACGTCCGTCGCCGGCCAACCATAGGCTCGCCTGGGTGCCCGCTCCGATGGCCTCGCCGACCCGTGCGCAAAGCCGGTCGAAGGCTTCGGGGCTATCCAGCGCGTCGAGCACCAGATTGAGCCCTCCCTTACAAAACGGCGCCAGCCTATCGAGCGCCGAGAAGCCGGTTTCCAGGGCCGGAAGTTCGCCCAATACGGCCGAAAACGACGGCGTACGCAGCCGAAAGGGAATGGTGTCTTCGGAAGGGCCGGCCGAGAAGCGAAGCTCCTCGATATCGGTGGTGCCCGGCGAAGGCGCGGGGATATGCGCCTCTTTGCCGGTGGTGAAGACCTCGCAGCCCTCGCCGAGCCATTCGGGGATATCCAGGAGCATCGCGTCGACGGTGCGCGCGCCGGTGTGGCGGCGCACCGCCGCATAGGCGACCTCGCCGCTTTCGGAGCGAAGCCCGAGGGCCTCGGCGATCTGGGGGATCTCGTCGCCGACGAAGGCGCGGATCCAGCCGTTTTTGACCGTAGTGACCTGCGGAGACCGTTCTCTATAGTCTTCAATATCCATAAGAACACCAGATAGTTAGAAAGTCAGAAAGTGAGAAAGTTAGAAACTGCAGCTGCGTCGCTCGGTAGTCAGAGACGGTCGATAGGCTCTTCTTACTCTCTTACTTTCTCACTCTCTAACTCTCTTTGTTTTCGGGGGGGCGAAAGTCGACCAGCCAACCGAAGCGCTCCAGCAGATCTTCGGCGACATATTCGAGGCCGTCGCGGTGGGGGTGGGTGACCGTGGCGAAGGGGACGAAGTCGCGAAACGCGCCGCGATCGGCGGCTTGCCAATATCGGTCTTCGGGGAAGATATCGATCTCCAAGTCCCGCACGCCCTCCTCGAGCGTGCGGAGCTCGGCGATCATCTCCTCGCGATCGGCCTTGCGGCGGTCGACCGATAGTGTCCAGCTGGGCACGGAGGCACCTGAGTTGAGGGAGCGCGTTATTCTTCGATCTCGATTTCGAGCTCGGCCTGCAGCTCTTCGGCGGTCGGCGCGCCTTCTTCATCGCGGCGCTCGAGGCGCTCTCGGGCCCACTCGCGAAGGCTCTTGGCCTTGTCGTCGAGGGATTGCTCGAGGAATTCGAGACCCAGGTTCTTCTCGCCCAGGATATAGGCACGCTTTCTGACGGAGGTGTCGGGCAGGTCGGCGGCCTTGTCGAGCAGCTCGAGGCGAGTGTTCTCCTCGAGGTTGTCCCACTCTTCGGCGAGCAGGTCGAGCGCACCGCTGGCGACGTGGTCGCCGCCGTAGCCGCGCACGGTGTTGGGCTTGAGCAGATCTTTGAGCAGGTCGAGCGAGTCGCGACCGAGCCGCGCCAGCCAGACCACCGCGCGTCGGCGCACCGAGCCCGGCAGAAAGCGAATGCTCAACCGATCCTGCTCCTGAGCGTCGGTCTGCAGCGGGTGATCGTAATCACCGCGGGGGAACGGGATGGCGTTGGCCACCACGATTTTGCAGACCTCGCGCTTGAGCGTCTTGTTGAGGCTGCTCAGCTCCATCAAAAAGTCGAAGATCTTCTTGCCCTTGGCGCCGATGGCCTCCTTGGCAGTCAGGATCATCAAGATCAGCTCGATGGACTCCTCATTGCTGATCTTGACGTCTCCGAAGACGCCGTCACAGGCAGGGATGAGGTATTTTTCGGCCTCTTCATAATTGTCGGTCAGCCGCGGCAGCCAGATGATCCCGCGGCGAAGGCCCAGGTAATCGCGCCGGGTCAACAGGCTATGCTCGCCCAACCAGGCGGTGAGCATGAACAGCCCCGGTCCGGGCTCCTGGCCCTCCTCGAGGTGCATATTGACCTGCAGGCAGGCGTGGCACAGCTTCTCCTTGACGTGCTCGGAGATCCCTTCGGCGGCGACCACGCGTCGGGCGAATAGCCCCAGATAATAGGGATATTGCAGGTAGCGCCAGATACGCTCCTCGGTGCTGCCTCCGACCGGATAGTCGGTGCTCTCGATGAGCGCCTTGGTGGCCATGTCGATCAGCCGGGGGATTTCTTCGTCGGACGCATCGAGGTGTCGTTGTAAAAAGGTGGTTGTATTCAACCGCAACCTCCAAACTGGGAATGTCGAGCGACGGCCTGCGAAAGCCAGCGGACAAAATATGAGTAGATGTACGTCAGGTTTCGGTGGGAATCGAGGCGGCGGCCTCGACGTATTACATTTCTGCAACTACCGACGCCCCGGACTTATTCGACGTCGCCGAATCCGTGGCGGGCGGGGCGCACCAAAGATAGTAGTTCGATGAACTACCACGCGCATCGGAGTTTGGCAACGGTCTTCAAAATTAAGGCAGGCTGCGTCGGCCGCCGCCGGCGGAGTGCCGGCGGCGGCCGTGAGCAGATCGGGGGAGGGGGCGGTGGAGGGAGGCGGCTTATTTGGTCACGAGGCCGAGCTCCTGGCAGTGCAGGCCGACCTTGAAGAGGGTCGGATACGGTGTGCTCCAGGCGTTGTAATTGGGGTGGTGGTAGCCGGCGGTCATGCTCATGCCCACGGCGACCTCACCGTAGGGGCATTCGACTGCATCGGAGTTGTCTGCGCTGGCGCCGAAGGTCTTCGAGTCATTCTCGCTGCCGGTGGCCAGCGCGGAGTTGGTGCCCGAGCCGTTCAACTCCAGCGAACGACAGTGGAAGCGCACCCGGTCGAACACGCCGCCGTATTCGACGGAGACTTTGTAGATGGCGGAGCCGCTGGGGCAGGAGAAAAAGTCCCAGGTCGAGTCGTCGGAGGTGTCGCCGGGGCCCGGGTCCCAGCCTGTGGTCCCGGAGCTGGTCGACAGGCTGTAGGTGTAGGGGTATTGACTGGTGTTTTCGTCGACCTCGATCCACTGACACGAGGTGTCGATGGTCTCCACCGGGTAGCTTCCCGGGTTGTATTGGACCCGCACACGCGTGAGCACGCTGTCCGAGCTCGGACAGATATCCGTGTCGCTGCCGACCGTGTAGTCGGGTTGGATGATGTCCGGGCCGATGCTGGAGGTCGCCGAATGCGAGCCCACCCGCTCGAGGCGATAGGTCGGGCAGCCCTCGTCGCGGCGGCCGTCGCAATCGTTGTCGATGCCGTCGCAGAGCTCGACCTGGGCGGGGTTGGCGTAGCTGCCCCGATTGGAGGTGTCGTCGTTGCAGTCGTTGTCGTTGGTGACATAGCCGCTGGGTGTGCTGCACGCGTCGACGCTATCGTAGGGGTCGCCGAAGCCGTCGGCGTCGTCGTCGGCATAAAAGGTCTCGGCGTTGACCGCGCTGGCGTCGTCGGTCTGGCCGTCGCAATCGTTGTCGACGCCGTCGTGACAGACTTCATCGGCGTCCGGATTGACCGCCTGGCTCTGATCGTCGCAGTCTCCGTCGCGGTCGACGTAGCCGCTGGGTTGAGTGCACGACATCGTCGAGTCGTTCGCGTTGCCCCAGGTGTCCGAGTCGGCGTCGCGATACCACCGGGTGGCGTCGGCGGCGGAGTCCTCGTTGGTCTGGCCGTCGCAGTCGTCGTCGAAGCTCGTCGAGCATAGCTCGTCGCGGCCGGGGTTGGCCTGAGGGTTGGCGTCGTCACAATCACCGTTGTTGAGCACGTACCCGGAGGGCTGGTTGCAAGCATAGCGCGCCGAGGCGCCGGCGTCGCCGTAGCCGTCGGCGTCGTTGTCCGGGTAGTAGGCGGTCGCGCCCTGGGCGCCGTCTTCGTCGACGTCGCCGTCACAATCGTTGTCCACCCCGTCACAGACCTCATTTTGGCTGCCCGGAGCGATATCGGGTTGGCAGACGAAGCCGGAAGCTCCGAAGCATTGCCAGGTGCCCGTCGAGCACACGCCCGGGTGGTTGGTGGTGCAGCTCTGGCCCTGCTGACTGAGGCCTTCGTCGACGTTGCCGTCGCAGTCGTTATCCAGGCCGTCGCAGACTTCGTCGGCCGGGTCCGACCCGCCATAGACGGTGGTCTCGGAGTCGTTGCAGTCGTCGTCATTGGACACGTAGCCGTCGGGGGCCTCGTCGGGATCGCAGGCGAAGGCCACCTCGTTCGGGTCACCGAAGCCGTCTCCGTCGGCGTCGCGATAATATAGCCGCGTGGGGTCGTCGATGGCCACTTCGCAGCCGTCGGCGGGGTCCCCGTTGCAGTCGGCGAATAGGGGCTGGCCCTCGGAGTCGGTCTCGCATTGGACCGCGCAGGTGGCTTCGGATGTGTCCGCAGAAGTCTGACAGGCGAATTCTCCGTTATCCACCCCACCCTGACAGTCGTCGTAGCAGCTCACGCAATGCTCGACCGGATAGCTCTGGGCGCCGAGTTGCTCGGTGTCGTCGCTCAGGCCGTTGCAGTTGAAGTCCTGCTCACCGCAATGCGCCGGGAACGCGTGGTCCATCTGATCGCGGTCGAAATAGGCGTCGGCGTTGCGATCGTCGCAGTCGTGGGCGGTGATCGGCTGCTCCGGGGTGCCGCAGCGCCCGGTGCCCCAGCCGTCTTCGTCGACGTCGCGGCAATCGGTGCAGGTGTCCAGCGTCGGGCGGCAGAATCGCCCGTCGGAGTCGTCACCGGTGCAACTGAAGCCGAGTGGGCAATCGTCCTGATCGGCGCATTCGCTCAAACAGATCCCCGAGTCACCTTCGGCGGCGGGGGCGTCCTCGAGCAGGCTCCAGCAGGTCGAGCCCTGCTCGCTGCAGTCGGCGTCGCTGTCGCACTGAGCGCAGAACGAGTCGTCGATCTCGTCGTCGAGCTCGAAGGGAGGCCGACAGATCGCCGCGAAGCTCTGCCCGGCGCTCTGGGCGTCGGGATCGAGCTGATCGGCGAACGGAAACTCCGGCGGTGTGTCCGGATAGGGAGCTTGGCCGACGGCGACCAACTGGCAGGTATGCTCGACCGGGTCGGGGGCGTTGCCGTTGACCGACAGCGATGCGCAGACCTGCGGGTCGTTGGTGCACTCGAGCGTGCAGACGCCTTCGTCGTCGCCGAGCTCGTCGAAGAGCTCCGACAGGAGCACCGACTCGGTCCCGTCGGCGTCCTCCTGGTTGAAGGTCAGCTCTTTGACGCACACGCCCAGGCCGACCGGGCAGTCGATATTGCTCGTACATGTGCGATAGTCGGAGAGCGTGCGCAGCGACGAGGCGTCCGCGTCGTCGGCATCATCGGGGCCGGCGTCCGCGTCGGCCGGCCCGGACTCGTCACCGTCAGGCTCACCGCCGTCGGCATCACCCCAGTCAGCGTCAGGTATCCCGAGATCGCCGGGGTCGACATCGCCGAGTGGAGCGTCCAGGCCGGCATCCTCGGCGGACTGCTCGCGCTCGCCGGGGTTCTCGGCCGTGCAGCCAAACGCGGTGCAGCCGACAAGGCCAATTAGCACCAGAAGGAATGGGATTTTGTAACGATAGTGTCGTCTCATTTGTCTCATCATCATGTCAGTTTGCGTTGCTATTCGAGTCATTATTTGTCTGGCGAAATTCGTCGGGCTATTCGCATTGGCCGGTCGGGAAGACGTCCTGGTAGGTGTAGGTCAGCTCGAGTTCGATATCCTCGAGTTGCGACCAATCCAGGTCGTCGTTTTCACCGGCTTCGGTGTCGATCAATAGGGTGTATTGGGAGGCCAAGGGCAGGCCCGCCAGCGTATAGCTGGGCTGTTCGCTCTGGTCGCCGAAGTCGTTGAGCCCGGCGACCGGCGACATGCTTCGACCCTCGGTGCGCAGATGGGTGGTCTCCCCGAAATTGGTGGTGTCGGCGCCGAACATATCGACATAATCGTCGATGTCCGGCTGGCAGGAGCGCAGCTTGCTGGTGCCGTCATACAGCACGCTGACGGTGGGCCTGGCTTCGCCCAAATCGCCGATCAGGTTGACGGCCAGCGAGCGGATCTTGGCGTTGCAGGTCAACTCCAGGTTGGCGAAGTCGCTCAGGTCCACGAAGAAGGTCGCCGAAAGGATCTCCGGGTCGCGAGCCATCAAGCCGCCGATGGTCGCGTCGGTGCTGTATCGGATGCGCTTGTCGACGGGCACATAGCCGCGCTCGAGCAGGTCGCGGAACCGCTGCTGGGGCGCCATTCGGGTCCCGGTGACCGGGTCGGTGATGGCGTGGTCCAGGCCGAGCAGGTCGCGGCGCAACGACAGGGCCGACGAGATCTCGTTGGTCTGCCCGCCGCAGTTTCGCTCGAGGCGCTCGAGGTCCTCGGCGATGGCCTCGAGTTGGTAGGTGTTTCGGGCCAGCAAGATGGCCATGCGCTGGTCCATGAACGGGCGCACGGCGAAGTATTCGAGGGCGACCAGCCAGTCCATCAATTTGTTCTTGGCGCGCTCGAGGCGCAATTCGGCCTGCTCGAGGCGGTTGGCCCGGCTAAATAGCACCTCCGGTGAGCCCACCAATTGATTGATATTATCGCGCTGGCTGAGCAGATCCTGCAATTTGGCGTCTTGCAGCGAGGCGCGCTGGACCACGCCCAGGTATTTGGCCACGCTCTGGTCGAATTGGAGCTTGGCCTGCTGGACGCGCAGGTCGAGGCCGGCGACGGCGGTCAACTTCTGGCGCAGGTCCAGGCGTCGCTGGCGAAATTCGTCGATGTCGCGCTCGTGAGCCAACTCCGCCTCGCGGTAGGCCTGGGCCAACTCGATGACCTCCTCGAGGCGGGCCAATTCGGCGTCGTTGAGCTGCTCGGCCTTCTGGGCCTCCTCTTTGAGGGTGGCCAATTCGTCGTCGGCGATGAGAGCGCCCAGCTCCTCCTGATCTTCGAGGCGAGCCATCTTGGCGTCTTGCATCAGCGCGTGTGACTCGCGGGCGACCTCCAGGGCGGCGCCGGCCGAGTCCAAGACCATCGCCGAGCCGCGCATGGCCAGCACGCTGCCGGCTGCGCCCATGCGGATGGCCAGCCGGGCCGGCGCGGAGACGTCGTTGCTGGTGCCGACCGAGGTGGGCAGGCCGTCTGCAGCGGCCTCGGCGAAGGATTCGACGGCGTCGGCGCCGGCGCGAATCTGGCTGGCCGTCTCGCGCGCGGCGTTCGCCGAGACCAGCATGCCGATCTGCTTGGTGGCGTTGCCGACCCGGATGTCATTCCACTCTCGGAAGCTCTCCCGGGCGTCCTCGATGCCCTCCCTGCGGTTGGCGGCGCGCTCGTCGAGGTTCTCGAAGAGCGTCTTGACGTGTTCGTTTCGCAGTTGTTGACGCTCGGCAATATTGGCTTCGAGCTCGGCGACGCCCTCCAGGCGGGTCTGGTTCCAGCCGTCGATGACCTCGGCGAATCGCTCCAATTCGGTATGTTGGAGCTCGGTGCGCTGGACGAGCGCGCGTCGCTCCTCCTTGGCGATGCCGATATTCTGGCCGGCCTCGGCGACCTCGAGCAGTACCCGGCCGGCCTCCGAGACGCTCTGCTGGCCGGGGCTGAAGGCGACGACCTCGTTGGTCTCCTTGTCGACGGTGAACCCGCATTGGCCGGCTTTCACGCGCACCCGGCAGTCGGGATCGTCGCGAAAATCCTGCGGCGTACACCCGGCGGGCATGCCGCATTGGGCGACCAATTCGTCGCGCAGGTCGTTGATCTCGTTGGCCATGCGGTTTCGGAGCTGCTCGGCGTCGAGCGCCTCGGCGCGTGCCTCGGCGAGGACATCGGTCACGGCCGCGTGGGCCCGGTCGATCTCGTCGAGCGCGTCCTCCTGGCGCTCGGCCAATAGCGTGTCATTGCCGGAGCTGGGATCGACCGAGGTGTTGACCACGACCTCGGCATCACGCGCATAGATCAGTTCATCGAAGGGTTTGGCCAGCTTGCCCAGCTCACCGACCAATTGTGAGAAGCCCCCGGCCAGCCGTCCGGACAGGTATCCGGCGCCGCCGGCCTGGTTGAGGTCGCGCAGCAATCCGGCGCTCAGATACAGGTCGAACATGCGCGCCGAGACGTAGTCGCGTTTGTCGGCGCGGTCGGCGTCGGCCTGCAGCAACGAGTGCCAGCGCGTCGTCGCCAGCGTCAGCGCGTCGGTCGCCCCTCGCCAGCTCTGGGTCATGTCGCCGAGCACCTGTTGGCGAATATCGTAGGCGGTGCCCTCATCGAGCTCGCGCGACAGCAGGGCGAGAGCGCCGGCGTCGAATTGGCCGTCGAGCACGCCCAGGTGCACCTCGAGGACCTTCTCTCGCCAGTCGTCGAGCAGTTGCTCGTTGAGGCTCTGGACGGCGTTGACGACCACCGCCGGATAATCGGTGGATTCGAGCCACTCGAGGCGTAGCTTAGAGTCGGTGCCGAAGGCGCCGATCTCCTGGCCGAGGTACGCCTCGCGGCTGACCTCCTGGAATTGGGCGACCAGCTCGTCGAGCAGCTCCGAGCTTCCCGGCTGGGCGCGGTAGGTGTGCGCGATCATCTGTCGGCTGCACAACACCTGCGGGTCTGGCTGGCAGATCCCGTCGACCCCGGCGGCGCAATCCTCCATAAAGTCCGCGAAGCTCTGGCCGGTGGGGTTGGGCGTGGTCTCGTCCAGAAAGCCGCGAATCTGGCCGGCGGTGGTCTCTCCGCCGAGCGCATCGGCGGCCACGGCGATCGCACAGCCGGCCTGCTCGGCGGGTTGGGCGGCGTGGAAGTCGTTGATGGTGTCGATGCCCTCGCAATCGAAGGTCTGCTCGTCGACTTCGACGGCCGGAGCGTCGACGTAGCCGTCATCGTCGCATTGATCGAGCGGCGGGGCCGGAAGCGGACGTGGGTCGGCGTCGGGATAGTCGATGACCTCGATGTCCTCGTGGGAGGGCGCCGGGGCGAAGCGCTCGGCGCGCAAGGACCCGGTAAATTGTAGCTCTTGGAGTCGGGTCGCGCCGTTGGAGCTGCGCGTCTCGTACAGCCCCGACCACGTATCGCTGAAGACGCCGGCCAGGGTGCCGTCGGTGCGGGGCTCGAGCTGGAAGCGCAGCGAGCGTCTGACCTGAGAGTCGTCGGGCGCAGAGACAATCCCGTCGCGGCCGCTCAGGTCGAAGCTGGTCTTGAATTTGGCCACCCAGGCGTCGACGAAGTCATCGTATTCGAGCTCGCGAGCTACATATGCTACGTCGGCGTCGTCGGCGCGAATCGGGCTGAACAGGTGCTCGGGGCCGACCGGCAGGACCAACCAAGCCTGCTCGGCCTCCTCGAATGAGCTATTGTCGGGCCGGGTCACGACCTCGAATTGCAGCGGCAGTCCGGTGGTCCCAAACGTCGAGGTGCTCGCCTCGCCGGCGTAGGCACCGGCGGCCGGGCGTCTGGGGCGAAACGCCAGACTGTAGTTGCCCAGCGGCGTAAATAGATCGAGGTTGACCAGTCTGGCGTCCTCCAATTCGGGGTCGGCGATCCCCACGGGTATGGTGATGCTGACGCGGTCTTGGCCGCCGGCGGTGCGCTCGACCAGGTCGGCTGTGTCCGGGTTGTCGGTGCGCTCGATCCGGTACGGCAGCCCCTCGTCGGGTAGCGCGGCGTCGAATTCGAGGACGAATTCGACCTCGGAGACACCCGCCGGCACCTCGAAGACAGTCTGCGGCGTGTTGACGATCTCGCGGTCGGTCAGCGCCGAGGTGTCGGCGCCGTGGTCGCTCATGAGTTGCTCGGCGATGCAGCGGCCACGCTCGGTGCAGACCAAGCCGGCTTCGCAGTGGACCTCGTCGTCACATTCACGTGCGCAGGCTCCCTCGAAGCAGTGCAGCCCCGCCGCACAGTCGCTGTCCAGCGCGCAGGCGGTGGTCGACTCGATGGCCAGGGGGGTCTGTTCGGCGGCCTGCGGCGGTCCGTCGTCGAATTCATCTCGAGACGACTCCTCCGGTGCCGAGTCGCCGCAGCCGGCGAGCATGACCAGACTCACCAGCAGCAGCAAAGCTGCGCCGAGCCTGATATATGGGCGGGTCGAGTGGGATCGATTCGAGGTCGTTCGGTCCGAAAGAGATCGGTTCGCGGCGGTTGGTGTGGCCATTTCCTCTCCAAATTTCCTGACGTCGGTGTTGTGTCTCGCGCTTGGAAATAGAGGCTATGAAAATGTGCCGGAGGGCCGTATCGCATTTCACGACAATCCATTTGCGTGACGCGCCAAGTTCATTTATTCGACTTATTGCTATGAGTACTCCGATCCAGCTACCTCTCGAGATCATCGCCCGAACCGCTCGACGCCTGGGCATGGACGTCGGCCGATGGACACCGTCAAACGCCGAGATCCCCCCGGTTGCCTCCCACGCGGTCGTCCATCCGCTGGTCGAGCATTTGAAGGCGCAGCGGCCCGACGAGCCGTTGGGGATCCGATTGGGCATCAAGTGTCGGCCGGTCGAATTCGGCTTGCCCAGCCTGATCGCCCGCCACAGCCCGACGCTGCGCGATGCGGTCGAAAAATACCTGTATTTTCAGACCTTGGCTGCCCCGGGGTGTTCGCGGCTGGAGCGAGCGTCTTCTCCGCCCGTCGACACGCTGATCGCGCCATCTCCACCGCTCGATCCCACGCTTCGATCGAGCCTGGGGTTTCGATGCGTTTTCCCGATGGTCTTCGCAGTGCAGAACCTGCGGCGTCTGGCTGCCGACCGCGCTGTGGTGGCCGACGAGGTGACGTTGATGCAGCCCGATGACGGTTTCGGAGCGGAGTATGAGGAGTATTTCGGCGGGCCGGTTCGTTTCGACTCCGACGAGAACATCCTGCGCTTCGCGCCCGGCGTGCTCGACCGCCCCACGCGCGGTGCGGACCCTGCGGTGGTTCCATATCTGGAGAAGCTCGCCATTCAGGAAGCTCAGCAATTCGGGCTGCGGCCCGGACGCGGCGAGAGTTTCGTGGGGTTTCTTCGCATCAAATTGCGCGAGGCGATCTTTGACGGAGACGTCGAATTGAGTTCCATGGCCAAGCGCCTGGGGATGAGCGAGCGCACCCTGCAGCGGCGGCTGAGCGAAGAGGACCTCTCCTACCGCGATCTGGTGGACGACGTGCGCAAAAAGCTCGCCCTCGAGTTGATGCGCGCCGCCGAGCACACGCTGCAGGACATCGCCTTCCGTCTGGGCTATAATCATCTGGCCAGTTTCAACCGCGCTTTCAAGCGGTGGACGGGGCGGTCGCCCGGCGAGTACCGTGACGAACTCAGCTATGAAGGGTAGGCTGACGCCGGGAACACGCCGGCGGCGGCGTTGTCAGACAGAATAGACCGCCGCGCCCGGGACCGACGCTCTCGACGGCGCGCTTCGCATCATCTTTTAGGCATAGGCAGAGGATCAGTTCGATGAGTGAACCAACCCACGGCGACAACTCAGTTGACGAGCCACGTGAGCCGGCCGGGGAGTCGTCGGAGTTCGAGGAAGTGCTCGCCAGCTTGGAGAAGGCCGAGGCCGAGCGGCGCAAAAAAGGCATCATCTACGGGCTGTCGGCGCTGATCGCGGCGGTGGCAGCTTTTGCGTTCATCTTCTTCTTTCACGACCAGTTCTTCCAGCCCGACATGGACGTCGCCAGCGGCGAGCAGGAGGTCATCGAGAAGACCAACGATCCCCAGTGCCGCGGGATGATCGCCGACGTTCAGGATCTGTCCGATCGCTACTTCAAGCTCGAGCCGACCGTCGACGAGAAGCTGCTGGGCGACGACCCGGAGGCTATCCAGGAGATCCGCGACGAGATCGCCCGGCTGCAGCAGCGCCTCGACGAGATCGCCGAGTCTTCCGAAGATGCCAACCTCCGCTTCGACGAGTCGCGCCAGCAACTCGACGAGTGGTTCGATTATGTCGAGGTGGAGCTGGGTTTCCTCGACCGCCTCGCCGAGGAGCGCCTGGCCGAGCTGAGCGAAGCCAAATTGAAAGAGGAGGGCGAAGCAGCTAAGAAAGGAGGCGACCAGTCAGAGGCCGAAGAGGCCGCACAGGGCGTTGTGGTCAAGAAGGGCGGCGACAAAAAAGACAAGCCCGAAAAGACCCAGAAGACGCCCAAGCAGCGCAAAGACGGCGCGCTTATCGCCATCCACGACGCTTTCCAGAAGTTTCGCGTCTGGCATTCCAGCTCGATGCACCCGTGCGGGGCGGCTGACGAGGGCGAGGAGCCCTGGCAGCCGGAGGCGACTGATAAGCCTGCGACCGACAAGCCTGCCACCGACAAGCCCGCGACCGAACAAGCCGCGCCTGCAGAATAACCAGGGACGACAACCGTGATGATTTCGAAATTTTTAGTGCGCGCATTGGTCGTATGCTCCTTGCTGGCCTTCGGGTGCGGCAGCTGTGACGAAGGCGGATCGGGGACGACCGACACCGGTGTCACTCCGACCGATGCCTCTGACGTCGACGCCCCCGATGGCGAGGCGGTCTCCTGCGAGCCCAACGAGATCATTCGTTGCACCGAGGAGAATACCCCCGGTCTGGAGCGCTGCAACGGCGCCGGTACTGAGATCGTGCAGGGAAGCTGCGGCAACAGCGAAGTCTGCCGCGAGGCCGAGTGCGTCGCCGTCGACTGCATCCCGGGCACGCGCCGCTGCGCCGCCACGGGCGCTCAACCCCAGGAGTGCAACGAGGAGGGCACCGGTTGGACGGATCTGGAGGCGTGCGGGGAAAGTATCAGCTGCGAAGAGGGCTTTTGCCTGAGCCGCTGCGATGTCGCCGAGCGCACCAATAGCTATATCGGCTGCGAATATTGGGCCGTCGAGCTCGAAAACCACCTGCTGAACTCCGACGAGGACGACGACCCGCTGCCCGAAGACCGGCGCCCGCCGTACGCCATCGTCCTGGCCAATACCGAGGATTACGACGCCAGTGTCAGCGTCTATACCGACGACGGCGAATTCGCCCAGGCGGTCGACTCTCGCGTGGTGGCCTCCGACGTCTCGCTGCCTGGCATCGATTATGTCACCGTGCACTCGGAGCTGCTCGACGGCGAGGGCAATCGCATCCAGGGGCCGTTTTCGGGCGACATCGACAACCTGCCGCTTCCCAGCGGCGCGATCATGACGTTGGTGATGCCCAGCCGCAGCGTCGACTTCGGCAAGAGCAGCCTGGAGAAGCTGGCGTACCGGGTCGAATCGACCCAGCCGGTGGTCGCCTATCAATTCAACCCGCTGTGCTGCAATTATAACTTCACCAACGACGCCAGCCTTCTGTTGCCGACCAGCGCGCTGACCGAAAATTATATGTTCATGAGCTACGCGGTCTGGAACGGCGGCGACCGGCGCCTCGACGAGCCCTATTCGTCGAATATGACGGTGATGGCCACCGAGCCGGATACGCGGGTGTCGGTGCGGCTGCGCCAGCCCAAGGGCACTGACGATAGCGGTGCGACGCGTCCGTACTCCGACCTGATCTACCCGTTCGACGACGCCTCAGGTGGGGTGGAGGGCCCCGACGATAGCGGGCTCCTCGAAGTGACCATGCAGCCCTTCGAGGTGCTCAACCTCGCCGGCGCCGGTGTCGATCCGGTCGAGGATATGACCGGCGCGATCATCGAGGCGAGCAATCCGATCGCGGTCTTCGGCAGCCATACCTGTGCCTTTGTACCGTTTAGCACGCCGGCCTGCGATCACCTGGAGTCGCAGCTCTTCCCGCTGGAGACCTGGGGCAGGCGCTTCCACGCAGCGCCTCTGAAGCTGCGCCAGGACGACGCCTCGGGCACCCGCGAGGGCACCTATTATAAATTCTTGGCGCGCGAAGACGGCACGCGAATCGAGGTCGGCCTGGACATCAACCGCCCCAACGTGCTGTCGCCGGCCGACGAGGGCGTGACCCCATGCCAGGACTTCGCCGTCGACGCCGAGGCGGGCATCTTCGAGTTGGACAGCGGCGAGAGCTGCGAGTTCGGCACCCGCGATCTCTTCGTGGTCGAGACGACCCAACCGATCATGCTGGGCGCGTTTTTGTCCGGCCAAAATAGTGTGACCTCCAACGCCGATTGGGGCTCGCACGCCGGCGATCCGGCCTTTTTCCTGGTCCCGCCCGACGAGCAATACCGACGCGAGTACTCCTTTTTGACCCCGGCCACCTACCACCAGAGCTACGTGACGATCACCGCCCAGTCGGGCGTGGCGGTGACCCTCGACGGCGAAGAAATCCAGCTGAGCGACTACGACTACGAGGAAAACTTCGACCGCGGCGTCGTGCGCGCCCACATCCCCGTCGACCCCGGCCCCCATCAGATCGAGTCGCATGTGCCGTTCGGGCTGATCGTCTACGGATACGACGATTATGTGTCGTATGCGTATACCGGCGGGTTGGACTTTAAGAAGTTGACGCCGTGGGATTGAGATACAGCAGAGAGTGAGATAGTGAGAAAGTTAGAGAGTGAGATAGTACGGCAGAGAGTGAGAGAGTGAGAAAGTTAGAGAGTGAGATACAGCAACTGCCTCGGTCGATATCTGGTGTTCGTTGAGCCGTTTTTGACTTTCTAACTTTCTAACTTTCTCACTTTCTAACTCTCTTACTTTCTTACTTTCTGCAGTATCAAGAATGTTCTCCCCTGAAAAAAGCGACATCATCGACGGGCGCTACCGCCTCGACGAGAAGATAAGCCAGGGCGGTGTGGGCACGATCTGGCGGGCGACGCAGGTGGCGTTGGGCCGCGAGGTGGCCCTGAAGCTGCTTCGCCCGGAGATGTCTCGGCTGCCCCAGCTTCGGCGCCGATTTGCGCGCGAGGCGCGGGCGGCGTCTCGTCTGTCGCACCCGAATATCGCCGCGATCTACGACTTCGGCGTCGATGAGACCTCGCAGATGTTCATCGCGATGGAGCTCATTGACGGCGATCCGGTCACCCGCTGCATCGAGACCGGTCTGTCGCTTCTGAACGTATTGATGCTCGCCGATCTGCTGCTCGCCGGGCTGGCGCATGCCCACGCTCGCGGGGTCATCCACCGCGATCTCAAACCCTCCAATGTGGTCCTGGCCGGCTCGTCGCTGCCCGAGAAGATGGGCGTGCCCAAGCTGGTCGACTTCGGGATCGCGCGGGTGCGCACCGAGACGACCTCCGGGCGCGATACCAGCCAGGGCGAGGTCGTGGGCACGCCGCGTTATATGAGCCCCGAGCAGGCCGGCGGTGACGCCAACCTCGGCGCACAGACCGACCTGTATAACGTCGGGCTCATCCTCTACGAACTCATCACCGGGGACCCGCCGTTTGGCGAGCAAAAGGGCCTGGCGGTGATGAGCCAGCACGTCCACGACCCGATCCCCCCGATGATCGCCCGCGCGGGCCTGGCGGTGCCGTCCGAGCTGCGCAATCTGGTCATGCGTGCGCTCTCCAAAGACCCGCGCGATCGCTGGATCACGGCGGCCGAATTTCGCCGCGACTTGCAACCGATCATCGACCAGGCCCGCCGCGACCCGCAGGCCGAGGAAGTGCCCACGCCGCAGCCGGATGGTCCGAATCTGGCGATCAGCGAGGAGTTTACGCTGCACACTGCGCGAAAGACCCTCGAGGAGACCGGCGTCTTCGACGAGCACGCGCGCACCTTGGTCGACCGACCCGATGATGGCCCCGGGGATATGCCGGGCGACGTACTCGACGATGTGCGAGACGAGGTTCAAAAGGCCGCGCTGGGTCCGGCATTTCGGCGCGTGCCGTTTGTGGGGCGCATCGCCGAGCGCGAGCGGCTCATGGATATCGTCGAGCGCGTGCGCGGGCCCCAAAAGGGCTGCAACGTGCTCATCAGCGGCGAGGCCGGCGTCGGAAAGACGCGGCTGACGATGTGGCTCAAGGAGCAATGCGAGGAGTTTGGACTTCTGCGCGCCCACCTCGGAGCGTTTACCCGTGGGGCGAACGGCGGGCTGCGCGGCCTGCACGAGGTGCTGGCGAGCATCTTCGGCACCCGCGGCTTGGCGCGCGAGGAGGTCGCCGAGCGGGTTCGCTGGCACCTGGCCGAGTGGGGCCAGTCCGATAGCGCCGA
The DNA here is from genome assembly GCA_964386725.1 of uncultured Bradymonadales bacterium. GTDB lineage: Bacteria > Myxococcota_A > Bradymonadia > Bradymonadales > Bradymonadaceae > CAYLTX01. The sequence continues at coordinate 4,375 of CAYLTX010000097.1, read as the reverse complement.
CGCCGGGGCGATCATCGAGTTTTTGCGGCCCGCCGGTCACGCCGCCGACGAGCAGTGGCAGACGCGCGTGTCCACCAGCGCGCTCTTCGCGGCGGTCACGCGTATTTTGGAGCTCGCCAGCCTCTACCACCCGCGGCTGGTCATCCTCGACGACGTCCACTGGGCCGGCAGCGAGCTGGCCGAGTTCCTCGATTACCTCGCCGTCGAGATGCGCCACCGCGAGTTTCCGCTGCTCGTGGTCTCCACCATTCGCACCGAGGACCTGGCCGAGCGCCCGCAGCTGGCCGCTCAACTCAACGCGCTGAGTCGCTACACCGGAGAGAGCGTCGAGCGAATCGAGCTGAGCCGGCTGGGCCGTCAGGTCAGCTATAAGCTCGTCGACGCCATCGTCCCCTGCGACGACCAGCTCACCGCGATCGTCTACGAGCGCTCGGCGGGCAATCCGCTGCATCTGGTGCTCTTGCTTCGCTATCTACGCGAGGAGGGCCTGCTCGAATCCGACGGGATCGAGTTCAAGGCCAGAAACCTCGACGAGGTCCGCGAGGCGATGCCCCCGAGCCTGGCCGACCTATTTAATGTGCGCATCGAGCAGGTCGAACAACGTCTGGACACCGCCGGTGCGCTGGTCGGGCTGCTCGGGCGCGCGGCGGTCGCCGGCGCGCGCTTTAGCTTCGAGGTGCTCGAGCGCATGCTCCAGCTCGAGGCCGACCAGGCCCAGATCGACGATTTCGACGTCCACTTCGACCGGCTGCTCGCCGAGGGATTCGTCGTCGAGCTCGAGGGACGCGGCGAGGATTGGTACCAATTCAGCCACGCGCTGCTTCGCGACTACCTGCTCGGCGACGGGCTCGGGCCGGGCTTGCTCAGAAAGCTGCACCGGCTGGCGGCCCGCGCGATGATCGACGTGTTGGGCGCGCGCACGGAATCATTCGCGCTGGAGATCGCCGGGCATTGGCGAGCCGGCGCACGGCCGGACAAGGCGCTGGCCTGGTACCGACGCGGCGCCGAGGCGCTGCGGCGCTCGGCGATGTATCGCCAGGCGGCGTCGACCTACGAGGTGTGCGTGGAGTTGATGGACTCTCGGCTCGGCGTCGGCCCCGACTCCGGCGACCAGCATGCCGGCGACCTGCCGTCGCTCGACGATGACGAACGTTTCGAGCACGCCGGCCTCACCGCCGAGGAGTACCTCGACACGCTGGTGCGCCTGGGCGAGTTGCTCGAGGGCTTCGGTGAATTCGATCGCGCCGAGACTGCCTTCCGGCGGGTGGTGCGCATGGTCGGAAAGGACCGCGAGGGGCTCGACAAGGGCATCTTGCATCCGCTCGGTCAGGGGTGGCTGGGCCTGGGCCATATCGCCTGGCAGCGCGGCGACTTCGAGGCGGCCGATTGGGCCTTCGAGAAGGTGCGCGGGCTGGTCGCCGACCAGCCGTCGCTGGAGTCGGTCGACGAGCAAGCGCTGTTGGGCTCGGCGCGGGTCTGCTGGCATCGCGGCGAATACGAGCGGGCGCGCAAGCTGGCCAATCTGGCGTTGGAGTCCGCCTCCCAGCGCGGCTGGATGGACGCCGAGGCCGAGTCGCTGTGGCTTCTCGGCGAGGTCGAGCGGATGCTCGGCGACGGCGAGGCGGCGCGTGAATTCTACGACGATTCCCTCGAGCTATACCGAAAGGCCGAGCAGCCCGCCGGCATCGCCCGAAACCTGCTGAGCATGGCGCAACTCGCCCGCTACCAGAAGGCGTTCGGGGAGGCGGGCTTGTTGTACGGACGCGCTCTGTCTCGCTACGAGACGCTCGGCGATCGCCGCGGCGCCGGGCGCAGCCTGAGCGGACTCGGCGATATCGCCCGCTTCGAAGACCGTTACGACCAGGCGCGCACCCACTATACGCGGGCCCTGGACATCTTCGAGGCGATCGGCGCCGAATACGACGTCGCGCTCGTCTACACCAACCTGGGGCTGACCGCGATGGCGCGCGCCGACTACGAGGCGGCCGACGAATATTTGAGCGCGGCGGGTACCATGGTCACCGGCGACGAATATCCGTATTTGCTGGCCGGTATCGACTTCAACCTGGCGCTGGTCAAGTCTTTGCGCGGCGACGAGGCCCAGAGCGAGGCGATCCTCGACGACGTCCTCGAGCTCTCCGAGCGCTTCCCGATCCCCGACCTCGACTACGCCCAGCCGCTCGAGCGCCTCGGCCGGCTGCGCGCCGAGGCCGGCGACACCGGCGAAGCCGTCGAGCTGTGGCAAAAGGCCGCCGCCATCTACCGCGAGCTCCAGCTCAGCGACGACCTCCAACGCGTCCAGGACTACATCCAGCGCGTAGCAACCAAGTAGCCGATCGCCCTACGTCCCCTCCCCGAGCGGGGGAGGTGCCGAGTGCTGTACACGAGGCGGAGGGGGGGAGCGAGCTACCCACCCACCACAAATTTTTTGCCCTTCCCCCACATCCTCATACACTGGCAAATGCGCCAAGGCTGGCGCGTCAACCATTTGACTGCTCACGGAGGATGCAATGACTGTCGTAAATTTTGATAGTGAACGACGCCGCAAGCGCAGCGACAAGGCGCATACGGCGATCAACTACCAACTCGAACATATCTTCAACAATCAAAAGCTCGAGCATTTCGTACTCGGCGACAGCAGCGGGCTGGTGCTGGCTGGAGCGGGCGACGAGGAAGCGTCCACGGTGCTGGCCGCCTACGCCCCGGTGCTGGCCACCCACCACGGCGAGCGCCGCAAGAAAGTGCTCGACAAGGTCGCCTCGATGGTCCCGGGCTTTTCGGTCGACGGCCTGTCCATCCGCAGCTTCGAGATCGACGGCGAGACGCTGTATCTGTGCAGCGTCGGCCGCGGCACGGCGGCGCGCCAGGCGAGTCTGTATCGGGCGATCACCGGGATTCGCCGGATCTTGAAGCAGACGGCCGTGGCTGCTTGAGCTTGAAATGGAGCGCCGGCTTCCCAGCCGGCATTCGTGCCGCAGGGATGGCGGCGCTCCATTTGCGTTGACGCAATCCCCATCAAAACATACGATGCGCGCGTTGACCTATTTCTCGCCGCAGAGCCCGAGCGTTAAGACGGTGTCAGAATCGTAACGGATCGGTTTTTGCACCGATATGGGATGTTGTTCGTTTTGTTACATCCCTGTGTTGAGCGGGAAAGTTTTGAGGAGAAGACGCATGCGCGACATTCTGAATAAATACGTCACCGGGGCCGCCCTATTGGTCGGCCTCGCACTGGTCCCCGGCTCGGCTTTCGCTCAAGTCGGCGCCCAAGAAACCGACGAGCTCGACGAGGTGGTCGAGGATGAGCTCGACGAGGAGGGCGAGGAGGACGAGAAGGCTTGGTCGGTGTCCGCGACGCTTCTGACGCGCGTCTATCAAGGCATGTTCGCCGAGCTGGAGAACCAAGATCCGGATCTGAGCTCGCCGAATGCCAGCGACCCGGCCGACGCCTTTGACCGGTGGATGAATATTTATGTGCTGTCGGGCGGCTACACGCTAAGCGACTTTTCGTTTAGCGCAGACGTGTTCTGGACGCATTGGATGACCCCCGGCGGCGACTCCAACGGACCGTATAAGCTGCGTTTCCAAGACCCCGAGCTCAGCGCGTCTTGGTCCGGCTATACCTTCGAGTCGATCGACACCACGGTCAGCGCGCGTTACGCGCTGGGCCTGCCGGCCAGCAAGATCAGTCAGGCTGCGGGACTCGTGGTTTCGAACTCGCTGAGCGCCAACGTATCGCGTACTTTCTTCGACAAGTTGTCACTCAAGTATTCGCTCGGCGGCAGTTGGATGCCGCACTCCGAGCCCGACCAGGTCTTGCCGGAAAACATCGTCGACGTCTATCGGCCCAACGAGGCGATCGGCTCGGATGTGCGTGTCGGCGGTCTGAATACTCAATTTGGACTGACCAATGCGCTATCCGCGAGTATTCCGGTCTGGGACAAGCTGAGCGCCTCGGCCTCCTACTCGCTCACCAAGTACTGGACTTACCATCAGGACAACGACGACGAGAATACCTCGCCCCACGCTACGATCGGTCGCGGGACGGCTGATATGACCCTGGCCTCGGTGGCGCTGAGCTACCCGCTCGGTGATTATGTGAATCTCTCGGGCGGTATTCGCACCCAGCAAACGCCGAAGACGGCTGATAACTCGTCGTTTCGCTTTCCGTTCTGGAGCTTCAGCGGCCGAAACGCAGCCGCGGGTAACCGCTCGGCTGTGCAGCTCAGCGTGAGCGGCTCGTACTGAGTCGGACTGACTCGCAAGTAGCAAAAAAGGCGCGCCGTGGTGGCGCGCCTTTTTTGCTACTTGCGCTTAATGGGCGCTAATCGGCGCTAATCGGCGCTAATCGGCGCTAATCGGCGCTAATCGGCGC
>CAYLTX010000096.1:18947-24072 GCA_964386725.1 uncultured Bradymonadales bacterium | reverse complement strand
CGCGGGTGATCGCCGCGGTCAGCGTGGTCTTACCATGGTCGACGTGACCGATGGTTCCGATGTTCAAGTGCGGTTTAGTTCTCTCAAATTTTTCCTTCGCCATCTCGTCTCTCCTCTCATTGTCTAACCCGAGCGCTCGAAACGGCCGACCGCTCGCTATTGATAAATTGTCTGGTATCGGGCACGAGCGGCGTTCGGCTCGCGTACGCCGCGCCGTTTCTTGCATCTAGAGGCAGAAATTTCAACTGCACAATACAGGAAAACGCCTGATCGATGCGGATCAGACGTTTTCCTGCCGGTTTCGAGGCACTCAGGACTGACTCGTCACCACGAGTCAGTGATTTCAGACGCCGCCGGTGGCCTTATTGATGATCTCTTCCGAGATGCTCTTGGGGATATCATCATAGTGGGAGAACTGCATGGTGTAGTTCGCCCGGCCCTGAGTCCGGCTGCGCAGGTCGGTCGAATAACCGAACATCTCCGACAGCGGAACCTCCGCGTCGATGACCTGGGCGCCGCTGCGCGGGTTCATGCCCAGCACGTTGCCGCGGCGGCCGTTGAGGTCGCCGATGACGTCACCCATGAATTCTTCGGGGGTGACGATCTCGACGCTCATGATCGGCTCGAGGATCTTGGCGCCGGCTTTCTTGGCGGCGCGTTTGAACGCGATCGACGCGCAGATTTTGAACGCCATCTCGCTGGAGTCGACCTCGTGATACGACCCGTCGTACAAGGTGATCTTGGCGTCGACCAGCGGATAACCGGCCAGCACGCCGCCTTCGGCGGCTTCACGCACGCCTTTCTCGACGGCGTTGAAGAATTCCTTGGGCACCGAGCCACCTTTGATGGTCTCTTCGAATTCAATGCCGCTACCCGGCTCGAGAGGCTCGAGCTCGAAGTAGACTTCGGCGAACATACCCTTACCACCGGACTGCTTCTTGTAGCGCTCGCGGTGGTCGACGGGCTTGCCGATCGTCTCGCGATAAGAGACCTGCGGCTTACCGACGTTGGCCTCGACTTTGAACTCGCGAAGCAGACGGTCGACGATGATCTCCAGGTGGAGCTCGCCCTGGCCGGCAATGATCGTCTGGCCAGTCTCGTCGTCGACGTGCACGCGGAAGCTCGGGTCCTCGGCGGCCAGCTTCTGGAGCGATTCGCTCAGCTTGCTCTGGTCGGCCTTGGTATTGGGCTCGACGGCAATCTCGATGACCGGGTCCGGGAAGTCCATCGCCTCGAGGACGACCGGCTCGTTCTCGTCACACAGCGTATCGCCGGTGGTCGAGTGGCGCAGGCCGACGGCCGCGGCGATGTCGCCGGCGAGCACGTCGTCGACTTCTTCGCGCTTGTTGGCGTGCATCCGAAGGATGCGGCCGATGCGCTCGCGCTGGCCCTTGGTCGAGTTGAACACGTAGCTGCCCGACTCGAGCGTACCCGAGTAGACCCGGAAGTAGGTGAGCTGGCCGACGTAGGGGTCGGTCATGATCTTGAAGGCCAGCGCCGAGAACGGCTCGTCGTCGGAGGCCTCGCGGTAAAGCTTGTCCTCGTCGTCGGGCTCGGCGTGCTGCTCGGTGATCCGACGGAACGCATCCGGGGTCACACCTTCGACCGGCGGAATGTCGATCGGGGCCGGCAGGTAGCGCACGACGGCGTCCAACACCGGCTGAACGCCCTTGTTCTTGAGGGCCGTGCCGCAGAAGGTGGGCACGATCTCCAGCTCCAGCGTTCCCTTACGGATCGCGGCGTACAGCTCGTCCTCGGTGATCTCCTCACCCTCGAGGTACTTGATCATGATGTCTTCGCTGAAGTCGGCCGCCGCCTCGATGAGCTTCTCGCGGGCCGCTTCGGCCTCTTCCTGAAGTTCGTCGGGGATATCGACATATTCGAATTCGGCGCCGAGGCTCTCGTCGTTCCAGACGATGCCCTGCATCTTGATCAGGTCGACCGCTCCCTCGTAATAATCTTCTTTTCCGATGGGAATCTGCATGCGCACCGGACGCGCCTTGAGGCGGTCGCGCATCTGCTCGACGACGTTGTCATAGTCGGCGCCCACGCGGTCCATCTTATTGACGAACGCCATGCGCGGAACTTTGTAGCGGTTGGCCTGGCGCCAGACCGTCTCCGACTGGGGCTCGACGCCGCCGACCGCACAAAAGACTGCGACCGCACCGTCGAGCACCCGAAGCGAACGCTCGACTTCCATCGTGAAGTCGACGTGGCCGGGGGTGTCGATGATATTGATGCGGAAGTCGTCCTTGTTCAGCGGCCAATAGCACGTCGTAGCAGCACTCGTAATGGTGATGCCACGCTCGCGCTCCTGGTCCATCCAGTCCATCTCCGACGCACCCTCGTGCGTCTCACCGATTTTGTGAGAGACGCCCGTATAATAGAGCACACGCTCGGTCATGGTCGTCTTACCGGCATCAATATGTGCCATGATGCCGATGTTCCGAACTCTCCTAAGAGGTATACTGCGTGCCACCTTTGATCCCTGCTCTAAAGAATGATTCGTGGGGTTGAAAAACTTGTCTTTTGATCTGCCTCGAGAGGCCAACAAGCTCCAGGTCAATGCCCGAATGCTGAACTAACGTCGAGGGTGTTCGTCGAATTCCTGCGACGCTGGTATAGCAAAACCGCCACGTGGGCGGAATGCGCAGACGATGGTCGCATCATCTAGGTTGCGCCGTAAATGTCAAGGGAACCTAGGCACTTGTCGGAGGGAGAGACATGAGCTGACCCGGGGGACCGGGGCATGGGGCGACCCGGCGGGCCGCCCCTGTCATGATCAGTCCGAGCCGATTACCACCGGTAATGAGCGAACGCCCTATTGGCGTCGGCCATCCGGTGCATGTCTTCCTTCTTGCGCACCGCGCTGCCGCGGCTGTTGGACGCATCGAGCAGCTCGTTGGTCAGCCGCTCGACCATGGTGTACTCATTGCGGTTTCGGGCCGCACTGACCACCCAGCGCATCGCCAGCGCGTGTTGGCGCTGAGGACGAACTTCCATGGGGACCTGGTAGGTCGATCCGCCCACACGACGAGAGCGCACTTCCACCGAAGGACGCACGTTCTCGATCGCCTCTTTGAAGATCTCGACGGGCTCGCCGCCGGTCTTCTCGGCCATCTTATCGAGGGCATCGTAGAGGATCCGCTCGGCAGTATTCTTTTTGCCGTCGCGCATCATCACGTTGATGAACATCGTGATATGCTTCTCGCCGAACTTCGGGTCCGGCAAGACCTCACGTTTGATAACTTGTCTTTTTCTCGACATATTTTCGCCTTAATGATCGTCGGTAGGGGCTCGTCGCGCACGGCCGATCGGCCGGCGCCTTCCATCGCCCATACGATATGTTACCGCGGCTTCTTGGTGCCGTACTTGCTGCGACCCTGACGGCGCTCCTGGACGCCGATGGCGTCGAGGGTGCCGCGGATGATGTGATAGCGCACACCGGGCAAGTCTTTGACATGGCCGCCGCGAATCAGAACGACGCTGTGCTCCTGGAGGTTGTGACCCTCACCGGGGATGTAACTGGTGACCTCGATTCCGTTGGTCAACCTTACACGCGCCACTTTCCGAAGCGCCGAGTTCGGCTTCTTCGGGGTCGTGGTATAAACACGTGTGCACACCCCACGTTTTTGCGGGCTGCCCTGGAGGGCCGGAGCGTCGGTCTTCTTTTTGACCTTCTTGCGTCCTTTACGGACGAGCTGGTTAATCGTCGGCATCTTCTCTGTACCTGACTGAATGTGCGATCCGTACGGACGGACCGAATTATCTGGTGCGTAAATCTCTCTGTCCGCTCGTCAAAACCCACCTGCACGAGTCAACATTTCGCACAAGCGGGCCGAGCGAACTTTAGGAGGCGGGATAATAGATCTTTGGAGACGCATGTCAAGGGGCAAGGCCAATCGGCCAATCCCCCCCTCCAATCCAACGAGATCAGCCCCAAATGCGACCCACATAAAGATCGTCGCGATCCACCGCACCGAGGCACTCTAGGCCCGAAAACACCGCTCGGCCGAGCCGATGCGGGCCGAGGATCACCGGTTTGATCGCGGTGGTCGCTTTTCGGCCCCACCCGTCGGCCACGGTCATACTCAAGCCGTGGGCGACCGAGATTAACAACTTCGCGCCGAAGCTCTGGTCTTGGAGGAATCGGCCGACCGCGCCGATCGGCTGGAGCTCGACAAACTCCCGCTCGAGCTTCGCGCTCGAATACGTCGCCCAAGTGCGCACGCACATATCCACGTCGTCACGCATCAACCGACTGCGGTAGCCGGTGAATTGCGCCAGCGTGTGCAGCGGCCACTGCAGCACGCCACTAATGCCGAGCCGCTGGGCGATCCGAGCGATCTCCCCCAGATCGGCGGACTCCTCGAAGCGATCCAGCCAGCCGGTGATGTCCAGCAGCCCCTTCAGAAAGCCCAGATGCTGGTGGAAATGATAGCACAGGTGCAAGAAGAGCAACTCCGGGCGCAGCGTTCGGTAGGTATCGGAGTCGACGGCCACCGGCGTGGTCTCGGAGAGCAGCTGCGTTGCGGGCGGACTGGGCAGATGGGGGAAGGCGATCCGCCAGTGCAACTCGACGACCGTGCCGTATTGTCTGTGGACCAGCGCCAGTTGGTTATAGGTCCAGGGCTTCGCCTGCGCGTCGTGCACCGGCAAATACCCCAACGGCTCGAGCACCCGCACCGCCTCGCCGACCCGATCGGGGGCGATCAGCAAATCCATATCGGTGGTATTGCGCATCAGGGCGTCGCCAAAGAGCAGCCGCGCCAGCGGCTCGCCTTTGAGCACCACGACCGGCCCCAACGCCTCGAGCGCCGCCACGGTGCGCGACAACTCGCGCCGATAAAGCGCCAGGCGCGCCACATGCCGGCGCCACTGCTCTCGCGCACTCTCCGGCGGCGACTCCCCACGCCAACTCGCGTAGCGATACAAGATCGGCAGCACACCCCGCTCACCCGCACGATCCCATAGGAGCTCGTCACGCCGAGGCACACCCGCGCCCATCCGGCTCCCCTCAACCACCCGCTCGAGGACCAGACGCGTACTTTCAAACCCCACGGGAAAGCCCCCCTCGCTCCGACCCCACTCAATCACCATCCAATCCCCAACCAAGAAACCCTCA
>CAYLTX010000096.1:16995-18847 GCA_964386725.1 uncultured Bradymonadales bacterium | reverse complement strand
ACCAAGAAACCCTCAACCCTCAACCAAGAAACCCTCAACCCTCAACCAAGAAACCCTCAACCCTCAACCAAGAAACCTAAGCAGCTTCTCGAAAGGACTCACGATAGTCATCACCCTCGGACTTAAACATCGTATGCAGACCATCGGGCGAGGCGATCTCCAGCCACGCGTGGCCCTCGATCGCGCCCCGCTTGCGGAAACCGACAACGATCGTGGCGTCCACCCCGCGCCTGGCGAGCCACACCCGGCACGCCAGCGCCCGGTGCAGACACTCGGCCCCGGGAACCAGCCTCGAGGCGCGATGTGCCAGCAGCTCGGCGATCTCCTGCCACTCGGCGGCCGGACGCTGTTGACGAACCGGCAACTGCGCCGCTCGGCGCGACCAGCGCCCCACCGTCTGCAACAACTTCTCGATGCTGAATAGCTCGCTGGCCGCACGCGCGGCGATGAGCTCGACGAGCATCTCGGTCTGCGCGATGGGGTGTAGGGGTTTCATGGTGGCTCGTTTTCTGAAGAAGATGCTCGGTCCCTGTGAGATCCTCGCTTCGAACCCCCATCAACCAAAGAAGGTTCTAACGCCAAACGCAAATTGTAGTTTCCGACGTTGTAGTTCAAACGTCGCCCCAAATAGAGGATGCTCGGTTCCTGTAAGATCCTCTATTTGAGGCGCCTGAACTGCGGCGCGAACTACAATTTGGGTTAGGTCCTAGCGGCTTTTCGGGTTGCTGAGACGTTGTTTTTGAACCCTCGTTAACCATTGATGCTTCTAACGCCCGATCTTTTCGCATAACGGCCCGACATGCGTGGGCTGGCCGTCCGCCGATCGGCGGTAGCGATACCGCAGCACCGGCACATGGGAGATTAAGTCCTTGGTGCTGCGAAACAACCGCGTCGCAAACTCCGGCGGCGGATCCGAAAAATTAAACACTTGCTTCATCACGGCCGCAAACGCCTCCTGGCCGCGCAGACGCGCGAACTCGAAGCTCGGCGCGCCCTCCCCGGCGGGCAGCGGGTCCAATACGATCAGGCCGCCCAGGGCGATCGGGTCGTTCTGCACATAAGACGGACCGAGACGATACCACCGCTTGGCGGTCGTTTCCATCAACTGGACGTCGTGGATCGCCTGGCCGACGGCGCCCTCTTCTTCCCAAAGGCGCACCGCCGGGCACCCGGGCAGGACGACTTGTCGTGCGGTGTCGATGAGGGTGAGGTCGTCGGCGATCAGCCGCGCGCCGTGGTCGAGCAAGGTGCGGGCGGTGGTCGACTTGCCGGCCCCCGACGGGCCGAGGAAGCTCCAGCCTTGCTTGCCGTGCGGCCCATCGAGCGCAACGGCACCGCCGTGCACACCGATCGCCTCGTCGGACGTAAATAAGATATAGAGAGGCACCGCAAAGCGCTCGACCATCAACCCGAAGCGAAACGCGTCGTCGCGTTCCTCGGCGAGCGCGTATTCGACGCGATCGTCGGCGAGCCAAAAGCGCAGCGTAAATTCGGCGTGGTCGAAGACGACGACGCCGTCGCCGCGGTATCCCCGCAGGCGAGGCCCGCCCGGGAGATCTTCGGCATCATGAAAGAGGTCGAGCGAATCCAGGTCGAGCTGCCCGCTTAGATCGGGGACTTCGGTCAGTCTGAGTGCCGGCTCGGCATCTGTAGAGACGGCTCGCTCGAAGGGGATCGGCCGATCGGAGCGCACAATTCGGCCGAATGCGCGATAGGCGGGCAACTCGTCCAGACTGTACAGGGATGGATTCATGAAGATCGGTATTCTCGGAGCGTCAGTCTTCGAACCCCCATCAACCCATGAAGGTTCTAACGCCTAACGCAAATCGTAGTTTGCGACGTTCCCGTTCAA